>JANNFB010000281.1:0-41912 GCA_031379365.1 Burkholderiales bacterium
GTCGGCACCACCGTGCCCGGCGGCCCGAGCTACCGCGAAGCCCAGTTGTGCATGGAGATGATCGCCGATACCGGCAAGCTCGCCAGCCTCGACGTGATGGAGCTGAACCCCGCGCTCGATGTGCGCAACAAGACGGCCGAGCTGGCGGTGGATTTGATCGAGTCGCTGTTCGGCAAGAGCACGCTGATGCGTGCTCGCCCATGACTCACACCTTGATGCAGGCAAAGCCCTGACTATTTTGCAGCACACTGGAAAATAGTCTAGACTGTTTTCCAGATGACTGAAGAATCGTCGAGCCGGGCACTGGCCGCCGCACTGCGCCGCGACCTCGGGCGCAAGCTCGTCATCCTCACCGGCGCGCGCCAGGCCGGCAAGACCACGCTCGCTCGGCAATTGATGGCCGGCTTCGAGCCCGCCCAATATCTCAGTTGGGACGTGCCGGCCGATCGCCTGCTCATCGGCCAACATGCCTGGTCGCCCAAGGCCCGGCTGCTGGTCTTCGACGAGATTCACAAGATGCGCGACTGGAAGGCCTTTCTCAAGGGCGCCTGGGACGGGCGCGCCAAGGGCCAGGCCATGCTCGTCACCGGCAGCGCGCGCATGGACACGTTCCGGCAGGGCGGCGAATCTCTCGCCGGCCGGTATCAAGCCTGGCGCCTGCATCCCTTCTCGGTGCGCGAACTCATGGCCACGCACGGCGTGAGTGCAGACCAAGCCCTGGCCCGCCTGCTCGAGCGCGGCGGCTTCCCCGAGCCCTGCCTGACCGAGCTGGCCACCGATGCCGACCGCTGGCGCGCGCAGTACGCCACCGACCTGGTGCGCGAGGACGTGCTCGACTTTTCGCGCGTGCATGAAGTCCGTGCCCTGCAATTGCTGTTCACGATGCTGCGCGAGCGAGTGGGCTCGCCGCTGAGTGTGTCCAGCCTGGCGCAAGCGCTGCAAATCTCACCCACCACGGCTGCGCGTTACATCGAAATCCTCGAGGCGCTGTACATCGTCTTTCGCGTCACGCCCTGGCACCGCGACGTAGCGCGCAGCCTGCTCAAGGAAGCCAAGATCTACTTCCTGGACACCGGCCTGGCGATCGGCGACGAAGGCATCAAGCTCGAAAACGCGGTGGCCGCGATGCTGCTCAAGCACTGCCACTACCGGCAAGACGCCGAGGGCAAGCCCATCACGCTGCACACCATCCGCGACAAGGAGCGCCACGAAATCGACTTCGTGCTGGCCGAGGGCGACACAATCACCGACCTGGTGGAGGTCAAGCTCAGCGACGCCACCCCCAGCGCCTACCTGCACCGCATGGCCGAACGCTTCGCACCCGCCCGCGCGGTGCAGATCGTCGCCGCGCTGCGCCAACCCGCGCAGCATGGTCGGGTGGAAGTGGCCAGCGCGCAGGGGTGGCTGGCGGGGTTGGCGACTTGACTCACTGAGCCGCTGGCGGGTTGCAGTCGCGCCCGAACGGGCACCTACTTGCTACACCACTGCTGCTCGCACGGCACGCCGTCGCGGTCGCCGTCCATCTTGACGCCGGGGCAGTTGTTCAGGAACCAGGTGGCCTCGGCGCAGGAGGTCATTTGCGAGCAGTAAAGGCGCGCATCGCAGCGCGCGGCTTTGGGCGAAAAGGCCGCTCCCATGCCTGCCAGCGTTGCCGCAGGCGCGGCGGTAGCGGTCTTGTGGGCAGCGCCCTCGCAGGGCCCATGCTGCTTGCGAAAATCGCGCGGCTGGATCGCGCCGCCCGCGCCGTGCAGGCCGCGCTTGAGCGCCAGTGCCATGCGCTCTTCGGCCACATAGGGGCCGCGGTCGTATTGGTAACGTGAGGACCAGGCCTGGCCGTCGCGCACCATGCGGTCGCCGAGATCGAGTTTGCCGTCGAACACTTTGCCAACGGTGCGGCCGTGCTCGTCGCGCGCCACCACGCGCACGCTGACGCTGCGGCCGAGGGCCAGCGCAGTCAAGGCCGCGGTGGCCTCGGCGCCGCCGGCTTGGCAGCTCTCGGGGGCGTCGATGCCTTCGAGGCGCACCACCACCGGCGGCTCACCGTCGCCCTCTGTCTTGACCCACAGCGTGTCGCCATCGACGACGCGGCTCACGCTGCCCTCGATGACGACAGGTTTGGCCGGCGCCGCAGCCTTCTTGGGCGCGGCCATCACGCCCAAGGCCAAGCTGGCCAACAAGACGCCGATGAATGCTTTGTTCATGTTGCGCTCCCTGCAAATGCGAGTGACCACAGGCCATAGCCCAAGCCGCCCAACAACAGCAACCACACCACCAGGACGAACACCACACCCCAGAAGATGCGCGGCAGCTTCTCAGCGCTGGCCTGCGCCTCCGCCAACCTGGCCTGCCACAGGGCGGCGGGCGTCAAGCGCACCGCCAACGCCACGCCCAGGGGCAACAAGACCAGGTCGTCGAGCAAACCCAACACCGGAATGAAATCCGGGATCAGGTCGATCGGGCTGACCGCGTAGGCCAGCACCGCAATCGCCACCAGCTTCGGTGCCCAGGGCGTATCGGGGTGCTTGAACAGTTTCCACAAGGCCAGCAGCAGCGTGGCCAGGCGGGCGCGGTTGGCGAGGCTGAAGAGGTCGGTGAAACGTCCCATGGTCAGCGCGATTTTCGCCTGCGTGGTGCGGTGGCAGGCGCTTCGTCGAGCACGGCGTGGGCCTCGGCGAGGATTCTTGCCAGCCTGTCGGCCAGTTTCTCGGTCGACAGCGCCTCGCGAAAGCGCTCCACCATCAAGGGCAGTGCAAACGGGCTCGGCACCTTCAGATCCACAAGCGCCACGCGCTGGCCGGCCATGCGCGCGAGCGTGGCGGTCAGCCGGGTGAGCTCCAGCTCCTGCGCCAGGACCTCGTTCTCGGCCTGGGTCAGCAAACGGTTGCCGGCGTCGTATTTGCGAAACACTTCCCAGAACAGGCTGGATGAGGCCTGCACCTGTTTCATGCTCTTGGGCGCCCCGGGGTAGCCGCCGAACACCAGGCCGGCGACGCGGGCGATCTCGCGAAAGCGGCGTTGCGCCAAGGCCCCTGAGTTCAGGCTGGCCAGCACATCGGGCAGCAGCGCGTCGGCGCTGAAGGCACTGCCGTCGAGCAGGGGCGTCGGATCCACCGCCTGCACCGATAGCAGTTCGAGCCCGAAGTCGTTGATCGACAGCGAGAACGTGTTCGGCTGTGTGCGGGCCAGGCGCCACGCCAACAACTGCGCCAGACCGATGTGCACATTGCGGCCCCCGAAGGGGTAGAGAAAGAGGTGATGACCTTCGCGCGAGGTGTGGCGCTCGACCAGCAGCACGCCGGGCTGCGGCAGCTGCGACAGGCGCCGCTGGGCCAGCAGCATCGGCTGCGCGGCCTGCATCTCTGGCTCGATGAAGCGGCCCTGGGCGGCCCCCTGCAGCAGTTCGAGCACCGCCCCGGTCATGGCCTCCGACAAGGCCATCTTGGTACCACCCCAGGCGGGCACGACGCCCTTGGCCTTGCTGGCCCTCTTGACGAGGGCCGTCATGTCGTGGGTGCGCACGTACTCGAGCACGCGGCCGGCGAAGACAAAGCAGTCACCCGGCTTCAAGCGGGCGATGAAACTCTCTTCGACGCTGCCGATGCGCCCGCCCGAGAACCACGCCACCTGCATCACCGCGTCGCTCACGATGGTGCCGATCTGCAGGCGGTGGCGCATGGCGATGCCGCGATCCGGCACCCGGTAGCGGCCGTCGTCGCCACGCACCACCCGGTGGTACTGCGGGTAGGCACCCAGGCTGTCGCCGCCACGTTCGACGAAGGCCAGGGCCCAGTCGAACTCGTCGCGCGTCAGCTCGCGGTAGGCGAAGGCACTGCGCACCTCGTCGAACAGCGCGTCTGCACGGAAGCCCGTGCACGGGTTCGCATCGGCGTCGAAGTCGCCGCCGAGGGCCACCGTCACCAGGTGCTGCACCAGCACGTCGAGCGGCTTGGCCGGCGAGAAGCGCGACTCGACCTGCCCAGCCAAAGCGGCACGTCGTGCGGCCGCGGCCTCGACCAGCTCGAGCGTGTGGGTCGGCACCAGGGTGACGCGGCTGGCGCGGCCGGGCGCATGGCCGCTGCGCCCGGCACGCTGCAGCAGCCGGGCGACGCCCTTGGCGCTGCCGATCTGCAGCACGCGCTCCACCGGCAGAAAGTCGACGCCCAGATCCAGGCTGGAGGTGGCGACCACGGCGCGCAGGCTGCCGTCCTTCAGGCCGGCCTCGACCCAGGCGCGCACGCCCTTGTCGAGCGAGCCGTGGTGAAGCGCAATCTGCCCCGCCCACTCCGGCCGCGCGGCCAGCAGCAGTTGGTACCAGATCTCGGCCTGCGAGCGCACGTTGGTGAAGACGAGGGTGGAGCCCGTGCCTTCGCGCATCGTGCGCTCGATCTCGTCGACCACCGGCTGCTGCATCTGCGCGCCGAGGTGGCCCGCCCACGAGAAGCGACCCGGCTCGGCAGGCAACAGCGTGTCGATGACCAGGGCCTTGTCGACCCGGCCCTGCACCAGGCGCGCCGGCGTGCCGCACAGAGCGTTCATGGCCTGGTCAAGCTGGCCCAAGGTGGCGGACAGGCCCCACACCACCAGCCGCGGGTTCCACCGCCGCAGTCGCGCCAGGGCCAGCTGCACCTGCACCCCGCGCTTGTTGCCGAGCAACTCATGCCACTCATCGACGATCACGCTGTGCACGCCGGCCAGCTCCGGCGCGGCGGCCGCGCGGGTGAGCAACAGCGACAGCGACTCGGGCGTGGTCACCAGCACAGTCGGCAGGCGCTTGTCCTGGCGCGCGCGCTCGGCGCTGGCGGTGTCGCCGGTGCGCTGACCCACGGTCCAGGACGGCACCAGGTCTGCGCGGGCGGCTTCGAGGGCGCGCGTGGTGTCCGCCGCCAAGGCCTTCATCGGCGTCAGCCAGAGCACGCCGAGGGGCGGCGCCCCACGGCCGGTGGCCGGAAGGGCCAGTGCGGCGGCCCGCTGCAGGGCACCGAACCAGACCGCGTAGGTCTTGCCGCTGCCCGTGGTGGCATGCAACAGGCCGCTCTGCCCGTCAGCCATGGCCGCCCAGACGTCGCGCTGGAAGGCAAAGGGCGACCAGGCGCGGGCGGCGAACCAGGCCTCGGTGGCCACGGCCTGATCAGCGGTCTTGCGCCGCAGGCTCAAGAAGGGCGGGCCTTGATCGCCCAGCGCAGCTTGGCCGAGCTCGAGCGCGGGTTGGCGCGACGCTCCTCGAAGGAGGGCCGGATCGGATCCGGCGCCACACTGGCGAACACGCCGCTGCGTTCGCCGATCTGGAAGGCCTTCTTCACCCGGCGGTCCTCGCCGGAGTGAAAGCTCAAGATGGCGACCCGGCCACCCGGCTTGAGGCACGCCGGCAGCAAGGCGAGAAAGCGCTCGAGCACGCCGAACTCGTCGTTGACGGCAATGCGCAGGGCCTGGAAGGTGCGCTGCAGGGTCTTGCGGATCTCTGCCTCGCGCTCGTCGTCCGGCATCTTGCGCGGCAGGGCCGCTGCCACGGTGCGGCGCACGAGGTCGGCCAACTGGGCGGTGGTTTCGAGGTACTGGCCTTGCAGGGACGCGGCCAGGGGCACGGCCAGTGGCTCGTCGGCGTTGTCGACCAGCACGTCGCGCAATTGCGGCCGCGTCAACGACAACAGCAGCATCGAGGCCGGCAGGCCACTGCCCGGATCGAGGCGCAAATCGAGCGGACCGTCGGTCTTGAAACTGAAGCCACGCACCGGGTTATCGATCTGCATCGAGGACACACCGAGGTCTGCAAGGACGAAGTCAAAGCCGCCCCCTGCCTCGGGCAGCAGTCTGTCGATGTACGCGAAGTTCTGCTGCCGCACCACCAGGGCCGCTGCGTCAAAACCAGCAGCGCGCAGCCGCGCCTCGGTGCGCGGCAGCTCGAGTGGGTCGACGTCGATGCCGAACAGGCGCCCGTCCGGCAACACGCGCGGCAACAGTTCCTGCGTGTGGCCGCCGAAGCCGAGCGTTGCGTCCAGACCGACCTCGCCGGGCTGCGGGTTCAGCGCCTGCAGGATTTCCGCGACACAGATGGGCCGGTGCATGCCGGCGGGCGTCTGCCCGCGCGCCATCACCTTGTGCAGCTCTGCCGCGTGGCGCGCGGGGTCGAGCTCCTTGTACTTCTCCTCGAAGCGGCGCGGGTGCGTGCCAACGTAGCGCACGCGGCGCTTGTGGGGGACGGCGTCGTCGGACATGGCCCGATTGTCTGGCACGCGCGAGCGGCGCGGACCGGCACAGACGCGCCAGCGTGCGCGCCAGCGAGTGCAGCGTTGTTTCGCTATGCTGCACCCCCGACCGACGGAGTTCCCATGCAACGCACCCTTGAATCCCTGAGACGCTTGATCACTGTCAGCGCGCTGCTGCTCGGTGCCACCCTGGCCCACGCCGCCGCCCCGCCCGCCAAGGGACAGGCCCCCGGCTGGTACCGCATGACGCTGGGCGCCTTCGAAGTCACCGCCCTGTCGGACGGCACCGTCGACCTGCCGGTGGACAAGCTGCTGACCAACACCACGGCGGCCAAGGTGCAGGCGGCATTGATGCGCGCCTACCTCAAGGTGCCGGTCGAGACCTCGGTCAACGGCTACCTCATCAACACCGGCAGCAAGCTGGTGCTGATCGACGCCGGCGCGGCAGGCCTGTTCGGCCCGACGCTGGGCAAGCTGGTTGCCAATCTCAAGGCCTCCGGCTACGCCCCGGAGCAGGTCGACGAGGTCTACATCACGCACATGCACGCCGACCACGTGGGCGGCATCACCTCGGCCGACGGCAAGGCCGTGTTCCCGAACGCCACCGTGCGCGCCGACAAGAAGGAGGCCGGCTTCTGGCTCGACCAGGCAACCATGGACAAGGCGCCCGACGGCATGAAGGATTTTTTCAAAGGCGCCATGGTGTCGATGAAGCCCTACGTCGACGCCGGCAGGTTCAAGCCCTTCGATGGCGACACCGAGCTGGTGCCCGGCATCCGGGCTTACGCCACGCGCGGGCACACGCCGGGGCACGCGGCCTACGTGGTGGAGAGCCAGGGCCAGAAGCTGGTGGTGTGGGGTGATCTGATGCACGTGGCGGCGGTGCAGTTCGCCGACCCTTCGGTGACGATCCAGTTCGACGTCGACCCCAAGGCCGCCGCACCGCAGCGCAAGAAGGCCTATGCCGACGCCGCCGCAGCGGGCTACTATGTGGCCATCGCCCACGTCGCCTTCCCCGGCATCGGCCAGCTGCGCCACGACGGCAAGGGCTACCGCTGGCTGCCGGCGAACTACAGCACCAAGTAAGCCGACGGCGGCTCCGGCCGCCGAGGGCGCTATGCTTCGCGCCCCTCGCAGCACTCCCCATGGCCGGCATCCACATCACTGACATCGAGCGCGCCATCAACTGGTGGCGCGAGCGCTCACCCTCCCCCGACGGCATCACGGCCTGCGCCGAGGTGCGCGCGCTGGCAGAGGTTTACGCCCTGATGGTGTACTACCACGAGGCGCAATGCGACGAGGCCTCCATGCCTGCCGGGGCCAAGCAGGCCTGGCTCGACTGGTACGCCAGCACGCCCGACGCCCCCTGCATTGCCATCTGCTCCACGGCCCAGGGCGACGCCGTGTGCAAGGGCTGTGGCCGCAGGGAGGACGAAGTGCAGCAGTGGCCGGTGCTCACACCGGCCGAGAAGCGCGTGGTCTGGCGCCGCATCACGATGGAGTCCACCGCCTGGCGCTTCAACCGCTATTCAGAGCGGGCGCGCATCGCGACCGGCGCCGACCACCCGGATGCGGCCGCCTTCGCTGACCCGGTGCCGCGCGCCACCGCTTGACCACGTCGCCGTCCACCCCCGAGCGCATCACTCGGCGAGAGAGCACGAACCGGATCGCGGCGCTGGCCTGGCCGGTGCTGGTCGGCCAGCTGTCCACGGTGGCCTTCGCCACCATCGACACCGCCCTGGTGGCCCGCCATGCCGCCGCCGACCTGGCCGCACTGGCGATCGGCGGCGCGGCCTACATCACCGCCTTCATCGGCCTGGCGGGCATCGTCCTGGCGGTCGGGCCGATCGCCGGCCAGCTGTTCGGCGCCAAGCGCTACGCCGCGGCGGGCGAGCAACTGCACCAGGCGGTGTGGTTGGCGCTCGGCGTCTCGCTGCTGGGTTGCACGGTGCTCTTGTTGCCGGCGCCCTTCCTGGCGCTGGCGCAGGCCACACCGGACGTCGAGGCCAAGGTGCGCGGCTACCTGATGGCGCTGGCGCTCTCGCTGCCGGCGGCCCTGCTGTTCTCTGCGTTCCGCGGCTTCAACAACGCCGTGTCACGGCCCAAGGTGGTGATGGCGATCCAGCTCGGCGCCCTGGCATTGAAGCTTCCGTTGGCGGCGCTGCTGGTGTTCGGCGCCGGGCCGCTGCCGGCACTGGGGGTGACCGGCTGCGGCATCTCCACCTGCATCGTGTTGTGGTGTCAGCTGGCAGTGGCCTGGCAGGTGCTTCGACGTGACTCGTTCTATGTCCGGTTCGCCATCACCGGGCACGGCTTGAATCGGCCCGACCGCCCTGCCCTGTGGGCCCAGCTCAAGCTCGGCGTGCCGATGGGCGGGTCGATCCTGGTCGAGGTCACCGGCTTCGCTTTCATGGCCTTCTTCATCGCCCGCATCGGCGTCAATGCCGTGGCGGGGCACCAGATTGCCGCGAACCTGGTCTCCTTGCTCTTCATGCTGCCGCTGGCCGTTGGCAATGCCACCTGCGCCCTGGTCGCTCAGCGCATCGGCGCCCACGAAACCAGCGAAGCCCGCCGCATCGGCTGGCACGGCATGCAGTTGGCCGCGGTCTGCGCACTGGGCCTTGGCGGCGCCGTGTTCTTCGCGCGCGAGGCCATCGTGCGCCTGTACACCGGCAACGAGGCCATCGTCGCCGCAGCGCTGCCCCTGCTGGCCTGGGTGGCCGTGTTTCACTTCGTCGATGCAATGCAGATCGCTGCGGCCTTCGTACTGCGCGCCTGGCGCATCGCAACGGTGCCGCTGTTGATCTATGCCGCCTCGATCTGGGGCCTGGGCATGGGCGGTGGCTACATGCTGGCCTTCAATGTCGGCGGCAAGGTGCCTGCGGCATGGCAAGGTGCGCTCGGCTACTGGATGGCCTCGACCACCGGGCTGGCTGCAGCCGCGCTGGGCCTCACAGTGCTGCTGCTGTGGGTGCTGCGCCAGCCGCAGGACAAGGCCGCCCGGCCGCACTGAGACGAAAGTGCGTTTCGTCGCGTCAATCTGACTGGCGCCCTTCGGCCCTTTGCGGGCGTTCGGCTTGTCTTGTTTTTTCGCCGCTGAGCGGCCTGCGTTGCCTGCCGGGTCCCGGCCCGGCGGCCGGGTAACTTTCATTTGTCGGGCCAAATGAAAGTCACCAAAGCAAAGGCCCTCAATGCACCACCTCTCAGTGCGTTCTTCGCGCGCCGGCCCGGCGCCCAGCGGGCCACTTGGAGACTCCGCTGCGTACCCAGGCTGCAGCCCGCTCGGCGGCACGGGCTTCGCAAAGCCTCGCCCGCGCTGATCCAGCGAACCGCAGCGCGGCCGTTGCCGCTGGAGCCAGGGCCTACGCGCAGCGAGGCCCCGTCGAGTGCGCTGTCGCCACGAGTCGCAGCGGGGCCTCCAAGTGGCCCGCTGGGCGCGGTGCCGTAGCGTGCAGAACGTAAGGCATGTCTTTGTATTCAGGGCCTTTGCTTTGGTGACTTTCATTTGGCCCTGCAAATGAAAGTTACCCGGCCGCCGGGCCGGGACCCGGCAGGCAACGCAGGCCGCTCAGCGGCGAAAAAACAAGACAAGCCGAACGCCCGCCAAGGGCCGAGAGCAGTTGCTTATTGCTTCGCGGTGGAACGCGATTCGGCATGAGGCCGTGTACGCGGGCCTGCGCCGCGCTGGCGCCAATGTGGCAGCTCTGTCTAGCGTGCCTGTGACACCTGCACCGCCGGCAACTGCCCTGCAGCGGCGCCCCAGTGCTTGTAATGCGGCAAGCTGCCCAGGCCACTGTCCTGCTTCTCGCCGGCCAAGGCGGACTTGGCGGCGACCGCCACCGACGCAGGCCGCATCGGGGTCTTGCCTGTCGGATCAGCCCAGGCACGGTAGTGAGGCAGGTCGCCCAGGCCGCTGTCGACCTTTTCGCCTGCGACCGAGGCTGGCGCGGTTGTCCCGTCTGCAGCCCAGGTCGGCGTCGCCGCCCCGAGCGCCGCGGCAAACAGGCTGCATAGCGTCAGCATGCGAAGGGAGATGGATCTCATGTCAGTCGCTCCTTGAAGGGCCGTGTCAGCAGGCCGATGGACGCACTGTAGGAAGCCGACGCGAAGACGCCGCGGTGAAAACTCACGCTCCGTGCCGGTCGGCTAACGCTGCCGATACTTCTTGTGACAAGTTGCCGCGCAGCAGGCGCGCGCGGGCGCGGGTTCAGGCCAACGGCAGGCTGAGGACGAAGCAACTGCCGCCGCCGTCGCGCGGCTCGCAGCGCACGCGCCCGCCGTGGCGTTCGGCGATCTGCTTGACCAGGGCCAAGCCCAGGCCCACACCGCCCTCGCGCTCGGCATGGCCCGGCAGGCGAAAGAAGGGCTCGAAGATGCGCTCCCTCAGGGCATCGGGAATGCCCGGGCCGCGGTCGCAGACGCGCAGCTCAGCCCGCGCAGGCACGCTGCTCGTTCGTTCGGCGCTGAGGGTGATCTCACCGCCCTCGCCATAGCGTCTTGCGTTCTCGAGCAAGTTGCGCAGGGCGCGGCGCAGCAGGCGCTCGTCACCGTGCACGACGAGGCTGGGCGACGCCGCTTGCACCTCGGCGCCGACCTGCGCCGCCTCGACCGCGGCGATCGGAATCAGGTCGACCGCCTCGCGTACCGGCTCGACCGCCTGGGCATCGAGCCGGCTGGCGAGCAGCACCTCCTCGACCAATGCATCGAGCTCGCCGATGTTGGTGCGAATCTCGTTCTTGAGGCGCTCGCGCGGCGCGCTGTCGGGCGTGTCCTCGAGCAGCGACAAGGCCATCTTCAGGCGCGCCAGCGGCGAGCGCAGTTCGTGGCTGGCATTGGCCAGCAGCGATTGGTGCGAACGCACCAGGGCCTGGATGCGCTCGGCCGCCTGGTTGAAGCTGGCCCCCAGTGCCGCCACCTCGTCATGGCCGGAAGCATCGACGCGCTGGCCCAAGGCGCCGGCGCCGAAGCGCTCGACGCCGCCCTTCAGGCTCTCCAGCCGCCGGGTCAGGCGCCGCACCACCGGATAGGCGCCGGCCGCGACCGCCGCGAACAGCAGCACCAGCAACGCAACCAGGGCCGCGCCGCGCGGCCACGGCGGCAGCAGGGGTTGCCGCGAAGCGTCGGCTGAGGCCATGGCAGCGCCTGGCCGCATCGAGCCGTCGGCGCGCAGACCTTGCATCGGCGCGCGCAGCAGCCACAGTGTGCGCCCGTCGTCCAGGCGCACGGGCGCGCCATGCCGGCCCGGCGGCAGATCAGCGGTGCGGCGCAGGTAAGACTCGCTGGCACCGATGCGCCGGCCCTCGCTGTCGTCGAGCGCCAGGGGCAGGCGAAGGCGTTGTGACCACTCGCTCAGGGCTGCCGCCTGCTGCGTGCGATCGGCGTCGGCCGCCGGCAGCGAGCGCTGTATCAGGTCAGCCCAGGCGCCGACGCGCTCGTTGACCTGGGCGTCGAAGCGGCCACGCTCGGCCTGCACTTCGCGGTGGAACAGCCAGGCCGAGCCGCTGGCGAACAGCGCCAGCGCCACCACCACCGTCAGGTAAATGCGCAGGTAGAGGGACTTCACGCCTCGCTGCCTGCGTCCTGGCGCTTGGCAAACAGATAGCCGACGCCGCGCACGGTGAGCACACGCTGAGGGCTCTTGGGATCGTCCTCGATCGCTGAGCGAATGCGCGAGATGTGCACGTCGATCGAGCGGTCGAAGGCCTCCATCGGGTGACCGCGCAGCGCGTCCATGATCTGGTCGCGCGACAGCACCCGGCCGGGCGACTGGGCCAGCACGGCGAGCAGCTCGAACTGGTGACCCGTGAGCTCGCAGCCCACACCGCCGATGCGCGCCTGCCGTGCGCCGAGATCGACTTCCAATCGCCCGAAGCGCAACACCTCGTCCGCCGCTGCCTCGGGTTGAGCGCGGCGCAGCAGGGCCTTGACGCGGGCCAGCAACTCGCGCGGCTCGAAGGGCTTGCCGAGGTAGTCATCCGCGCCGAGCTCCAGGCCGACGATGCGGTCCATCGGCTCTCCGCGCGCGGTCAGCATCAGCAGGGGCAGGCGACGGGTCTGCGGGCTAGCGCGCAGCTCGCGGGTCAGGTCCAGGCCGTCGCCGTCGGGCAGCATCAGGTCGAGCAGCAGGGCGTCGTAAGGCTCTGCCTTCAGGCGCTCGCGGCCGGCGGCCAAGGTCGCGGCCACATCCAAGCTGAAGCCGGCGTTGCGCAGGTAGTCGCCCACCATCCCCGCCAGGCGTGCGTCGTCGTCAATCAACAGCAGGCGTTGCGCAGAAGCCATGAAGGTCGCTTGCAGGGGGAAGCCCGTTGGCCCCGGCAAGTCAGCTCGCCGGGGCTCGCGGCGCCAAAGCATAAGCGACTCAGCGGGTGGCCGGCTTGCCTTCGAGCGACTGCCGCTCCTGCTGGTGGCGACGCATCATTTCACCGCGCTTGGCCATGCGCTCGGCCAGGGTCTTGCGCTGCTCGGGCGTCAGCACGCGGCTGACTTCCAGCATCGTCTGCATCATGCGGCGCGAGCCCTGGTCGTGCTGCTGCATCATTTGCGCACGCAGCGCTTCGGCGGCATTGGCGTCGACCACCGGCTGCGTGAACAGCTTGAGCCCCTGCTCGCGCAGCGCCCGGCCCGACTCGTGCTGGGCCTTCATGTCGGCCGCGGCGCGCTCCGTGATCTGCTTGACCTGGGCGCGCTGCTCGGCAGTGGCATTCACGCTGTCGAGCATTTTTTCGACCATGCGGCCGTGCATCGGCATGCCGCCCATGCCGCCCATTGCAGCGCCACGCATCGCGTGGCCGCCATGGTCCGCCGGCTGGGCCCAGGCCGAGAGCGCCGCGCCCCCCAGCACCGCGGCCAGCAAGGCCGTGCCGAACAAGCGGGTGGGAGTGAACAGGTGTGAAGGGTTTCGGGTCATGGGGAGGTCTCCTGAGACGTTGACGATGACCAGAGAATGCGCGCCTTGCGTGAGGCGCTGAAGGCTGGCCCGTAAAGCTAGGTAAACCCAAGGCCGCCGCGGCTAGGGGGCCGGAGGGGCTTCGACGCGCAGCAGGACCCGCCGCAACGAGAACTCGGGGTTGCCGCTGCGCAACTCCAGACGCAACAGCACACCGCTCTTGCGGTCCACCACCATCACACCGTCCAGGCGCGTGCTGTGCTCGGCCAGCGGCACGTCGCCATACAGCTCGATGACAGCCGCATCGAAGGGCCGGCCCAGACCCGTCTGCACGCCGACGGCCACCACCTGGCCGCGCAGGCGCCCGCCCAGCCCGCTGTCGCCGCCGAACACCTCACCGGCCAACACGTCGCCCAGCACCATGTCCGGCCGCAGCAGGCGCTGCCAGTGCAGCCAGCCGCTGCCCTTGGCCAAGTCGGGCTGGTTGCCCCAGGGGTCCTGCAACCAGACGAAGGGCTGGCCTGGGCCGCTGCCCTGCGCGCTGAACGCCAGTTCGCTGCGCCGCAGCGCCTGCAGGTGCAGACCGAGTTGGCGCGCCGGGCCGCGCGCCAGCGGCCGCTCCTCGTAGACCAGGCGCTCGCCCGGCGCAATCGGCAACGCCGCGGCGCGGTCCGGCGCCAACGCCTCGGGCGGCGGCGGACAGGCGCGGAGGGCCTGGGCCGCGCGCAAGGCGTCATCGCGGCCCTTGAGCTGGGCCAGGGCGACGGCGTCTGCGCCCTGTGGCCGCATGGCCAGCAATGCCGGCCAGAAGACGGTGACACCCAGGCTTAGCGCGATGATGTTGTTGCCGGAGCGCTCGTCGACCGCATACGCCAGGCGCGCGGCACGCTGGCGAATGCGGTCGGCTTCGTCGTCCAGGGCCTCGCAATTGAGCGCAGCAAACAGAGTTGGGTCGGCGGCTTGCGGCGCCACGTCGGCCGAGCGCGTGACGCAGCCGGTCACCATCAGCCCGGCCAGGAGCAGGCTCAGGGGGCGCAAGGCAGCGATCATGGCGACGATTTTGCCGCGAGCGCAGCTCGATCCGGCGCGGTCGGCGGGCGCAGCGAGGGGCGCTCAGTGTGCCGGGCTGGCGGGCCGCGCCAGCACGCTGCGCACGCGGGCCAGGAAGGATGGGTCTACCACGCCACTGGTCTTGGCACTGCTGGCGATGACGCGGCCGTCGGCGTCGAGCAGGACCAGGGCGCCGGTATGGTTGAGCTCGCCGTCGGCCAGGACGCGGTAGCGCACGCCGAGCAGGCCGGCGATGGCGCGCACATCTGCGGCCTGCGGCTGCGCCAGGGTCCAGCGCGCCAGATCCAGGCCGCGCTTGGTGGCGGTGGCCAAGAGTGCTGCGGGGTCGTCGCGCCTCGGGTCCAGGCTGATCAGCAACACGCCCAGGCGCGCACGCTCGGCGGGCGCGAGCTTGCGGTCGAGGTCGAGCACGGTGTCGATGATCGTCGGGCAGATGTAGCTGCACGAGGTGTAGAACATCACCACCACTTGCGCCGTGCCGCGCCTGGCGCCCAGCGTGGTGCGGCGGCCGGCCTGGTCGGTGAGCGCTGCGTCGAGCTGGTAGACCGAATCGCGTGGCAGCGCTGCGGGGACGGCCTGCGCCGTCGCGGCAACGGCGAGCAGGGCCAGGGTGCAGAGAATCCGGCGCATGGCGAAATCCTTCAACGGGCGCAGCGAAAGCCGAGATTGGCGGTGGCGTCGGCGCCTTCGAGCGACGACAGCATCGCCACGCGCATCAGCACGGCGTAGTTGTCGCGGTCGTTGATCGACAGTGCGCCGGCGCCGCAGAATTTCAGGCGGTCGGGGTCGCCCTGGTCGCGGTTGTCGGCCGAGACCAGCAGGGCCGAGAAGTCGTCTGTCCATTCCCAGACCAGGCCGTGCAGGTCGCGCACGCCGTAAGCGTTGGGCCGCTGCAAGCCGACCGTCGGCAAGGCCTGCTTCGACGACTGCGCATACCAGGCCAGGATGCGCTCGCGCCAGGCCGGGTCGCTGCGCGCATCGCGGCGGCGCTCATCGGCCGCCGCGGCGTACTCCCACTGCGACCAGGTCGGCAGGTGGGCGCCTTGCGCCTTGCAGTAGGCGCTGGCCGCAAACCAGCTGACCCAGACCACCGGCTGCTGCGGCAGGGCCTTGGCACCGAGCTCGGTCGGGCCGGCCCAGTGCGCGAGGTAGCGGCTTTCGGCGAAGACGCTGGGCACCGCATCGCGGCGCCACGCCGGATGCGTGCGCACAAAAGCCAGATAGTCGGCGTTCGTTACCGGCAGGCTCATCAATGCGAAGGGCGCGACGCGCACGCGGCTGCCACTGTCTTCGTACTTCAGCACCGAGCTGAACTCGCCGCTGGGCAGGCGGGCATATGCGGCTGCGGCGGCGGCGGTGGCCTGCGCGCCAGGCGCGGCCAACGCGCAGGCGAACCACAGCCACCGGGCGCGCACGCGGCCTGCCCGCGTCACCTCAATGGCCCGCCGCCGCCACCACCGGCTTGGTCTTGCGACGCTCGGCCACCTCGGCCTTGGTGACCTTGCCACCGGCGTTGCCCCAACTGCCGAGCACATAGGTCAGGATGTTGGCGACTTCGTCGTCGTTCAACTGGTTCATCGGCGGCATCACGGAGTTGTAGTCCTGGCCGTTGACCTTGACCGGGCCGGTGAGGCCGCCCAGCACGACGTCGACCGCCTTCTTCGGGTTCGCCGCCAGCCAGTCCGACTTGGCCAGCGGCGGGAACACGCCCGGCAGCCCGGCGCCGTTGGCCTGGTGGCAGGTGGAGCAGGTGCCGGCGAACAGCGCCTGGCCGGCCTTCATTTGCTCCTCGACGGTCAGCGCGCCACTTGTAGCCGACTTGGCGGCGACGCTCACCGCCGCGAGGTTGGGCTGGGCGCGGTCGCCGAGGTAGACCTCGTCGACTTCCTTGCCCGAATAGATGGCCTTGTTCTCGGGGCCCTCGACTTTCATGATCGCCAGCGCACCCTTATTGAAGGCACGGAAGATGGAGTGGTCGACAAGCACGTAGCTGCCCGGCACCTCGACATGGAAGTCCATCATCGCCGCGCCGCCGGCCGGGATCAGGGTGGTCTGCACGTTCTCCTGGAAGCGTGCGCCGCCCTCGAACCAGACCTTGTCGAAGATCTCGCCGATGACGTGGAAGCTCGACACCAGGTTGGGCCCGCCGTTGCCGACATACAGCCGCACCGTCTCGCCGGTCTTGGCGGTGAGCGCCTTGTCGCCGGTGAGCGAGCCCTCCGCGCCGTTGAACAGCACATAGGTGGCTTTCTCGTCGATCGCCTTTTGCATGTCGAAGGGTTGCAGCCCCTTCTCGCGGTACTTGCCCGTCGTATAGAAGTCGCCCTGCATGACGTAGTACTCCTTGTCCACCTTCGGCAGGCCACCGGGCGGCTCGATCAGGATCAGGCCGTACATGCCGTTGGCCACATGCATGCCGACCGGCGCGGTGGCACAGTGGTACACGTACAGGCCGGCATTGAGGGCCTTGAAGGTGAACTGCGACTGGTGCCCCGGCGCGGTGAAGCTCGATGCCGCGCCGCCACCCGGGCCGGTGACCCCGTGCAGGTCGATGTTGTGCGGCATCTTCGAATCGGGTGCGTTCTTCAGGTGGAACTCGACCGTGTCGCCCTGGCGCACGCGGATGAAACTGCCCGGCACCGTGCCGCCGAAGGTCCAGAAGGTGTAGCTCACGCCTTCGGAGATCTGCATCTCCTTCTCGACGACCTCGAGTTCGACGATGACCTTGGCCGGCGCCGTGCGGCCGGTGGCCGGCGGCACCTTCGGCGGGCTGGTCAGCACGGCCTTGACCGGCTCGCCCTGCGGCGGGCCAAAGTCGCTGCGCACGCCGCTGCTGGCCTGGGCGGCTGCGCCTGCGTCGGCGGGCTGGTTGGCCGTCGGCGAGGCCCCCGGCTTGTCGCAAGCCGTCATCGCCAAGCCGGCCAGCAGGCACAGCAGCGCAGTCGAACGGTGCATGGCAAATCTCCTCGGCTAACGTCAGCAGGCGCTGACGGCGCGACTTTGCGCTCACTCGACACACCGCAGCTTGATCCTGCGCAAGCCTGGTCTGGTTTGCCGGGCCGCCGATGGGGCGAGGGAGGTGATGGCCGCGACGGCGGCATACTCCCGACCGTGTCCAGCGCCCACATCGCCCACATCGCCCTGCTCGACGACGAGCCCGACATCACCGCGCTGCTCGGCACCTACCTGCGCAGCCACGGCTACCGCGTCACGGAGCTGCACCGGGGGGTGGATCTGTTGGCCCTGCTGCGCCAGGATGCGCCGGCGCTGGTGCTGCTCGATCTGGGCCTGCCTGGGGAAGACGGCCTGGCCATCGCACGGCAGTTGCGCGACACCGGCGCACCCTCGGGCCTGGGGCTGATCATCGTCAGCGGACGCGGTGATGCGGTGGACCGCGTGGTCGGCCTCGAGATCGGCGCCGACGACTACATCACCAAACCCTTCGACCTGCGTGAGCTGCTGGCGCGCGTCAAGGCGGTGTTGCGCCGCACCGCCGGGGCCGACAGCACCCAGCCCGCCCCGGCAGCGGCGGCCTGGCTGCCGCCCAGCCCGCTCGCGCCCGAGCGGCACCCGTTTGCCGGCTTCACGCTCGACACCGCGGCGCGAAGCGTGCTCGGACCCGACGGCAACGAGATCGACTTGACCGCAGGCGAGTTCGACCTGTTGACCGTTTTCGTCCTGCACGCCGGCCGCGTGCTGTCCCGCGACTTCCTGCTCGAGCAGACCCGCGGCCGCGAAGCCGCCCCCTTCGACCGCGCCATCGACGTCTTGGTCGGCCGTCTGCGCAAGAAACTCGGCGACGACGCGACCCAGCCCCAACTGCTGAAATCCGTGCGCAGCGCGGGCTATCTGCTGGTGGCTGGGCCGCCTGCGTGATGGCGGTCGTTCCCGGCAGCGTCTTTCGCGGCCTGTTCGAGGCCACCCCGGACGGCGTGTTGCTGGTCGACGCGAACGGCTGCGTCGTCATGGCCAATCAGGCCGCCGCCACGCTGCTCGGCTACGAGATCGCGGCGCTGGTGGGCGTATCGGTGGACGCGCTGGTGCCTGCACGTGCCGCGGCTCGCCATGCCGGCCATCGCCATCGCTATGCGCAGGCACCCCAGACGCGGCCCATGGGCACCGACCTCGAGTTGATGGCGCGGCGCGCCGACGGCAGCGAGGTGATGGTCGAGATCGCCTTGAGCCCGCTGCAGGCCGAAGGCCAGGACTTCGTGGTCGCGTCGCTGCGCGGCATCGGCGCCTACCCGCGGGTGCAACGGGCCTTGCAACGGGCACGCTACGGCAGCTTCGGTGTTCAGCTCGGGCGCGTCGCCGTCGACTCGCTCGACCCCGAAGAACTGCTTCAGCGAATTCCTGCGGCGGTGCAGGAGGCCCTGGGCGTCGAGGCCGTGGCGGTGTACCTCCTCACGCCGGACCAGGCCGACCTGCGCATGGTCAGCGCGATGGGCATGTCGGGAGACCCGGTCGCCGTGCTGCGACCGGCCTGCGGTCCGAACGCCGTCCTGGGTGTCGCCCTGCGTCAGCGCAGGCCGCTGATCATCGACCAAGCCGAGCTCGAGCAACGCTTCGAACTCCCCCCTGACCAATGCCCAGCCGGCGCCCGCAGTGGCATCGTGGTGCCACTGGTGGACCGCACACGCGTGGTGGGCGCCTTGGCGACGTGGTCAGCACTGCCGCATCGATTCGGCGAGGACGAGGTGGCCTTTCTGGAGTCGCTGAGCAACCTGCTCTCGACCAGCCTGCGCCGCGCCCAGGCCGAGACCGAGCTGCGCCATGCACAACGCATGGAGACCGTGGGCCAGCTGACGGGCGGTGTCGCACACGACTTCAACAACCTGCTCACAGTGATCCTGGGCAACCTGCAGTTGCTGGCCGACCAACCTGCGCTGCTGGCCGACCCGCTGAGCCGTCAGCTCGTGGCGGCAGCCACCCGCGCCAGCCAGCGCGGCGCCGACCTGACCAGCAAGCTGCTGGCCTTTGCCAGGCGGCTGGCGCTGGACCCCAGCGCCGTGGATCCGATCGCGGTGCTGAATTCGCTGGCAGACATGCTGCGCCGCACCCTGGGCGAAAACATCCAGGTGATCGTGCAGACCCCGGCCAGTTGCCCGCGCTGCATGGTCGACGTGGTGCAACTGGAGTCGGCCCTGCTCAACGTCGCAGTCAACGCGCGCGACGCCATGCCGGCGGGCGGCACCTTGCTGCTGCGCTGCGGCGTGGGTTCGCCCACCCACCTGCCACGCGGCACGCGCGATGCCCTCGGTCAGGACACTGACACCCTGCTGCCATTGGCCGAATGGGTCTGGCTGAGCTTGACCGACAGCGGCAGCGGCATGAGTGCCGAGGTGCGCGAGCGCGCGTTCGAGCCCTTCTTCACGACCAAGGAGGTCGGTCGCGGAACCGGCCTGGGACTGGCCACGGTGTACGGCTTCGTCAAGCAGTCGCACGGGCATGTGGAACTCGACAGTGCACCGGGCGCCGGCACCACCTTGACTCTGTACCTCCCGGCCTTGGCGCGCGACGCACCGGCCGGCGGCGACGCTGCCCGCGACAATGACGCGCCGACCGCCCGCCTGCCCAGCGGCCTGCGCGTGCTGCTGGTCGAGGACGATCTCGAAGTGCGCCAGGTGGCGCAGGCTTTCCTGCAGTCCCTGGGGTGCCGGGTGGTGGCCTGCGCCAGCGGCGAAGCGGCATTGATCGAACTCGGGCAAGGCTCGGACATGTGCGCGTTCGACCTCCTCTTCAGCGACATCATGCTGGGCACCGGCATCGATGGTCACACGCTGGCCCAACGCGTGCGGGAGCGCCACCCGCGGCTGGCCGTGTTGTTGACGTCGGGGTACTCGCGCCATTTGGTCGGCGATGGCGGCGCGCCGTCACCGGCGGACCCACCGGTGCTCGGCAAGCCCTATGACCGTCAGACCCTGGCGCAAGCGATGGCGCAGTGTCTGGGTGGGCTGCCAGGGTGAAACGCAGACCCACCGGGCTTTAGAGACACTGGGCTCGTCGGGCTCGTTGCCGCGAGTCTTCTGGCGGAAAGGGAGGGATTCGAACCCTCGTTACTGCATAACAGTAAACCGGATTTCGAGTCCGGCGCGATCGACCACTCTGCCACCTTTCCTGGTGTCCCCGGGGTCTGCGGAGAGGTCGAGATTGTAGTGCAGGCCCTTCAGGGGTCGATGCGCAGCGACAAGCCTGGCAGGCGGGTGTCCGACACGCTGGTTTGCCAGTGCTGCCCTTCCAGTAGCGGCCAGGCGTCGGTGAGCGTACCGGTGGTAACGACGTCGCCCGCGGCAGGGCGCCAGTCCGGCGTCGTGATGGCCATGGCCTGGAGCCACACATGAAGCGCGCGCAGCGGTCCGTCGAGTACCGCCCGACCGGTACCCTGGTCCTTGACGGCACCGTCGCATGACAGGGTGAGTTGCAGGTCGGCGAGATCGTCGGCCAGGGTCGGCCAGTCCTGCACCGGCCGACGCGGCCCGACGATGAGGCGGCCATGCAGTGCGAAATCGGCCACCGTGTCGGCCGCCTTGAAGCGCCAGTCGGCACAGTGGGTGTGCACGACCTCGAAGCCATGCGCAACCCAGGCCAGACAGGCCTGCAGCTTGCTGAATGACATCCCCGCATGCGGGGCGTGCGCAAAGCCGAACACGATCTCGGGTTCCAACCGGGGCTGGCACGAGCCACCGAGCGAAAGGCGGGCCTGCGGACTGTCGAGCAAGGTGGTGGTCGTGTTCCACACCGGGCCCCAGATGGGCGCGTGCACGGCATAGCTATCCCAGAGGCCGCGGTTGGTGAAGCCGATCTTCCAGCCGGCCACGCGCTCGCCGCGGGCGGTGCGCTTGTGCAGGATGTCCTGTGCCGTGGCGTATGCCTGGGCCAAGGTCAGGCCCCCGGTGCGCGCCGAGGGCAGCGCCAACAAGGTGTGGCTGTCGTAGGCGCGCAGCAATTCTTCTGCCAACGCCGCGGCAGCCGCCGCGGAACTCATGGCCGCAACACGTCGGACCCGCCCAGGTAAGGACGCAGGGCGATGGGAATGGCGATGCTGCCGTCGGCCTGCTGGTGGTTCTCGATCACCGCCACCATGGCACGACCGACCGCCAGCCCGGAGCCGTTCAGGGTATGCACCCACTCGGGCTTGCCCGGCTGGCCATTCACGACGGGACGAAAGCGCGTCTGCATGCGCCTGGCCTGGAAGGCGTCGCAGTTGGAGCAGGAGCTGATTTCGCGGTAAGTGTCTTGCGCCGGCAGCCAGACCTCGAGGTCGTAGGTCTTGCTGGCGCCGAAGCCCATGTCACCGGTGCAAAGCAGCACCACGCGGTAGGGCAACTCGAGCTTTTGCAGGATGGCCTCGGCATGGCCGACCATGGCTTCGAGCGCGGCCTCGCTCTGCTCGGGCGCCGTGATCTGCACCATCTCGACCTTGTCGAACTGGTGCTGCCGGATCATGCCGCGCGTGTCGCGCCCGGCGCTGCCGGCCTCGGAGCGGAAGCACGGGCTGTGTGCGGTGAGTTTGATGGGCAGGCTGGCGGCATCGAGGACCTGCTCGCGCACGCTGTTGGTGAGCGAGATCTCGCTGGTGGAGATGAGGTACTGCGGCTCTGCACCTTCATCGCCGCCCCGCGAGACCCAGAACATGTCGTCCTTGAACTTGGGTAGCTGACCGGTGCCTTCGAGGATCTCCCGGTTGACGATGTAGGGCGTGTAGCACACGGTGTAGCCATGCTCCTGGGTCTGCACGTCGAGCATGAACTGCGCGAGTGCTCGGTGCAGGCGCGCGGCCGGACCGCGCAGGAAAGTGAAGCGCGAGCCCGACAGCTTGGCGCCGGTGTCGAAATCCAGGCCGAGCGGCGCGCCCAGGTCGATATGGTCTTTGGCCGGAAAGCCCAGCGCACGCGAGCTGCCCCAGCGCCGCACCTCGAGGTTGCCCTTCTCGTCGGCGCCCCGCGGCACGCTGTCGTGCGGCAGGTTGGGCAGGCCCATGAGCACGGCTGCGATTTCGCTTTGCAGTGCGTCGTTGCGCGCTGTCGATGCGGCCAGAGCCTCGCCCAGCCCCGCCACCTCGGTCATCACTGCGCTAACGTCCTGGCCTTTGGCCTTGAGTTGACCGATCTGCTTGGACAGGCTGTTGCGCTGCGCCTGCAGCTCTTCCGTGCGCACCTGGATGTGCTTGCGCTCGGCTTCGAGCTGAGCGAAGTGATCACGGTCGAGAAAGGGCTGGGGGGACTTGCGCGCCTCGAACTTGGCGATCACGCCATCGAGGTCTCGGCGCAGCAGGTTGATATCGAGCATGAGGGGTCTCTTGGGTCAGGTCTTTCAGGGCGCACACCCCCGCGCGGGGGCAGCACCATCGCGGCAACTGTCAGCCAGGCGATCGTGATGCCGCCACCTCGGCCATTGACTTGTCGCCCAGGCCCTTGGGCAGCGGGAAGTGGACGGTCTCGACGACACCATCGAGCTTGCGCAGCGAGACTGCGCCCAGGGCACGCAGGCGTGCAATCACCTGCTGCACCAGGATGTCGGGCGCCGAGGCGCCGGCCGTCAGGCCGACCCGCACCGCGCCGGCGAACCAGGCCGGCTGCAAGGCCTCGGCATCGTCGACCATGTAGGCGGGCCGGCCGAGGCGCTCGGCCAGCTCGCGCAGCCGGTTGCTGTTGCTGCTGGTCGGGCTGCCGACGACGATGACCACATCGACCTCGGGCGACAGCACCTTGACGGCATCCTGGCGATTCTGCGTGGCGTAGCAGATGTCCTGGTGCTTGGGTTCACGCACATTCGGGAAGCGCCGCTTCACTGCGGCCAGGATGTCGGCCGTGTCGTCCACGCTGAGGGTGGTTTGCGTGACCACAGCCAGGCGCTCCGGGTTGCGCACGGGCGCATGCGCCACATCCGCGACATCCTCGACCAGGTAGATGCCGTCGAAGAGTTGACCCATGGTGCCTTCGACCTCGGGATGGCCCTTGTGACCGATCATCAGGAACTCGAAACCCTCCTTGCGCAGCTTGGCGACTTCGACGTGCACCTTGGTCACGAGGGGGCAGGTGGCGTCGAACAGCGAGAAGCCGCGCTCGGCGGCCTCGCGGCGCACCGCCTGGCTGACACCGTGGGCGCTGAACACCAGCGTGGCGCCGGCGGGCACGTCGGACAGCTCCTCGATGAAGATCGCGCCCTTGGCCTTCAGGTCGTTGACGACATACGTGTTGTGCACGATCTCGTGGCGCACATAGATGGGCGCGCCGTACTTGATCAGGGCGCGCTCGACAATCTCGATGGCGCGGTCGACGCCAGCGCAAAAGCCGCGCGGCTCGGCCAGGACGATTTCTTCCAGACGCATCACAGCACCCCGATCACATGCACATCCAGCCGCACCGGCTGGCCCGCGAGCGGGTGGTTGAAGTCGAACAACAGCCAGTCACCGCCGACCTCGCGAACCACGCCGGCATAGGCGCCCTGCCCGTCGGGCGTGGGGAACTGAACCACATCGCCGACCGCATAGGTCGTCTGCGGGTCGCCCAGCTCGTTGAGCAAGGACAGCTTCACGCGTTGCAGCATGTCGGGGTTGCGTTGCCCGAAGGCTTCGCCGGCGCCGAGCTCGAAACTCTGCTGCGCGCCCTCTGGCAGGCCGATCAGGCGCGCCTCCATGGCCGGCGCCATCTCACCCTGGCCGAGCGACAAGGTGGCCGGCGGACCAGCGAAGGTGTCGATCACCGCCCTGCCATCCAGGCCGGCGAGGCGGTAGTGCAGGGTCAGGAAGGAGCCCGGTTGGATGGCGGTCACGGTGGCCTGGAGGGAGCGATAGACTAGCTGCGAGTTTACGGGGCCCGCTTGATCTGCCCTGGATCCGCCGCATGACCTCCCTCACCCACTTGCCCGCCGAGGCCCGCCCGCGCGAGAAGCTGCTCGCCCGCGGCCCCGCCGCGCTGGCCGACGCCGAGTTGCTGGCGCTGCTGCTGCGCACGGGCCTGCCGGGCTTGGGCGTGCTGCAGTTGGCGCATTCGCTGCTCGAGCGCTTCGGCGGCCTGGCCGGGTTGCTTCACGCCGACCTGGATGCCCTGAAGTCCGTCAAGGGCCTGGGGCCGGCCAAACGAGCCGAGATCGCGGCGGTGCTGGAGATGGCACGCCGTGTGTTGGCACAGGAGTTGGCGGAGCGCGCCTTGTTCGACTCACCGCAGCGCGTGAAGGACTATCTGGCGCTGCACCTGCGCCCGCTGGAACACGAGGCCTTTGGTGTGTTGTTCCTGGACAGCCAACACCGCCTGCTCGCCTTCGAGGTGATGTTCCATGGCACGCTGGCCCACACCAGCGTGCACCCGCGCGAGATCGTCAAGCGCGCGCTGGCCCTGAACGCGGCCGCGGTGGTGCTGGCCCACAACCACCCGAGCGGTGTGGCCGAACCCTCACGCGCCGACGAGTCCGTGACACAGACCGTGCGCTCGGCGCTGCAGCTGGTGGATGTGCGGGTGCTGGATCACCTGGTGGTGGGCGCGGCCTCGGTGCTGTCCTTCGCCGAGCGCGGCCTGCTCTGAAATGCGCGCGCGCGATCTGGCCCGTCTGGCGGCGTTGAAGGAGCGCATCGCGCAGGCCGCACGTGATGAGGCTGCGCAGCAAGCCGCGCAGGCAGCGGCCCGCGCGGCCGAACGCCTGGAGCGCGACCGCTTCCGGCTCACCATCGGCGCGGTCACGGCGCAGATTCAAGGCGAACACGCCGACCTGCCTCGCCCCGCCGTGCCGCCAGAACCCCGGCAGCGCCAACGCGACGAAGCGCTGGCCCTGGCCGCCACGCTGTCGGACGAATTCGACGCCAGCACCCTGCTCGATACCGACGCCGAACTGAGCTACCGGCGCGAAGGCATCGGCAGCGATGTGCTGGCGAGGCTGCGCCGCGGCCAGTGGACCATCCAGCGCCAGCTCGACTTGCACGGCCTGCGCCGCGACCAGGCGCGCGATGCCCTGGCCGACTTCATCCGCGTGGCCGAGCGCGACGGCGTTCGCTGTGTTCGCGTCATCCACGGCAAGGGCCATGGTTCACCCGGCCGCGAACCTGTGCTCAAGGACAAAGTCAAGCGCTGGCTCGTGCAAAAAGACCAGGTTATCGCCTTTACGCAGGCCCACGCGTCCGACGGCGGCGCGGGCGCACTGCTGGTGTTGTTGGCAGGCCGCTGAACCCCCACTTGCGGGGGGCGAAACGGGGCCCGCGTCCGGGGGGAGGGACGAGGAAAGCAGTGGCGGCGCCGATATCCTGCATCAGCGGTGAGGAATTGCCCTCGCCACGAGATCCACGGAGCACCGAATGAAACTTTTCAAAGCAGCCGTCGCGAGTGCCGCCCTACTGAGCTTGGGCGCGGTGCAGAGCCAGACCATCACGGGTCAGGACATCAAGACGGACTATGAGACCAACAACAACGCATCATTCAGCGTACAGGCCACAGCGCTGTCCGGAACCGCAGCGCTTGACCTGAAGACTCAAAACACTTTCACCGGCGTCGGGGTGAAGGGTGCGACCGATGGTGAGATCGACATTGGCGAGTCCATCACGCTGACCTTCACGACAGCCAAGCCCATCGCCAGCTTCACGCTCGGCCTGCTGTTCAACGGCCCCGAATACAACGACGTGTATGAAGTCGCCAAGATAACCATCAACGGCATCAACGGCAGCAAGATCTACACCCTGACCACGGGTGCGACGGAAAATGTCGCCACATGGTTTGATGGCACGAACTCCACGCTGGTGAACTACATCGGCGGAGCGGGCACGCAGGGCGGCGCTGGCGGTGCCATCACGGTCTGGAACCCGTTCGGCAACGAGGCGATCAACTCGATCAGGTTCGAAGCGCTGACGGGTCTCAGCGGCGGCCTGTGTGGCTCTGGCACAAGCGTGTGCACCAACCAGTCCGACTACAACGTCGTCAACGTGACCCCGGTACCGGAACCCGAGACCTACGCCCTGATGCTGGCTGGCCTGGCGGCGGTGGCCTTCGTCGCCCGCCGTCGGCGCCCGCTGGCCTGACAGGCACGCACACCAGATCAATCGATCTGGCTTGGAGGGCGCCTTTCGAGGCGCCCTTTGTCTTTTTGGCGATCGGGCGCAGCGCCCAGGGCACCGCCCTAAGGTGCGATGCGAGCCGCCACCGCCAGGATGGCCTGCGCCGCGGGGGCGCCGGGGTAGACCTCGAGCAGCAACTCACGCTTCTGCACCGCCTCGCGCACGGCCGGGTCGACAGGCACATCGCCCAGATAGTCGAGCGTCACCGGCGCGTCCAGGCCCGGGCTGACATAGCGGTCGATCACCTGCTGCAGCTGAGCGCGAATGGTACGGCCTTCTCCGGCCTTGAGCACCTGGTTGACGACCAGCTGAAGGGTACGGCGGCTCTGGGTGGTGGCCAGCACCTTGATGGTGGCGTAGGCATCCGTCATCGCCGTCGGTTCCGGCGTTGTCACCACCAACACGTCATGGGCCAGCGAGATGGTGTAGAGCACCACGTCGGAAATGCCCGCGCCGGTGTCGAGCAGCACGCGGTCGAACTGCGGCGTGACGGCCTCGACCGTGGCCAGCAACTGGTCGCGCACTTCCGGCGTGAGGCGGGAGTACTCGACCATGCCGGAGCCGGCGAGCAGCACCGAGAAACCACCGGCCACCGGCACGATGGCGTCCTCCAGCCGGTTCTTGCCGGTGAACACGTCATGCAGGGTGATCTTGGGATACAGATTGAGCACCACATCGAGGTTGGCCAGGCCGAGGTCGGCGTCGAGCACCAGCACGCGCTCGCCACGCTTGGCCAGCGCCGCAGCCAGATTCGACGCGACGAAGGTCTTGCCGACGCCGCCCTTGCCGCTCGTGACGGCGGTGATGCGCGCACGCTGACTGCGGTGAGAAAAGGTGTCGCTCATGCCTGGGTGTCTCTTGAATCGTCGCGTTGTTCGTCGAATTGCGAGGTGCTGAACAGCAGGCCCTTCTCTTCCGCCGTGACCAGCGACACCGCCGCCGGCTCGAACACCGAGCGGTTGCGACCCGAGGTCTTGGCGTTGTAGAGCTGCAGGTCGGCCCGCTCGAGCCAGAGCCGCACACTGGAGCGAACCCACTGCGGTGCGAACGCGCCGCCCAGACTGACGGTGACCGAGATCTTTTCCGTCAGTCCGATCAGAACGGGCCGAGATTCGATCTTGGCGCGCACCCGCTCGGCCACCATGGGGCCGAAGGCCGGCGAGCAGTTCGGCAGCACGATGGCGAACTCCTCGCCACCGATGCGGGCCACGGTGTCCATCGGGCGCACACACTCCTGCAGTGCTTCAGACACCGCCTTGAGCACCAGATCGCCCGCGGCGTGGCCATGGCTGTCGTTGACACGCTTGAAGTGGTCGATGTCGAGCAGCAGCAGCAGGGCCGGCTCGCCGGCTCGTGCCACGCGGTCGATTTCGCGTGCCAGCACCATCTCGAAATGGCGCCGATTGGCCAGCCCGGTGAGCGCGTCCCGGCTGGACAACTCGCACAGGGAGTCGATCAGGGCCTGCAGCCAGGCCGGGCTGCCCAGCTCGCCGGCCGGTGCCGGTTGCCCGGACTGGCTGAGCAACGAGAGTGCGGCCTCCAGCTTCAGGACGGCCGCGGCCGGCGCGGGGGCGCCGGGCACAGGCGAGTTAGCGGAGGCAGGCGTTGCGCTCAAGGTGGCGGTCAGTCTAGCAGCGGGGTCCTGCGCCCACGGGCCGAACTGCGCCGCAAATCACCGTCACTTCCGCGCCTGAGCGCGGGCGCTGGCGGTCAGACTGGCGCTCAGCCCGAGGGCCGGGCTCGCCCTCTGGACGCACCTGGCGCCGGCCTGTTGTCGACGACCGCACCTGAGTCACCCATGAGCCAAGCACTCGTCAGCCACGCCACCCTGCCCGCCGCCAGCGGCGCGAGTGAGTTCGCGTTCGACGCCACCGACTTCGAGCGCATCCGCAAGTTGATCTATCAGCACGCGGGCATCAGCCTGAACCCGGGCAAGCAGGCCATGGTCTACAGCCGCCTGTCGCGGCGCCTGCGCGACACCGGCCAACGCAGCTTTGCCAGCTACCTGCAGTGGCTGGAGCAGCAGATTGACCAGCATGCCGAGTGGCAGGCCTTCGTCAACTGCCTGACCACCAACCTGACGGCCTTCTTCCGCGAAGACCATCACTTCGAAGCGCTGACCAGCGACCTGGCGTCGCGCCGTGGCCAGACGCTGCGCATCTGGTGCAACGCAGCCTCGACCGGTGAGGAGCCGTATTCGATCGCCATGACGGTGGTCGAGTCGCTGGGCACCGACGCCGCAGTGAAGATTCTGGCGACCGACATCGACACCCTGGTGCTGGACACGGCGCGGCGCGGGGTTTACGAAGCCAGCGCGCGCGGCCTGAGCGCCGAGCGCTTGAAGCGTCACTTCATGCGCGGCACCGGCGGCAACGCCGGCGCCATCCGCATCAAGCCGGAACTCGGTCGCCTGATCGATTTCCAGGCCTTCAACCTGATGAGCGAGCGCTGGTCCTTCGGCGAAGGTTTCGATCTCGTATTTTGTCGCAACGTGATGATTTACTTTGACGCACCGACGCAGCGCCGGGTGCTCGAGCGCATGCACCGCGCCATGCGCCCTGGCAGCCTGCTCTATGTCGGCCACTCGGAGAACTTCACCGATGCGCGCGCCCTGTTTCGCCTGCGCGGCAAGACGATCTACGAGCGCGTATGAGCGGCGCTTCGATGTCAGATTCAGCCAGCCAGTTGGCACGCCTCAAGGCGGCCCCTCGGCGCGCCGGCGAAGCCTCCTTCTTCTTCTACGACGCCCACTTCAAGAACAACGCGGTCAAGGTGTTGCCGGGCGAGTTCTTCGTGCACACCGACGACATCCTGGTCATGACCACGCTGGGCTCCTGCATCGCGGCCTGTCTGTGGGACCGCGAGCGCCGCGTCGGCGGCCTGAATCACTTCATGCTGCCCGACGCCGGTGGCGCCACCGACAGCGGCCGCTACGGGGCTTTCGCGATGGAGTTGCTGGTCAACGAGCTGATCAAGCTTGGGGCCTCGCGCACCACCATGGAGGCCAAGGTGTTCGGTGGCGGCGCCGTCATCGGCGGCATGAACAGCCTGAATGTGGGCGAGCGCAACACCCGTTTCGTGCTCGACTACCTGAAGACCGAGCGCATCGCCGTGGTCAGCAAGGACGTGCTGGACGTCTATCCGCGCAAGGTCTGCTTCCTGCCGGCCAGCGGCAAGGCCATGGTCAAGCGCCTGGCCACCACCAATTCCGACACCCTCGCCGCCCAGGAGCTTGCAGCGCAGAAAGCGCAAGCGACCACGGGCGCCGGTGGGTCCGTCGACCTGTTCTAGGAGCATTCAAGCCATGGCCAAGACCCGCGTGGTGGTGGTGGACGACTCAGCACTGATCCGCAGCCTGCTCAAGGAAATCATCGACCGCCAGACCGACATGCAATGCGTTGGCGTGGCGGCAGACCCTTTCGCGGCGCGCGAAGTGATCCGCGACACCAACCCGGACGTCATCACCCTGGACGTGGAAATGCCGCGCATGGACGGCATCGATTTCCTGGGCAAGTTGATGCGCCTGCGCCCGACCCCGGTGATCATGGTCTCGACCCTGACGGAGCGCGGCGCCGAGGTCACCTTGCGCGCGCTCGAACTCGGCGCGATCGACTTCGTGGCCAAGCCCAAGATCGGCGTGGCCGACGGCATGCGCCTGTTGGCCGATGACATCACCGACAAGATTCGTACCGCTTCGAAAGCACAGATCCGACGTGGGGCGGCACCACTGGCCGCTGCAGAAGTACCGCCCACCGCACGCGCTCCCGCGGCCGTGCACAGCTTGGGCCGCCTGTCGACAGAGAAATTGATCTTCATCGGCGCTTCGACAGGTGGCACCGAAGCCACCAAGGAGGTCCTGCTGGGTTTGCCGGCAGACGCGCCGGCGGTCCTGATCACCCAGCACATGCCCGCCGGCTTCACCACCAGCTATGCCAAGCGCCTGGACGGCCTGGCGCGCATTCGGGTGGCCGAGGCGGTGGACGGCGAACGCGTGCTGCCGGGGCACGCCTACCTGGCGCCGGGTGGGTTCCACCTGTCGATCGAACGCTCCGGCGCCAACTACATTGCCCGCGTACGCGACGGCGACGCCGTGAACCGCCACAAGCCCTCGGTCGAAGTGCTGTTCGAGTCGGCAGCACGGGTGGTCGGGCCCAACGCCTTCGGCATCATGCTCACCGGCATGGGCGGCGACGGCGCCCGTGCGATGCGTGCGATGCGCGATGCCGGCGCCTACAACCTGGCCCAGGACGAGGCCAGTTGCGTGGTCTTCGGCATGCCGCGCGAAGCCATCGCGCAAGGCGCCGTGCAGGAAGTCCTGCCACTGGCCCAGATCGCACCGCACCTGCTGGAGCGCCTGCGCTCAACCTCGGGGATGTCGATCAACCGCCTTTGATCAGACGCAGCGCAGTTGTAGCGCCAGCGCCAGCGCGACAGCGTCAAAGAAACAAGGCCTGCAAGTCGCTCAGGAAGTCGAAACCGCGCGCCGTCGGTTGCCAGCGCTGGCCATCGAATGCGATGAGCTGGCGCTGTCGCGCCCGCTCCAGCGCGATGTCGATCGAGGCAATCGACTGACCCGTGCGCTCGGCAAAGCGTGCCGGCTCGAAACCCTCGGCCAGGCGCAGCGCATTCAACATGTACTCGAAGGGCAGCTGGGCCGGGCTGACAGGCGTCTCGTTGGACAGCGCCTGGCCCGCCAAGGCCCGCTCCATGTACATCGCCGGCTCGCGCCAACGCACCTGACGCACGATGCGGTCGGCAAAGCTCAGCTTGCCGTGCGCGCCGGCGCCGATACCGAGGTAGTCGCCAAAGCGCCAGTAGTTCAAGTTGTGAGCGCAGCGGTGCTCGACGCGCGCAAACGCCGAGACCTCGTAGCGTGACAGGCCCGCGGCCTGGGTGCGCTGTGCAATCAGGTCGAGCATGTCGCTGGCTGTGTCGTCGTCAGGCAGCACAGGAGGTGCGTTGGCAAAGGCGGTGTTGGGTTCCACCGTCAGGTGATAGATGGACAGGTGCGGCGGCGCAAAAGACAAGGCGGTGTCGAGGTCTGCACCCAGCTGCGCCAGGGTCTGGCCGGGCAACGCGTACATCAGGTCGAGGTTGAAGGTATCGAAGGCGTGGCTGGCTTCGGCCAGCGCAGCGCGGGCCTGCGCGCCGTCGTGCACACGGCCGATGCGCTCGAGCAGAACGTCGTCGAAGCTCTGCACGCCGACCGACAGGCGCGTCACCCCGGCGGCACGGTAAGCGCGAAAGCGTTCGCGCTCGAACGTACCCGGGTTGGCTTCGAGCGTGATCTCGCAGCCGGGCTCAAGCGGCAAGCGCGAACGGATCTGCGCCAGCAGCCGATCGATGCTGTCGGGCGAGAACAGGCTCGGCGTACCGCCACCGATGAACACGCTGACGATGTGCCGTCCCCACACCTGCGGCAGGGCAGCGTCGAGGTCGGCCACCAAGGCCTCGATGTAGCGAGCCTCCGGCAGCTCAGCGCCTTGGCCCTCGTGCGAGTTGAAGTCACAGTAGGGGCACTTCTTCAGACACCACGGCAAGTGCACGTACAAGGCCAGCGGCGGCAAAGTGCTCAAGCTCACCGCCGCTGCGGCCGACACGGCCTGGCGGTGAATGCGGATCGGCGACTCCCTCACTTCACCACCTGCCCAAGGCCTGGCGCCGCGCGACGCCGCGCCTCCTTGCAGTGCAGAGCAGGTGCCGCGGACCCGGTTGCACCGCGTTGCTGGCCCTGCCCGCTGCGGAGCGCGGCGTCACCGGCGCGTCGGGGGCAGTTCAAAATCCCCACGCCTCGTGCATCAGGACGCGCATCTGCGCGGCAGCGAGGGCCCGGTGGCTGATGCGGTTGCGCTGCTCGGGCTTGAGTTCGGCAGCGCTCGCGCCCATGGCGTCGAGCCAGAACAGGGGGTCATAGCCGAACCCGCCGCTGCCGCGCGGCGCTGTCAGCAGCGTGGCCTCCCAGCGACCAGCGCTGATCAGCGGCTCGGGGTCTTCGGCGTGTCGCAAGGCGACCAGCGTGCAGACAAAGCGCACTCGACGGTCACGGACCCCTTGCATGCGTTCGAGCAGCAAGGCATTGTTGGCGGCATCCTGCGCCGCGCGCCGGGTTTCGCGGTCACCGTCGACCGTGACCACCCCTGCATACACCGCCGAGGGCACGCCCGGTGCGCCGCTGAGCGCCTCCACGCACAGACCCGAGTCGTCGGCAATGGCCGGCAAGCCGCTTTGGCGTGCAGCATGGCGCGCCTTGGCCAGGGCGTTCTCGACAAAGGTCAGGTGGGGCTCGTCGGCTTCGGCGATGCCGAGCGCGCCCTGGGCCACCAACTCGACCGCCCCAGCCCCCAGCAAGTGCTGCAACTCCATCAACTTCTTGGCGTTGTTGGACGCCAGCACCAGCCTCATTGCTTGGCGCCGAGGCGTCGCGCGCCATGCCGACCCGCGCCTGCGGGGCGATCGATGCCGCCGTCGATCGCCGGGGCGGTCACTGGGCCAGCGCCAGCCTTTGCGCGTTGACCAGGTCGGCGATGCCGCGCTCGGCAAGCTGCAACAAGGCATCCATCTGAGCCCGCGTGAATGCAGCGCCTTCCGCGGTGCCCTGGACCTCGACATAGGCCCCGGCGCCTGTCATGACGACGTTCATGTCGGTATCGCAAGCCGAGTCTTCGCTGTACTCCAGATCCAGCAGGGCTTGCCCGTGCAGCAGGCCGACCGAGATCGCCGCCACGTGGTCGCGGATCGGGTTGGACGGAATGCGGCCCTGGGCCAACAGCCACGTCACGGCGTCGTGCGCGGCCACAAAGGCGCCGGTGATGGCCGCCGTGCGCGTGCCGCCGTCAGCCTGCAACACATCGCAGTCCAGCGTGATGGTGCGCTCGCCGAGGGCGGAGAGATCGAACACGGCGCGCAGCGACCGCCCGATCAGGCGCTGAATCTCCTGCGTGCGTCCGGTCTGCTTGCCGCGCGCGGCCTCGCGGTCGCTGCGGGTGTGCGTGGCGCGGGGCAGCATGCCGTACTCCGCCGTGACCCAGCCCTGGCCGCTGCCGCGCTTGTGCGGCGGCACCTTTTCCTCGACCGACGCCGTGCAAAGCACCTGGGTCGCACCGAAGGCGATCAGCACCGAGCCTTCGGCGTGCTGGGTGTACTGGCGCTGGATGCGCAGGGTGCGCAAGGCATTGGCAGCCCGGCCGCCATTGCGTGCAAAGTCATTCATCAGTGCTTCTTCTCGTTCGAGCGGCGGATGGCGTCGTTGATTTCCTTGATCGACCTCTCGATCTCGGCCTCGTCGAGCTCGTCGCTGGCCAGATCGCCGACCACGCTGGCCTGGATCGTGGATGCAAAGACCTCTTCGCCCAGACTGTCGGTCGACACACCCGCGACGCTGTCGTTGTCTTCGGCCGACTCCCACTCCACCGAGATCACCGTCACGTTGTCGCTCTTGGGCCCGGCATTGCGCAGGGCCTGCTCAACCAGCTCGGGCGCCGAGTCGGAGATCGAGCGCTGGGCGAGTTGCTCGGCGATGACGTTGTCGGTGACGCTGCCCCACAGGCCATCAGAGCACAGAAGAATGCGGTCGCCAGACTGCATGAGCAGCGGCCCCGCGGTATCGACCACGGGCTTGCCCGGGCTGCCCAGGCAGGTGAAGAGCACGTTGCGATTGAATTTCTCGCCCATCGGGACCACGTGCGACAGCGTTTCCTGCAGCTCGGTGTAGGAGTGATCGCGGGTGCGGGCGATCAGCTTCTCGCCGCGCACCATGTACAGACGTGAGTCGCCGCAATGGGCCCAATACGCCGACTTGCCTTGCATCACACAGGCCACGATCGTCGTGCGCGGCGTGTCCATCAGCGCCTTCTCGGTGGCATAGCGCAACAACTGGTGGTGGGCCGCGATGATGGCGTCGTGCAGGAAGCGCAGCGGGTCGGCCAGGGTCGGCTTGGCATCGCGCTGGAACAGGGCGGCGAGGGTCTGCAAGGCCAGTTGGGACGCCACCTCACCTTCGGGATGGCCGCCCATGCCGTCGGCCAGGGCAAACAAACCCGAGTCCCGCGTGTAGCAATAGCCCATGCGGTCTTCGTTCTTCTCACGCCCGCCCTTGCGGCTGATCTGGTAGACCGAGAAGCGCATGTCAACGCCCGCAGGGCCGCCAACGCGCAGGCTTGACCTGCGCTGCGCTTGGTCTTGGCGTTGAGCGCTCCCTCGGGGGGCAGCGAATGTAATGAGCGTGGGGGCCCACTGTCAGGCTTTCGCGCCGGTCTTGAGGTTCTCGAGCTGCAGCTTCAGGCGCTCGCTGAAGCTCAGCTTGGTGTAGCGGCGCTCGGTCTCGCGGGCCAGCTCCTTCTGCAGCGCGAACACGCTCTGCGGCCGCGACAGCGGGTCGAGCGACATGCACCACTCCGTGACTTCGATCAGGTTGTCGGAATACACATTGCGCAGGCGCGACAAGGACAAGGCCAAGCGATCCTTCTCGATGCGCTGCGGCGCGTCGTTGGGCGGGTAGCCCTGCATGCAGGCGTAGATGCAGCCGCCGATGGCGTAGATGTCGGTCCAGGGCCCCAGGCTGCCGTCACGGCGGTACATCTCCGGCGCAGCGAAGCCGGGGGTGTACATCGGACGGATGAAGTTGCCTTCCTTGCTCAGCACTTCGCGCGCGGCGCCAAAGTCGAGCAACACGGCCTTGTTCTCGTTGGTGACGAAGATGTTGGCCGGCTTGATGTCGAGGTGCAACATCTTGTGCTGGTGCACGATGCGCAAGCCGCGCAGGATCTCGTCGAACAGGCTGCGGATCGTCGATTCGCGGAAGACCTTGTCGCGCTTCAAATCGCGCGCGGTGACGATGAAGTCCTGCAGCGTGTCGCCCTGCAGGTAGTTCATCACCATGTAGACGGTTTCGTTCTCGCGGAAGAAGTTCAGCACCGACACCACGCTCGGGTGCGAAATCTGTGCGAGTGAACGGCCCTCCTCGAAGAAGCTCTTCAAGCCCAGCCGGTAGAGCGGCAACTTGTCGGGCTTGACCCGCGGCGTCAGCTCGCCCGGAGAGCGCTCGGCCAGAGAAGCCGGGAGGTATTCCTTGAGCGCGATCAGGTGCCGCTGCTCGTCTTCCGCGAGGTAAACCACGCCGAAGCCACCCGCTGCCAGCTTCTTGATGATCTGATAGCCGCCAACCACGGTACCCGCGGGCAGCGGGGCGGGTTTGGGCTTTGACATAATCAGTGTTGGCTTTTGGGCTCGATGACTCGATGTCAGTTTACAGCATGACCGGATACGCCAGCGCCAGCGTGGGCGCGGCCCGGCAAGGGGAAGGCGGGGCTTCAGCCGCGCCGACCACCGGTACTTCGGTGAGTGCGGAACTGCGCTCCGTCAACGGCCGGTTTCTCGATCTCGCACTGCGCCTGCCCGATGAGTTGCGGGCGCTGGAGCCCGCCCTGCGCGAGTTGGTGGCCGGGGCCGTCAAGCGCGGCAAGGTCGAGTTGCGCATCAGCTGTCAACGCGACACCGACGCCGGCTTGCCCGCACCGGGGAGCGACCAGCTCAACCGCCTGTCACGCATCGAAGGCACCGTCCTGAGTTGGCTGCCCAAGGCGGCACCGCTGTCCGTCAACGAGGCGCTGAACTGGTGCCGTGGTGGCACCTCGACGGAGCGCCTGGAGGCCCCTGCCCTGGAAGCGGTACGAGAGGCCGTGAGCGCGCTGCGCGACGCGCGCGGCCGCGAAGGCGCACGGCTCACCACCGTGCTCCTGGAACGCCTGGCCCACTTGCGCGCGCTCACGGCGCAGGCCAAGCCGCTGCTGCCGGCCGTCGTGCAACGGCAGCAAGCACGGTTTGTCGAGCGCTGGCAGGAGGCGCTGCTGGCGAGTGGCGCGGGACAGTCGATCAGCGCCGAGGCGGCCCAGGAGCGCGCCCTGACCGAAGCCGCGGCCTTCGCCATCCGCATCGATGTGGCCGAAGAGCTGGCCCGCCTCACATCCCACCTCGACGAGATCGAGCGTTTGCTGAAGAAGGGCGGCGAAATCGGCAAACGCCTGGACTTCCTGATTCAGGAGCTGCAACGCGAAGCCAACACGCTGGGCTCGAAGTCGGCCGCGCTGGAGTTGACCGGCATTGCGGTGGAGATGAAGGTCGCGATCGAGCAGATGCGCGAGCAGGTGCAGAACATCGAGTGAGCCATGGAAACGCCCGGTAACCTCTTCGTCATCGCCGCCCCCAGCGGTGCCGGCAAATCGAGCTTGGTCAACGCCCTGCTCGAGCTCGACTCGCATCTGGCGCTGTCGGTCTCGCACACCACGCGCGCGCCTCGTGGCCAGGAGCAGCGCGGGCGAGAGTACTGGTTCGTCGACGAGACCGAGTTCCGCGCCATGGTCAGCCGCGGCGAGTTCTTCGAATGGGCCCAGGTGCATGACCACCTCTACGGCACCTCACGCAGGGCCATCGAGCAACGGCTCGCCCGCGGCGAAGACGTGGTGCTGGAGATCGATTGGCAGGGCGCCCTGCAGATCAAGGCCCTGTTCGAGCATGCGGTGCTGATCTTCATCCTGCCCCCGAGTTGGGACGAATTGCGCCAACGCCTGCAGCGGCGCGGCGAAGACCGGCCGGAGGTGATCGAGAAGCGCATGGCCAACGCCCGCCTCGAGGTCCCGCATGCCCGGGATTTCGACTTCGTTATAATTAACGCCTTGTTTGAAACGGCCTTGTTTGACTTGAAGACCGTTGTCCACTCGCAGCGCCTCAAGTACGCCGCGCAGCAGCGCAACAAATCCCAGGTGTTTGCAGCGCTGGCCCTGATCTGAAATCCCCCTGCTTTTTCGAGAGAATCCTCATGGCCCGCATCACTGTCGAAGACTGTCTGGAAAAGATCCCCAACCGGTTCCAGTTGGTGCTGGCGGCCACGTACCGCGCCCGCATGCTGAGCCAGGGGCACGCGCCGAAGGTCGACGCCAAGCAGAACAAGCCCGGGGTGACTGCCTTGCGTGAAATTGCTGCTGGCGTGGTCGGCATCGAGATGCTGCGCAAGGTGCCGATCTAAGGCTTCGCAACCCCCAACAGACGGGCGCTCAGGCGCCCGTTTTGCATTGGCGGGCTGCCTGCCATCGAGTCGGCACACTGACGGTCGCAGCCCTCGCCCTGCGCGAGCCAGTGCATTCGATGCCCCACTCTGGGGCGACACCTCGACTCGCGCTACATTGCAGCAGTGAGCATTCGATCCTTCGCTGCCGACCTGCTGCCCAGCGCGTTGCAGCCTCGGGCTGCGCGCTCGATGGCGGCCAAGCCGCTGGAGCCGGCCGAGGTCGCGACCTTTGCGGCCCTGGCTGACAAGCTCGGCTACCTCAGCAAGGCCGAGCTCAAACAAGTGCGAGAGGCGTTCAAGTTCGCCGACGAGGCCCACCTCGGTCAGTTCCGCGCCAGTGGCCAGCCCTACATCACGCACCCGATCGCTGTGGCCGGACTGTGCGCTGACTGGCGCCTCGACGTGCAAGCCATCATGGCCGCGCTGATGCACGACGCGATGGAGGACTGCGGTGTCACCAAGCCGGAACTGATCGAGCGTTTTGGCGCGCCGACCGCCGAGTTGGTCGATGGCCTGACCAAGCTGGACAAGCTGCGCTTTTCCACGCGCGAGGAGTCGCAGGCAGAGTCCTTCCGCAAGATGCTGCTGGCGATGGCGCGCGATGTGCGCGTGATCCTGGTCAAGCTGGCCGATCGGCTGCACAACATGCGCACCGTCAACGCCATGGCGGCCGACAAGCGTGGCCGCATCGCCCGCGAGACCTTGGACATCTATGCGCCCATCGCCCACCGCCTGGGCCTGAACCAGATCTACCGCGAGCTGCAGGAGCTGTCCTTTGCGCAGCTCTACCCCTGGCGCCACGGCGCGCTGGCCAAGGCAGTCGCTCGCTCGCGCGGAACGCGACGCGATATCGTCGAACGCGTGCAGAAGGAAGTCGAAAAGGGCTTCGCGACAGCCAAATTGAAGGTGCAGGTGTCGGGCCGTGAGAAAACGGTTTACTCCATCTTTCGCAAGATGAAGCAAAAGCACAGCAGCTTTGCCAACGTCAGCGACCTGTTCGGCTTTCGCGTCGTCGTGCCCCAACTCTCCGACTGCTACCTCGCACTGGGCATCCTGCACCAGCTCTACAAGCCCCTGCCCGGGCGCTTCAAGGACTACATCGCGATTCCCAAAGCCAACGGCTACCAGTCCTTGCACACCACCCTGGTCAGTCCCCTCGGCACCGCGGTCGAGTTTCAGATCCGCACCGAGCCCATGAATGCGGTGGCCGAGAGTGGCATCGCAGCGCACTGGATGTACAAGACCAAAGGCGGCAGCAGCGCCGAGGCACAGCACCTGGGCACCAGCTGGCTGCAATCGCTGATCGACATCCAGGACGACAGCCGCGACGCCGCGGAGTTCCTCGAACACGTCAAGATCGACCTGTTCCCCGACGCGGTGTACGTGTTCACGCCCAAGTCGCGCATCCTGGCCTTGCCGCGGGGCGCCACGCCAGTCGACTTCGCCTACGCCATCCACTCCGACGTGGGCGACCACTGCGTCGCGGCCAGCGTCAACGGCGATGCGGTGGCCCTGCGCACCGAGCTCAAGAGCGGCGACGTGGTCGAGATCACCACGGCGCCGGGCGCCAAGCCGAACCCGTCATGGCTCAGTTTCGTGCGCACCGGACGGGCGCGCTCGAAGATCCGGCATCACCTCAAGAACATGGAGCACGAGGAGTCTCGCGCCCTGGGTGAGCGTCTGCTCGCGCAAGCCCTGCGCAGCGAGGGCCTGGTGTTGCCGAGCGCCGACCCAGCCGACGATGGCGCCGCCGCGATCTGGCAGCAACTCACGCGCTGGAGTGGCAACCGCACGCGTGTCGACCTGATGATCGATCTGGGGCTGGGCCGCAAGATCGCGTCGATCGTCGCCAAGCGCCTGGCCCGCGTCATGGCCGAGCGCGGCGCAGCCCGTCCCGACGCTGTGACTTTGAGCCGCCTGCATTTCGGCACCGATGCGAGCGACGATGCGCCAGCCGCCCAGGGTCTCGTCAGCATTGACGGCAGCGAGGGTGCCTCGATCCAGTTGGCCAGCTGCTGCCACCCCATCCCCGGCGACGAGATCGTCGGCTACCTCGGTCGTGGCGAGGGCCTGACGGTGCACACCGCTGACTGTGCCGTTGGCAAGCGCCTGTTCGAGCGAGACCGTGAGCGCTGGCTGCCGGTGGAGTGGTCGGAGCAGCCCGTGCGCTCGTTTGAAACCGCGATCTCGGTGCTGGTGAAGAATGGCCAGGGGGTGCTCGCCCGCGTGGCAGCCGCCGTGAGCGGCGCCGAGGCCGACATCACCCACCTCGACATGGGCAATGAACCGGCCGGTGACAGTGCCGAGTTCCGTTTGCTCCTGTCGGTGCGCGACCGACAACATTTGGCCGAAGTGCTGCGCACCCTCAAGCGTGCGCCTGCCGTCTTGCGCGTCTCGCGAGTCAAGACCTGATACGGAGTCGCGTTCGATCGCATCAGAACGAAAGGCGGGTCGCGGCGCCGATTGCGGAAGTTCTTGACCGCACTTTGATGGACCGCGCCGGCCGAGGCCACCGGGCGCCCGCCTCCGCGAATGTCCTCCGCCCTGGGCTGCGCCCAGGGCTCCCCCTTGATTTCGCTGCGGCGGGCGCCCGGCAGCCCCGGCCTCGAGTCTCGTAGGCCCTCGACCCGCGAACAGCACACACGCGCCGGATCAGGACGGCGGGACGCTCTGCGCAGCGAAATCAAGGAGGAGAGGCGGGCGCAGCCCGGGTCGGGGGACATTCGCGGAGCAGAGCGCCCCGTCGGCCTGATCTCGCGCCGTCTCTCGTGCGCGACTGCAAACGTCCGCAAAGTGCCGACGCCGCAATCCAGGGCTCAGCCCCACACGCTCAGGCCGCGGCGGCCGCAGCAGTGAAGTGCGCGTCGAGCGCCGCGGTCCAGCGTGCCTTGTCGGCAGCGCTGGCGAAACTGGCCTCGAAGCTGTTGCGCGCAAGCTGGTAGGCCTCGCGCGGGCCGAGCGAGGGCAGGGCCGCGAAGGTCTGGACGAAGTTGTCGTTGACGTAGCCGCCGAAGTAGGCCGGGTCGTCGCTGTTGACCGTGGCGCACAGGCCGGCGGCCAGCAATGCGGGCAGGCTGTGCTCGGCCAGGGTGTCGAACACGCGCAACTTGACATTGGACAGCGGGCAGACCGTGAGCGGCATGCGTTCGCGCGCCAAGCGTTCAACCAGGGCCGGGCTCTCGATGCAGCGCACGCCGTGGTCGATGCGCTCGACCTTGAGCACGTCGAGCGCGCTCTCGATGTAGGCCGGCGGGCCCTCCTCCCCGGCATGGGCCACGGCACGCAAGCCGAGGGCGCGGGCGCGCGCGAACACGCTGGCAAATTTCTCCGGGGGATGACCCCGCTCGCTGCTGTCCAGGCCCACGCCGATGAAGTGCTCGTGCCACGGCAGCGCCGCGTCCAGGGTGACCAGGGCCTCGGCTTCACTGAGGTGGCGCAGAAAGCACAGGATCAGCTTGGCGCTCAACCCCCACTCGGCATGGGCGCGACGGCAGGCGTGGGCCAGGCCGAGGATCACCGCCTCGATCGGCACGCCGCGCTCGGTGTGGGTCTGTGGGTCGAAGAAGATCTCGGCGTGCACCACGTTGTCGGCGGCCGCGCGTTCGAGATAAGCCCAGGCCAGGTCGAAGAAGTCCTGCTCGCTGCGCAACACCGCCGCACCGGCGTAGTAGATGTCGAGAAAGCTCTGCAGGTCGCTGAAGGCGTAGGCCGCACGCAAGGCCTCGACATCGGCGTAGGCCAGCGGCACACCATGGCGCGCCGCCAGCTTGAAGATCAACTCAGGCTCGAGCGAGCCTTCGATGTGGATGTGCAGCTCGGCCTTGGGCATCGAGCGCAGCAGCGCCGGCAGGCGCTCGCGCGGGATGCGGTCGAAATCGATGCCTGAAGTCACAACGGCTCTCAGCGGGCGCCACGGATCCGGCTCTGCCGGGCCGCTGGCGCCGCCCTCTAGCGGGGGCGCGGCGCAGCCGCTTCGGGGGTGGGCCTATTTCCCGCCGGAGGGCACCTTGCCGTCGACGCCCTTGACGTAGAAGTTGATGCCGAGCATGAACTTGTCGTCGGGCGTCTGGTCCTTCTCGACCACGGTCTTGCCGGCCTGGTCGACGACGGGGCCCTTCCAGGGGTGGAAGCTGCCGTCCTTCATGCCGGCCTTGGCTTTTTCAACCAAGGCCTTGGTCTCCGCCGGCACCTTGTCGCTGATGGACACCATGTCGATCGCGCCTTCCTTGACGCCCCACCACTCTTGGCTGGTCTTCCAGGTGCCGTCCAGAGCATCCTTGACGGCCTTCTTGTAGTACGGGCCCCAGTTGATGACAGCCGAGCCGAGGTGGGCTTCCTTGGCGTAGGCGCTCATGTCGCTGTCCCAGCCGAAAGCCAGCTTCTTGTTCTTCTCAGCCGTCTGCAGCACCGCGCTGGAATCCGTGTTCTGGAACAGCACGTCGGCACCGGCGTTGATCAGGCTCTGGGCGGCTTCGCTTTCCTTGGGCGGATCGAACCACTTGCCGATCCAGACCACCTTGGTCTTGATCTTCGGGTTGACGCTTTGCGCACCCAGCGTGAAGGTGTTGATGTTGCGGATCACCTCGGGGATGGGGATCGAGCCGACCACGCCCAGCGTGTTGCTCTTGGTCATGGCGCCCGCAATGACGC
>JANNFB010000282.1:0-2576 GCA_031379365.1 Burkholderiales bacterium
CGGCCACTTCGACAACGAGATCGACATCGCGTCGATCGAGGGCTACGAGTGGGACGAGATCAAGCCGCAGGTCGACCACGTGAAGTTCCCCGACGGCAAGAAGATCACCCTGCTGGCCAAGGGCCGCCTGGTGAACCTGGGTTGCGCCACCGGCCACCCCAGCTTCGTGATGTCGGCCAGCTTCGCTAACCAGACCATCGCCCAGATCGAGCTGTTCACCAAGAGCGATCAGTACGAGAACGGCAAGGTCTACGTGCTGCCCAAGCACCTGGACGAGAAAGTGGCGCGCCTGCACCTGAAGAAGGTCGGCGCGATGCTGACGGAGCTGAGTGACGAGCAGGCCACGTACATCGGCGTGGCCAAGACCGGCCCTTACAAGCCCGACACCTACAGGTATTGAGACCCACCCCCGAAGCGGCTTCGCCGCTCCCCCTCGAGGGGGCAACGCCAGCGGCCGGGCAGAGCCCGATCCTCGGCGTTTGCTGGGGAAAGCACTTCAATCACCGTCGATGCGCGCCGACCAACTCATCCTGCAACGCGGCCTGGCGCCCACGCGCTCGGCCGCGCAGCGCCTGATCACGCATGGCGCGGTGCGCTGGCTGGGACCCAAGGGCTGGGCCGTGCCGCACAAGGCAGGCGAAGACCTGCCGGAAGGCTGCGAGATCGAGGTCACGGATGGTGCGGAGTTGCGCTGGGTGTCACGTGCGGGGCTCAAACTCGACGCGGCGCTCACGCATGCCAGTATCGACGTGGCGGGGCGTCACTGCCTCGACGTCGGCCAGAGCACCGGCGGCTTCACCGAGGTGCTGCTCGCCCGTGGGGCGGCCAGCGTCGTCGGCATCGACGTCGGCCATGGTCAGTTGCATGCCAAGCTGCGCGACGACCCACGCGTCACGGCCTTCGAAGGAGTGAACGCACGCCATCTCGACGCCACCACCCTGCCGAGGCAGCGCTTCGATCTGATCGTGGCCGACCTGTCTTTCATCTCCCTGACCCTCGTGCTGCCAGCCCTGGTGCCACTGGTCGGGCGCGACCTGCTGCTGCTGGTCAAGCCGCAGTTCGAGCTGCGACCGGCCGACATTGGCAAAGGCGGGCTGGTCACCGACCCGGTGGCGCATGGCCACGTCGAAGCGCGCTTGCGCGCGGCCTGCGTCAAACACAAGCTGACGCCGCGCGACTACTTCGAGAGCACCGTCGCCGGCGGCGACGGCAACCGCGAACACTTTCTTTGGGCCCAGACGCCATGAGCAACCCCGTGCCGATCAGCTTCGAGTTCTTCCCGCCCAACACGCCCGTGGGCGATGACAAGCTCAAGACCGTGGTGCAGGAACTGGGCGCCCTGAGCCCCGAGTTCTTCAGCGTCACCTATGGCGCCGGCGGTACCACGCGCGAGAAGACACTCAAGACCGTGCAGGCCATCGCCGCAGCCGGCTTCGAGGCGGCGCCGCACCTGTCCTGTGTTGGCGCCACGCGCGAAAGCATTGCGGCCACCTTGGCCACCTACCGTGCCCAAGACATCCGCCGCATCGTCGCCCTGCGTGGCGACTTGCCGAGCGGCACGGCGGTGGGCGGCGAGTTCCGCTACGCCGCCGACCTGGTGCGCTTCATCCGCGAAACCCAGGGCGGCGACTGGCTGATCGAAGTCGCGGCCTACCCCGAGTACCACCCGAGCCAGCGCTATGCCGCGCGCGACTTGCAGCACTACGTCGAGAAGGTCCAGGCGGGCGCCAGCAGCGCCATCACCCAGTTTTTCTTCAACCCCGACGCCTACTTCCACTTTGTCGAGCAGACGCGCAAGCTCGGCGCCACCGTGCCCGTCGTGCCAGGCATCATGCCCTTCCACAACTACGCCAAGATCGCCCAGTTCGCGCAGCGCGACGGCATCGAGATCCCGCGCTGGGTGGCGCTGAAGATGGAAGGCTTTCTCGACGACGCGGCGTCAATCCGCGCCTTCGGCCTGGATGTCATCGCCGCGCTGTGCGAACGCCTGATTGCCGGCGGCGCGCCCGGCATCCACTTCTACACCATGAACCAGTCGGCGTTGACGGTCGAGCTGTGCCGGCGCTTGGTGCGCCCCTGAGCGCCAGGCTGATCCGTCTTCAGAGACGCACAGGGATTTGCGTTCACGCGGATGGCCACGGTGGTCTGTCATCGGCCCTTCGCTGACGTTCGCTGACGTTCGCTGAATTTTCTCTTCGCTGTTCTGCGCGTCGCGGCTGGCGGTGTGCGGCAGCGTCTCACACTGGAGCGGTCTTCGCTTCGCTGCGACTCCGTTGCGCTGCTCGGCCTGAGGTCGCGCCGAAAAACTCCCGCCGCTCGCTTCGCTCTCTTTGGTCAAACAGTTTCGGCGAGTCAGTTTTGGATGCGCGCTGCGCGCGCCGACCTCAGGCCTGCGCTGCTCACCGCTCCACAGTGAGCCGTCGCCGCACACCACCAGCCGCGAAGTCCAACAGGGAGGTTCACGCTCGCGCACACCACTGGTTCGGCAAAGGCGCGCCCGGGCAGGCGCCAGCGCGCCTGTGTGGCGCTGAGGAGCGCAGGGCTTGCGGCCCGCGCGCGCAGCGCGCTTCGTGCAC
>JANNFB010000301.1:0-12179 GCA_031379365.1 Burkholderiales bacterium
GGTGAAACTGCTGATGACATCCATGTGCGGATCTCCTGGTAAGGACGCGGCACCCGCAAGCAAGTCGCCTGCCAGTGTCTGGGAAGTTCTGATGCCGTCCCGGCTTGACGGGCCCAGGCGGCATCAGAGCTTTCCGATCCTTCCGCACCGCGCACTCGGTGTGCGCACTATCTTGAACTCAGCATCGCGCTGTCGGCGCGAGCCCATCGACTGAGATGAAGCAGATTCCGCCCGCATTTCACGCCATGAGCCAACACATGCATTGAACGTGCCACACCGCCGGGGGGCTGACGTGTGGCCGTTTGTTTTTAGTTCGGCGCGCCCGGCTTGGCAAGCGCTGTTGCAGTGGGTGTTGTGCCCATCCCAATGACTTGACTGCAGCGCCGAAAGTTCCTTCGGCGCTGCAAGTGGGTCAGCCGTCGATCAGCGCCGGGTCCCAGGCATGCACGGTCTGGCGCTGCTCACCGAGCTTCTCGATGTAGACATGCATCTTGTCGCCGGGCTTGAGGAAGACGGGGTTGGGCTTGATGCCCAGGCCGACGCCGGGCGGCGTGCCGGTGGTGATCAGATCGCCGGGGTTCAGCGTCATGAAGCGGCTGAGGTAGCTGACGATTTCGGCGGCGCCGAAGATCATGGTCTTGGTACTGCCCTTCTGGTAGCGGTGACCATTCACGTCAAGCCACATCGACAGGTTCTGCACATCGCCGACTTCGTCGGTGGTTACCAGCCACGGGCCGACCGGGCCGAAGGTGTCGCAGCCCTTGCCCTTGTCCCATTGGCTGCCGCGCTCGAGCTGGTACTCGCGCTCCGACACATCATTGACGACGCAGTAGCCGGCCACATGGGCCAGCGCATCCGCTTGCGACACGTAGCGCGCCCGGCTGCCGATGACGATGCCGAGCTCGACCTCCCAGTCCGACTTGACGGAGCCCTGGGGCAGCACCACCGCGTGGTCGGCGCCCACCGCGCAATCGACCGTCTTCATGAAGACGATCGGCTCTTTCGGGATCGGCATGTTCGATTCAGCGGCGTGGTCGGCGTAGTTCAGGCCGATGGCGACGAACTTGGTCATCCCCGTCCAGGGCACCGCCAGGCGGCCCTGGGGCACCACCGGCAGGGCCGTGACGTCCAGCGCGCGCAGGGCGGCAAGTGCTGCCGGCGCCAGCGTGGCGGCGGTGATGTCGGGCATCAAAGCCGACAGGTCGCGAACCTGGCCCTGGCTATCGAGCAGGCCGGGTTTTTCGCGGCCCTTGGGGCCGTGGCGGAGCAGTTTCATGGTTGGCTTTCGCAGGGGTTGAGAAATGGATTGTTCAGTTGGACCAGCCGCCATCGACGATCTGGGCCGTGCCGGTGGTGAAGGCCGCATCGTCGCTGGCCAGGTAGACCGCCAGCGCGGCGATCTCTTCGCTGCGGCCCAGCCGGCCCATCGGCTGGCGCGCAATGTAGCTGGCCTCGACCTGGGCCGGCGTTTGGCCGCTCGCCTGGGCGCCGGCGGCGATGCGCTCACGCAGGCTCGGTGACTCGACGGTGCCGGGGCAGATCGCATTGCAGCGGATGCCCCGGGCCACGAAGTCGGCCGCCACCGCCTTGGTCAGGCCGATCACCGCCGCCTTGGTCGCGCCGTAGACAAAGCGGTTCGGCGCGCCCTTGATGCTGCTGGCCACCGAAGCCATGTTGATGATGGCGCCGCCGCCGTGCGCGAGCATGGCCGGCAGAAAGGCCTTGATCATGCGGTACTGCGAGCGCACGTTGAGCTCGAAGCCGAAGGCCCACTCTTCTTCGGTGCAGTCGAGCACCGTGCCGGCGTGAACGAAGCCCGCTCCGTTGAAGAGCACATCGATGGCGCCGATGTCGTGCGCCGCGGCGCTGATGGCTGCCGCATCGGTGACGTCGAGCAGGCGGGTGGCACAACCCGTCTCGGCAGCCAGGCTTTGCAGCAACGCGGCATTGATGTCGGTGGCAATCACCCGCGCGCCCTCGCGGGCAAAGGCCAGTGCGGTGGCCCGGCCGATGCCCTGGGCGGCGGCAGTGACAAGGGCGGTCTTGCCCGCCAGGCGTGAGGAGGAACTCATGGGTGTGTTTGCTCAGAGTGGGGATCGAAGGATGACAGTGTCGCAGCCACGCCGCGCTCGCGCAGGCTGTGCAACGCCGGCGCGAGGGCGGCCACCAGGCGCGGCTCGCCGGCCAGGTCGCCGAACACCGGCCCGAAGCGGGTGAAATGTTCGGCACGGCTGCGTGCATCGGGCAGCGCCTCGGCGTCGCGGTGCAGCGCTTGCAGGGCCGTGGCCAGCGGATCATCGATGGCGTAGGGTTGGCCAGCCTCGTCATGGCCGCGCAGGAAGTGCAGCCATCCCGCCAAGGCCAGCGCCAGGTGGTCGATCGGCGCCCCGGCCGCCAGCCGGTCGCGCAACGCGGCCAGCCAACGCTGGGGCACTTTTTGCGAGCCGTCCATCGCGATCTGGGCGCAGCGGTGCGCCAGCGCCGGGTTGGCAAAGCGCCGCAGCAAGCGCTCACGGGTGTCGGCCGGCACCGCCAATCCGGTGAGGGTCGGCTCGACTTCGTCACGCAGCAAGGCGTCGAGGTAGCGGCGCAGCGCCGGCTGGGCCAGGGCCACATCCACCGTCGCCCAGCCGGCGCTGACCGACAGGTAGGCCAGCGCCGAGTGTGCGCCGTTGACCATGCGCAGCTTGAGCCGCTCCCAGGCCGCCACGGCTTCGTGGCTGGGGACATAGCGCACCCCGGGCCAGTCGGGCCGGCCGGCGGCGAAGCGGTCTTCGAGCACCCAATCGATGAAGGGCTCGGCCACCACCGGCCAGGCGTCCTGCATGCCGAGCGCGGCGCTGATCTGCGCCCGGTCGGTGGCGGTCGTGCGCGGCACGATGCGGTCGACCATGCTGCAGGGGAAGCTGCAATGCGTGGCGATCCAGTCGACGAGCGCCGCATTGCCCACTGCCTCGGCATACGCCAGCACGCGGCCGCGCAACACATGGCCGTTGGCGGGCAGGTTGTCGAGCGAGAGCAGCGTGACCGGGGCCAGGCCGCGCGCATGGCGCAGCGCCAGGGCTTGGACGATCACCGCCACAGCGCTGCCGGGCGCATCGTCGCGGTAGCCCTTCTCGGTGATGGTCAGGCTGACGATGCGTGTGTCCGCATGGGCCAGGCGTTCGACCACGGCCTGGGGGTCGTCGGGCGCGACCAGCACCTCGAGCGCGCTGCCGATGACCCGCAAGCGTTCGCCATCCGCGTCGCGCAGGGCGAGGGTGTAGAGGCCCTGCTGCGGCGCCAATGCGTCGCGCGTGTCGGCTTGGCGCAGCGACACGCCGGTGAGGCCCCAGGGTGCGCCCGACTCGGCGCCCGCAGCGTCGAGCGCATCGTCGTTGAAGACCGCCAGGTGGGCGCGCGCGAAGGCGCCTAGCCCTAGGTGAACGATGCCTCGCCGCAAGCCGCTGCGCTCGAAGGCGGGCTGCTGCACGGCCTCGGGCAGGCGAGCGAAGGCGTCGGGCTGCAGCCGTGCAGTCACCGGGCAGGCACCGTCCAGAGAAAGAGGCGCGACACCTTCTCGCGCCCGATCGGCTTGTCCGGCGCGTCGACCGTGATCACGCGGTCAGGCTTCCAATCGCCCATGTCCCAGTCGTGCGACACGATGCGCGTGCCCGGCTTGAGCGCCAACAAGCGCGGCCGCAGCTGCAGGTTGACCTCGGGCAGCAAGTACATCGTGATGACGGTGGCCTTGGACAGATCGGTCGCGAACAGGTCCTGCACGCGAAACTCGGCGCGATCGGCCACACCGGCCTTCTTCGCGTTGGCGCGGCTCTTGTCGACCAGCTCGGGCACGAGCTCCACGCCGAGGCCGCGTGCGCCGAAGTGCTTGGCGGCGACGATGACGATGCGGCCATCGCCCGAGCCCAGGTCGATGACGGAGTCACTGGACTTCACGCCCGCGAGCTTCAGCATCTCGCGCGTGACCTTGTCGGGCGTGACGACAAAGGGCACGTCGGTGTCGGGCGCCTGCGCCTGCGCGCCGAGGCCCGTCAGGGCCAGCGCCAGCGTCCAAGCCAGGTGGTGCCGCATCACCAATCCCACATCGCACCATCGTGTTGCAGTCGGTTGATCGGCAGGTAGGCCCGCTGATACGGGTACTTCGCCGCCAGGGCTTCATCGATCTCGACGCCATGCCCCAGGGCCTCGCCGGGGTGCATGAATCCGGCGTCGAAGGTGTAGGCATGCGGGAACACGGCGTCGGTCACCTCGCCGTGCGGCATCAACTCCTGGATGCCGAAGTTGGGCACCCACAAATCGAAGTGCAGCGCCGCGCCCATGCACACCGGCGAGAGATCGGTGGCGCCGTGCGAGCCGGTGCGCACCTGGTACAGCGCGGCCAGATCGGCAATGCGGCGCAAGTGCGTGATGCCGCCGGCATGCGTGACCGTCGTGCGGATGAAGTCGATCAGCTGGTTCTCGATCAGGCCCTTGCAATCCCAGATGCTGTTGAAGATCTCGCCCACCGCCAGCGGCGTGGTGGTGTGTTGGCGGATCAGACGGAACGCATCCTGGTTCTCGGCCGGCGTGGCGTCTTCCATCCAGAACAGGCGGAAGGGCTCCAGGTCCTTGCCCAGGCGCGCGGCTTCGATGGGCGTGAGGCGGTGGTGCACGTCGTGCAGCAAGTGGATGTCGGGCCCGACCGCCGCGCGCACCGCGTCGAACAACTGGGGCGTGTGGCGCAGGTACTTGCCGGTGTCCCAGTCGTGCTCGCTCGGCAGGCCCGCGTCGGCGGGCTCATAGGGCTGGCTGCCGCGCGCCACGCCGTACACCTTGCCCAAGCCAGGCACGCCGCTCTGGGCGCGGATGGCCTGGTAACCCGCTTCCTTGTAGCGCAGCACCTCGTCGACGGTGTGCTCGATGTCGCGGCCGTTAGCGTGGCCATAGACCAGCACGCGCTCGCGGCTCGCGCCACCGATCAACTGGTACAGCGGCAGGCCGGCGGCCTTGGCTTTCAGGTCCCACAACGCGGTGTCCACCGCGGCGATGGCGCTCATGGTCACCGGGCCGCGGCGCCAGTAGGCACCGCGGTAGAGGTACTGCCAGAGGTCTTCGATGCGGTGGGCGTCGCGCCCGATCAGGCAGGGAATGACATGGTCGTTGAGGTAACTCGCGACGGCCAGCTCGCGGCCATTGAGCGAGGCATCGCCCAGGCCGGTCAGGCCCTGGTCGGTCTCGATCTTCAGGGTCACGAAATTCCGGCCGGGACAACAGACGATGATGCGGGCGCCGGTGATCTTCATGCGGGGTACCCCTTTCGCAGCAGGGGCATCGAGGCTTGGGTACAAGGCGCAACCTTCATCTTTAGGCGAACTTGCTCATGTCCCACCCCACTGCCCCCGCGCGCCTGACCGTTGCCGACTTCGATCCCGAAGTGATGCGCCTGTTCGACCAGTATGTTCACGGCCAACTCGACCGCCGCGGCTTCCTCGACCGCGCCGGGCGCTACGCCGCCGTCGCCGGCACCACCTCCGCCGGCCTGCTGGCCGCACTGAGCCCGAGCTTTGCCGCCGCGCAGAAGGTGGCCCCGACCGACCCGCGCATCAAGACGGAGCGCATCGAGATCGCCTCGCCCGCCGGCCACGGCAAGATCAACGCGCTGGTGGCGCGGCCGGCCCAAGCCGTGGGCACGCTGCCCGTGGTGCTGGTGATTCACGAGAACCGCGGCCTGAACCCGCACATCGAAGACATCGCCCGCCGCCTGGCGCTCGACAATTTCATCGCCGTCGCGCCCGATCTGCTCACCACCGCCGGCGGCTACCCGGGCGACGAAGACAAGGCGCGCGAGGCCTTTGCCAAGATCGACCAGGTCAAGGCACGCGAAGACTTCGTTGCCGCTGCCAACTTCTCGCGCACGATCGCCGGCAACAACGGCAAACTCGGCGCCACCGGCTTTTGCTACGGCGGCGGGGTGGTCAACATGCTGGCCGCCCGCATCCCGGAACTCGTCTGCGGCGCGCCCTACTACGGCCCGGCCCCTGCGCTCGACCAGGTGACCAAGATCAAGGCCGAACTGCAACTCGTGTTCGCCGCCACCGACGAGCGCATCAATGCCATGTGGCCGCCGTACGAAGCGGCGTTGAAGGCCGCGGGCACGAAGTTCGACGCCCATTTCTACCCCGGCACCCAGCATGGCTTCAACAACGACACCACGCCGCGCTTCGACGACGCGCAGGCCAAGGTGGCTTGGGGGCGGACGCTGGCCTTGTTCAACCGCACGCTGCGCGCTTGAGCGTCGCACTGCCCTGAGCGCTGCGCGGCCTGCGCTGCGGCGTGGCCGGCAGGCCGTTTCTCTCACAGGTACGTGACGGGCACGGGGCATCGGCATCCGCCTCACATCACGGCCCCGAGCTGCCAGGGCACGAACTCGTTCTGCCCGTAGCCATGCAGCTCGCTCTTGGTCTTGCGGCCTGACGCGACATCGAGCATCAGGCGAAAGATGCGCTCGCCGGCTTCGTCGACGGTCTCGAGGCCCTCGACGATACCGCCGCAATCGATGTCGATGTCTTCCTGCTGCTTGGTGAAGAGCGCCGTGTTGGTGGACAGCTTCAGCGACGGGCTCGGCGCGCAGCCGTAGGCCGAGCCGCGGCCGGTCGTGAAGCAGATCAGGTTGGCGCCGCCCGCCACCTGACCGGTCGCCGACACCGGGTCGTAGCCGGGGGTGTCCATGTAGACGAAGCCGCGGGCGGTGACCGCCTCGGCGAACTCGACGACATCCACCAGGTTGGTCGTGCCGCTCTTGGCGATAGCGCCTAGGCTCTTTTCCAGGATCGTCGTCAGCCCACCGGCCTTGTTGCCGGCCGAGGGGTTGTTGTCCATCGACATGCCGTTGCGTGCCGTGTACTGCTCCCACCAGGCGATGCGGGCGAGCAGTTTGTCGGCCACGGCGCGGCTGACGGCACGGCGCGTCAGCAGGTGTTCGCCGCCATAGATCTCGGGCGTTTCGGAGAGGATCGCCGCGCCGCCATGGCGCACCAGGCGATCCACCGCAGCTCCGAGCGCGGGGTTGGCGCTGATGCCGGAGTAACCGTCGCTGCCGCCGCATTGCAGGCCGACGGTGAGGTGGCTCGCCGACACGGGTTGGCGCTTGACGCGATTCGCTTCGGGCAGCAGCTTGCGGATGATCTCGACCCCGCGCGCCACCGTCTTGGCTGTGCCCCCCGTGTCCTGGATGTTGAAGGTGACGAGGCGCGCACCCTCCTGCAAGCCTTCCTGCGCGATCAGGCCCTGGATCTGGTTCGTCTCGCAGCCCAGGCCGACGACCAACACGGCAGCGAAGTTCGGGTGCTTCGCATAACCGCCGAGCGTGCGGCGCAGCACGCGCAGCTCTTCGCCTTCGCTGTCGGTGGCGCAACCCATGCCGTGCGTGAGCGCGACGATGCCATCGACGTTCGGGAACGCCGCCAGCGCTTCGGGGTGGATGTCGCGGCGGAACTGGTCGGCGATGGCGCGCGCCGCGGTGGCCGAGCAGTTCACGCTGGTCAGCACACCGATGTAGTTGCGCGTGGCCACGCGGCCATCGGCGCGCACGATGCCGTCGAAGGTGGCGGGCACGGCGGCGTAGTCCGTGTCGCGGGTGCCGGCGCCGACCTCGTGGGTGCGCGCGAAGTCGGCGAAGGCCAGGTTGTGGGTGTGCACATGCTGGCCGGGGGCGATGGCCTGCGTGGCATGGCCGATGATCTGGTTGTAGCGGCGCACGGCGTCGCCGGCGGCAATCGCTTTCGTCGCAACTTTGTGGCCCGGCGGCACGAGGCCGGCGATGGTGATGCCTTCGTCCGCAATCGTCGTGCCGCCGAGCAGTTGGCGGCGGGCGATGACGACGTTGTCGGCGGCGTGGATGCGGATGACGGGGTCGGTGTTCATGGGGCAGTCGTGGGTCGAGTATTGGTTTTCATGGCATCCATGCGAGAGCCTTCAAGCATGAACTGCTGAGGCCAAGCGGCCGCCGCGGACCCGGCTTTGCCGGTCCGCCAGCGGCGCCCCCTTGAGGGGGAGGCGCCGAAGGCGCTTCGGGGGTGATTCACATCAATTGGACATGCCGCCGTCGGCCATCATCACGGCGCCGGTGGTGAAGGCCGCCTCGTCACTGGCCAGATAGACGGCCAGCGCGGCGATCTCGTCGGCGGTGCCCAGGCGGCCCATCGGCTGGCGCGCGATGAACATCGCCTTCACTTCTGCCTCGGTCTTGCCGCTGGTGCTGGCCTGCACCGTGATGCGCTGCTTCAGCGACGGTGAGTCGACCGTGCCGGGGCAGATCGCATTGCAGCGAATGCCGCGGGTGACGAAATCGGCCGCCACCGCCTTGGTCAGACCGATGACGGCCGCCTTGCTCGCGCCGTAGACGAAACGGTTCGCGACGCCCTTGACGCTGCCTGCGATAGAGGCAATGTTGACGATGGCGCCGCCGCCCTCTGCCAGCATGCCGGGCAGGAAGGCGCGGATGGTGTGGGCCATCGAGCGCGCGTTCAGGGTGAAGGCCAGGTCCCACTCGGCGTCGGTGAAGTCGAGCACCGTGCCGGCGTGCACATGCCCCGCGGCATTGAACAGGATCTGGACAGTGCCGACTTCACGTGCGAGCGCTGCAATGGCTGCGGCATCGGTCACGTCGAGCAAGTGCACGCTGGCGCCGCACTCGCGCGCCAAGGCGTCCAGGCCAGCCGCGTCGACGTCGGTGGCGATGACGCGGGCGCCTTCGCGGGCGAAGGCCAGCGCGGTGGCGCGGCCGATGCCATGCGCGGCAGCGGTGAGAAAGGCCGTCTTGCCGGCAAGGCGGGGGGGCATGGGCGAACTCCTGGGGTTGTCAGCTTGATTCAACGGATCTCGCAGTGCTCGACCTGGCGCGCGCCGAGCGCAGCCCAGTCCCACTCGATGCCCAGGCCGGGGGTGGCGGGCACCACCGCGCAGCCGTCCTCGATGAGCAGGCGGCTGCTGACCACGGCGTCGAGCTGCGGGATGTACTCGACCCACGCGGCCGCCGGCGCAGCGCCCGTGAGGCTGACATGCAACTCCATCAGGAAGTGCGGCGCCACCATCAGGTTGTGACACTCCGCCAGGTGCGCCACCTTGAGCCACGGCGTGATGCCGCCGATGCGCGCCACGTCGGATTGCAGGATGGAGGCTGCGCCCTGCTGCACATAGGCCACGAACTGGCTCGCTGAGTAGAGCGATTCGCCGACCGCGATCGGCACTTCGCTCGCGGCAGCGAGCCGTGCGTGGCCCGTGATGTCATCCGCCGGCAGCGGCTCTTCGAACCACGCGATGCCGAGCTCGGCATAGCGGGGCGCACGCCGCAGCGCTTCGCTGAGCGTGAAGCATTGGTTCGCATCGACCATGATCTCGAAGCCGTCGCCCACCGCAGCGCGCACGGCCTTCAGGCGCGCCACGTCGTCGCTCACATGCGGCAAGCCGACCTTGATCTTGGCGCCCTTGAAGCCGGCTTCTTTCGCCACGACGGTTTCGCGCACGATGGTCTCGGTGGGTAGGTGCAGCCAGCCACCGTCCGTCGTGTAAACGGGGATGCGCTTCTTGGCGCCACCGGCGGCCTGCCACAGCGGCTGGCCGTCGCGGCGACAGCGCCAGTCCCAAAGCGCCGTGTCGATGGCTGCCAGCGCCAGGCTGGTGATGGCGCCCACGGTGGTGGCGTGAGTCGAGAACATCAAGTCGCGCCAGATCGCTTCGATCTCGGCCGGGTCGCGGCCGATCAGGCGCGGTGCGAGGTGGTCGCGCAGCAGGGCCACGACACTCGAGCCGCCCGTGCCGATGGTGTAGCTGTAGCCGGTGCCCTGGCTGCCGTCGTCCATGGTCAGCCGGACCATGGGCGTTTCCTGTGTCACGAAGGCCTGGATCGCGTCGCTGCGCGGCACAGGCGGCGGCAGATCGACGCGCCAGATCTCGACGGCGGTAACGCGGGTCATGAAGCCGGCCGCATGTTGCCAAGCAACCGCCGCAGATCCGGCTCGGCCGGTCTGCCAGCGGTGCCCCCTCGAGGGGGAGCGCCATAGGCGCAACGGGGGTGGGCCACTTCCTAAAACCCCATCGTCCGCGGCAGCCACAGCGAGATGGCCGGGATGTAGGTCAGGATCACCAGGCTGACGAGCAGCGGCACCAGCCAGGGCAGGATGGCCATCGTCGTGCGCTCGACGGAGAGCTTGGCCACCCGCGCCAGCACGAACAGCACCATGCCCATCGGCGGGTGCAGCAGGCCAATCATCAGGTTCAGCACCATCACCAGGCCGAAGTGCACCGGATCGACGCCGAGCTTGAGGCAGATCGGCAGCAGGATGGGCACCAGGATCGTGATCGCCGCGGTGGGCTCCAGGAAGCAACCGACGAAGAGCATCAGCAGGTTGGCCATCAGCAGGAACAACCAAGGTTGCTTGGTGACGGCGAGCACCCCCTCGGCGATCTGCGCGGTGACGCCGGTGGCGGTGAGCATCCAGCCGAAGATGGAGGCCGCCGCGACGATGAACATCACCGTGGCGGTGGTCTCCACCGTGTCCAGGCTGACTTTGACGAACATCTTGAAGCTCATCGTGCGGTACCACACGAGGCCAAGGAACAGGGCCCAGGCGCTGGCGGCAATCGCGCCTTCAGTGGGTGTGAACAGCCCCGTCGTCATGCCGCCGATCAGCAGCACGGGCGTCATGATCGGCAGCACCGCCTGGAAGCGGAAGATGCGGTCGAGCACGAAGATCAGGATGATCGCGCCGAAGACCACCGGCTGCGCCGGCAAACCCAACTTGGCGACCAGGACCCAGGTGAGCAAGGGCCAGGCGATGACGATGCCCAGCTCGATCATCGCGCGGCCGAAGCGGCTGCCCGAGAACTTGACGTCGCCGCCCCACCCGTTCTTGTGCGCGAAGTAAGCGACAGTCACCATCATCAAGAGCGCCATCAGCACGCCCGGCAGGATGCCGGCCAGGAACAGCGCGCCCACCGACACGTTGGCCATCATGGCGTAGATCACGAACGGCAGGCTGGGCGGGATGATCGGGCCGAGGGTGGCCGAGGCCGCTGTGACGCCGACCGCGAATTCGAGGTCGTAGCCGTGGTCCTTCATGGCCTTGATCTCGACCGTTCCCAGGCCCGCCGCGTCGGCGATCGCGGTGCCGCTCATGCCGGCGAAGATGACGGAGCCGACGACGTTGACATGGCCCAGGCCGCCTTTAAGCCAGCCCACCAGCGCCAAGGCGAAGTTGTAGATACGGTTGGTGACGCCGGCGTTGTTCATCAGGTTGCCGGCCAGGATGAAGAAGGGCACCGCTAGCAGCGGGAAGCTGTCGATGCCGCCGATCATGCGGTGCACGACGGTGAGACCGGGCTGGTTGCCGCTGATCAGGATGTAGAGCAGCGAGGCGCCCGCCATCGCAATGGCCACTGGCAGGCCGCTGCTCATCAGGAACAGGAAGATGATTTTCAGCATCAACGTTCCGCCATGCTGGTTTCAGGGCGCTCGAGCACGCTGTAGCCTCGCTGCCAGTGAACCTTAGCGACCCAGACCGAGCGCAAGGTCATGGCGGCAAAACCGAACAGCACCACGCTGTAGACGATGTTCATCGGCAGGTCCACGATGGTCATCTGGTAATTGCCCATCTTCTGCATCATCTGCCCCGTGTAGAAGGTCATCGCGCCGAGGAAGGCGATGCGCGTCACATCTACCGCCACCGCCAGGGCGCGGCACAGCGGTGCCGGCAGCCAGCGGTAGAGCAGGTCGACCTGGATGTGGTTGTTCTTGGCCACGCCGATGGAGGCGCCGACGAAGACCACGCCGATCAGCAGGTAGCGCGCAATCTCCTCCGTCCAGGCCGCCGAATCATTGAGCGCGTAGCGGGTGAAGAACTGCGTGAACACGACGCCCGCCAGGGCCCAGAACAGCAGCACCGCGGCCCAGGCCTCGAAGGGCGTTTTCGACAAGTCCACGGCCTCGTCGGTGGCGTGGAACTCGCCGTCATCCCCCATCACCTTGGGCAGGGCGTCGATGTCCATCAGATCTCCTGTGAAGCAGGCATTCGCAACACCGCAACCAAGCGGCCGCTGCGCACCCGGCTTTGCCGGGCCGCCCGCGGCGCCTCCTGGGGGGAGGCGGCCGCAGGCCGCTTCGGGGGGTTACTTGATACTCACGATGCGGTCGTAGTCCGCGC
>JANNFB010000304.1:0-1963 GCA_031379365.1 Burkholderiales bacterium
GGTGAAACGCGCCCGCGGAAAGGCCACGTTGCTGAATTCGAGCGTGTCGGCCATGCGCCCGACGCGGTCGTGCTGCTTGACCAGCAGGTACTTGCTCTTGATCAGCGCGCGGCTGGTGTCCTTCTGCGGCGGGTAGAAGTCCTTGATGACCTTGAACACATAGGGGAAGGACGGCGGGTCGAACACCAGCATGACCATGCCCTTGATGCCGGGCGCGATGCGGAACTTGTCGCTGGAGTGGCGCAGGTGGTGGAGGAAGTCGCGGTAGTACAGGTTCTTGCCGTGCTTTTGCAGGCCGATGGCGTTGTAGATCTCGGCGCGCGGCTTGCGCGGCATCAGCGAGCGCAGGAACTGCACGTAGGCGCTCGGGATCTCCATGTCGACCATGAAGTAGGCCCGTGCGAAGCTGAAGATCAGCAGCAGGTCGTCCTCGCCGAACAGGGCCGCATCGATCGTCAGCCGGCCTGGTGCCGAAGTGCAATGAACGATGGGCAGGGCAAAGGGGATCTCGTTGAAGCCGTTGATCACCTTGCCGACCAGGTAGGCGCCCTTGTTGCGATAGAACAGGGACGAGAGCACCTGCACCTGGAAGTTGGCGCGCAGCTGCCCGTCGCCCAGCGGGCGCAGCAGCGTCGCCAGCACCGCATCGATGTCACGCTCGAGGTCCTCGAATTCACGCTGCAGCCGAAAGTTGGTGACGATGCGCAGCAGGGTGTTTCGTAGGGTCTCGCGCGTCGGGTAGTAGGCGCGGTAGGTCGGCATGGCGGCCGGCTCTTCGTTCTCGATGTACTCGGTGGAGACGGCGGGGCGCACGAAGATGAACTCGTTGCGAAAGTAGCTGCGGTGCAGCAGCTTGGTGGTGACCGAGTTGAAGAAAGTCTCGGCCAACTCGGGCTGGTGGTGGTTGGTGAGCAGGCCGATGTAGTGCAGCTTGACTTGCTGCCAGACGTCGGCGGGCAGCGTCGGTGCGGCGAACTCGCGTGTCAGGCGTTCGCTGGCTTCGCTCACGCGCAGGTCGTAGAACTCGATGCGCTCGCGTTGCGCGCGCTGCTGGCCGTGCCAGTCGGCTGCCTCGAAGCGAGCCTGGGCCTCGCGCGTGGTCTCGCGGAACAGCCGGTAGTGGCGGTTGAAGCCCTCGAGCATCGCCTGCGCGATGTCCACGGCGCGGGGGTCGGTGAGTTGGGGAAACACGTCAGCGCTTGTACTTGCCCCAGACCCAGCGGTCGATGACATGGCCGTCCTTGAGGGCACTTTGCGGTTGCACGCCTTCGAGCACGAAGCCGTTCTTCTCGGCCACCCGCATCGAGGCCAGGTTGCCGGCGTGAACAGGTGCGTAGACCCGGGTGATCTCAGGGTGCGCAAAGGCCCGCTCGACCAGGGCAGCGGCCACGCGCGTGCCGATGCCCTGGCCCCAGTGCGCCTCGGCCAGCCACCAGCCGAGCTCGGCGTTGCAACGAAACTGCCCTGACGCTTGGTGCAGGCCGCAACCGCCGACCGCCTCATCGTTCAGGGTGATCGCCCAGATGTCGCCACCGGACTCGACATGGCCCTCGCGCACCCAGTGCTCGGCGATCTCCAGCGTGTACGGATGTGGAAAGCTGTCGCTCATGTTGCGCCACACCTTCGGGTTGTTGGCGTGCTGGGCGAGCGCGGGTGCATCGCCCGTCTGCCAGGCCCGCAAGACCCATCCTTCGACGCCGAGCGCCATCGTCGGCAGCATGGCTACATTGTCTCGGCGAACAGCTCGCGCCCGATCAGCATGCGGCGGATCTCGCTGGTGCCGGCGCCGATCTCGTAGAGCTTGGCGTCTCGCCACAGGCGGCCGAGCGGGTACTCGTTGATGTAGCCGTTGCCGCCGAAGATCTGGATGCCTTCGCCGGCCATCCAGGTGGCTTTCTCGGCGCACCACAGGATCACCGAGGCGCAGTCCTTGCGCACTTGGCGCACATGCTCGGCGCCGAGC
>JANNFB010000305.1:0-15535 GCA_031379365.1 Burkholderiales bacterium
AAGAAGGTGACGTAGGCGACGGTGATGCCGCGCGCGATCTTCAGGCTCCAGGCCAGCAACTTCGAGTGCGGCACCGGCGCATCGGCCGAGCTGCTGGTGAGACCGAAGACGATGCCGAGCACCAACCCCAGGCCGATGGCCACCAGCGTCAACTGAACCGTCATCCACAGGCCGCTGACGAACAGCGGCCCGTAGCCGGCGAGGATCTCCCAGCGAAGATCCATCGCCGTGCTTCCTTACTTGGAAGCTGCTGGCGCAGGCGCCGCAGCGGCGGCCGGCGCTGCGCCGAAGTACTTCGCGTAGATGGCGGCGTAGCTGCCGTCGGCCTTGATGTCGGCCAGGCCCTTGTTCAGCTTGCCGAGCAGTTCGGCATTGCCCTTCTTGACCGCGAAACCGTACTGCTCGGGCACGAAGGCCTTGTCGCTGACGGTCTTGAACTTCGCACCGGCGTTGTTAGCCACGTAGTTGATAACCACGCCGTTGTCGGCCACGACGGCATCGACGCCGCCGGCTTCGAGCTCCTTCAGGGCCAGCGGGGTGGATTCGAAGCGCTTGATCGAGGTGCTGGTCTTGCCCAGCAGCTTGGTCACGGCTTCGTCGCCCGTCGTGCCAGTCTGCACGCCGACCTTCAGCTTCTTCAGGTCATCGAACTTGGCGATCTTGCTGTCGGCCTTGACGGCGATGAGTTGCACCGCATCGAAATAGGGGTCGGTGAAGTCCATCGTCTGCTTGCGCTCGTCGGTGATCGTCACCGAGGAGGCGATCATGTCGCGGTCACCCTGGGCCAGCGCATTGAAGATGCCTTCCCACGGCGTGTTGACGAACTTGACCTCGATGCCGGCCTTCTTGGCTGCGGCGTTCACGACATCGATGGTCAGGCCAACGATCTCGCCCTTCTCGTTCTGGCTCTCGAAGGGGGCGTAGGCGGCGTCGGTGCCGACGACAACCACCTTGGCCGGGGCGGCGGCGGGCGCCGAGGCGGCTGCCGCGGGGGCGGGCGGGGCCTCCTTCTTGCCGCAGGCGGCGAGCAGCAGGCCGGCGGCCAGCAGGCTGGTGGTTTGCAGGAACTGGCGGGTCGTGAAGCGCATGGGGGTGTCCTTGAACGGGCTGTGCGAAAGCGCACAGTTTAAGCCCGAGCGCGAGCCCCAGCTTGAGCCCCAGATCAAGAGGGCGGCAGGCGCGGGCGGGCCAGGCGCCAGACCATGAACGCCAAGCCGGCCACACCCGCCAGCAGCACCGACCAGAGCAGCCAAGGCCGCAGGGCGGCGCGCTGCTGTTGTTGCTCGGCGGCGCGCGCCACGGCGCTGACCTCGCTCCACTCGCCCAGGGTGGCCTGCCCAAGGCGCGGGCGCTCGTCGTCCAGCGCCGGCACCAGCGTGGTGATCGGCAGGGCCGAGGGCGCGGCTGTCGCGGCGCCGGCCCAGAGGGCGTAAGGCGGCGTGCCCTGGCTCGCAAAGACCAGGCTGGCCAGCGTCGCGTGCACCACCAGTTGCGTTGCGTTCGCATCGAGCGCGGCCGCGCGCGGATCGGGCAGCACGCGCACATAGCGCACGCTGGCACGCAGCGCCAGCGGCGGTGAGTTGCTGATCTCCGCGCCGCGCTCCAGCCGATAGAACACGCTGGCGCCGAGCTCGCGCCACGGCTCGTCGGCGTGCTGACGCGCTTGCAGCCGCACCGGGGCAACGCGGGTGCCCGGGCCGAGCCGCAGATCGACCTGCTCAAGCGGCAGCACGCCGCCGAGGTCGAAGTGCAGGGCGCGTGCCGAGCTTTCATCGGCAGCGACCTTGCTGACGGGCGGCGCACTGCTGGCAATCACCAGTTCGGTCGGCGGGTCCACGGTGATGCTGCTCTGCGTGCTGGCGATGACCTTGGCCCCGGTGACAAGCGGCGCTGCGGCCGCATCGGCCCAGACCAGGCGCACGAAGCGCCCGGCGTCGGCTGGCAGCATGACGCTGGGCTGCGTCAGCGGGCCGCTGGCCGAGGCCAGTGCCAGCAACTGGCCGCTGCCACCGGGGCGCCAGATGCGCAGGTCGGCACTGGTGTCGAAGCGAAAGGCGGCGCTGAACTCGGCTGGGCCTGACCATTGCACACGCAGCGCCTGGGGCGCCGGGTCGTTTGTCTTGCGCTCGCCGAGGTCGAACAACCAGCCGCCGGACACGGTCGGCGCGGTGCCCACGGTGCTGGCGCCCAGGCGCCTGACGCTGATGCGCTCGCCCTGCACTGTCACCTCCACGGGCGAGGCCCACACGCCGTTCGCGCCCGGCTTGGCGGGCAGCGGGTAGAGCACGGCGTCACGCTGCTGCTCGACGCTTTGCGCCTCGGCCGCGCGCGGCGCGAGCACGGCGAAGGGCACACGCTCGCCGCGGGCGTCGACGATGCGCAGGTCAGTCAGGTTCGAGCCCAGGCTGCGGCCGTAGGCGCTGGCCGGCAGCGGCAACTGCACGAATGCGGCTGCCTTCTCGACGCTGATCGGTGCCTGGTAGCGGTAGGCCGCTTCTTCGGCGCTCGCTGGCGTGGCAAGACTCAACGCGCAACACATCAGCGCGGCGGAGGCGGCGCGTTCAAGTCGAGACATGGCGATCTCCCTTTCCCGGCAGCGGGGCCACATAGCCAATCACCAGCATCAGCACGCCCACGCCGATGAAGGACACGATGCGCGTGACGGTGCCCGAGCCTGACAAAACAACCAGCAGCAACTTGAGCACCACGGCGCCGAGCAGGGCCGCGCCGACCATCCACAGCAGGCGCTGCGCGCGCCGCGCCGACAGCCACATCAGCACCAGCGCCGTCACGCTCCAGAGCAAGGTGATGCCGGTCTGCACCGCAAGTGAGTTGAGCCAGGCATCGACCTGGAAGGGCACGCCGCCGTAGTGATGGAAAGCGCGCACCAGCATCGCGTTGAGCCAGACGAAGCCGGTGTCGCCGAGCACGGCGGCAGGCAGGGCTGGCGCGCGCGCCAGCTCGCGCTGCGCCGCGTCGCTCGTCAGCCAACGCCAGCTGGCCAGCAAGGCCACGCCGATGCCGAGGTCGAGCGGGTTGAGCAGAGGCAGGTGCGGCAGCGGTGCCGCGGAGCCGTTCGACGCCAGGTTGGCCAGCAGGGTCCACAGCAGCAGGCCGATCGTCAACACCAGCGCGGCGATCCACTGGTAGGCCGCTGGCGCTGCGCTCACCGGCCAGCGCTGGGCCGTGGCCGGGCGCGGCAAGAGCCACAGCAGGACGGCGGGCACGACGAGCCAGCCGAGCCAAGACCAGGCGCTCACGGCGTCGCCCCAATCGGCCGTGATGGCGCGACCCTGCAAGGCGCCGAGCAGGGCCACCACCAGCACGCCGAAGGCATGCACCACGTCGCGCGCGACCGCTGGCCAGCTCGGCGCGAGGCGCCACAGCACCACGCCGTGCGCCAGCAGTGCCAGCGGCCAGGCCCACCAGCCGCCGTCCTGCAGGGGCGTGCCCACCAAGATCGCGCTGAACATCGCGCCCAACATGTGGAGTGGCGCGTGGGCCATGGCCGGCAGGCCGATGCGGGGCCACGCCAGGCGCACTGACAACACGGTGTAGAGCAGCGCGATGCCACTGAAACAGCCCAGCCAAGCGGCCCATTGCAGCCGCCAGGGGACGAAGCTGTCGATTTGCAACGCCACTGCTGCCAGCAGCCACAGGGTGCCCCAGGCGATCAGCAGCGGCTCGGCCACGGCCTCCTGTCGCGCCAGGATACCGGCCGACACGGCAGCCGGTGACGCCAAGCGCTTGACGAACAGCGCTGCGGCGAGCGAAGCGGCCGCCGCCATCAGGCCGTTGAAAAAGTAGGCGTTGAAGAAGGCGGTTGGCGCGCCGAAGCGGTCGTGTCCGAGCAGCATCGCTAAGCCCCCCAGCAGCAACAGTGCGTAGCCGAAGGTGCGAGCCAGGCCGCGCGACTGGCGCAGGCCGAGCCAGACGAGGCCGGCGCCTTCGAGGGCCCAGGCGCCGGCGGTGCTGCGCGCATCAAGCGCGAACGGGATCACCAGGGTCAGGAAGACGGTGCCGATGGCCAGGCTGGCCTCGAAGTTCAAGGCCAGGCGAGGCCGCGACCGGGCCCACCAGGCCAGCGCGACATAGAAGCCCGCCAGCAACAAGGCCGACACGGCCGTGCCGTAGTCGGTGTGCCCGACCAGGCCATGCTGCAAAGCGAAAGTGACGGTTGGCAGGCCGAACAGCAGGCTGCTCTGGACCCACGCGTCGCTGCGCGCCGGCTGGGCCGGGTCATCCGCATGCTGTTGCCGTGCCGGCATCAGCATGACGGCCACGAAGATCAGGAAGAAAGCGATCAGGAAGGCCTGGCTGCTGGCGTAGTGCGCGGGCTGGTACTTCAAGACACCCCAGGCCGTGGCGATGATGAAGGTGCCAAGGAATCCGATCAGGTTCAGTGAGCGCCAGGTGCGGTGCCAGGCCACGGCGGCGATGCCCAGGTCGAGCACCAGGTAGTAGCCGAACAGTGCCACATGGTTGCCGCTGCCGGTGGAGATCAGCAGCGGCGCGGCAAAGCCGCCGAGGGCGCCGATGACGGCGAGCGCGCGCGCGTTCTGCAAAACGGCCAGCGCAGCGGCCAGGGCAGCCACCAGCACCATCAGCGCGAACACCGGCCCGACCGCCAGCACGCCGAAGAAGCGGAACGCCACGAACAGGGTCAGGTAGAGCATCGCCACGGCACCGCCCTGCAGCACTTGCGCATAGCCCGCACGGCGCAGGCGCAGGCGCCAGCCGATTGCGAGCAACACGATCGCGACGGCGGCGATGCCCGCCAGGCGCAGCTCGACGGGCACCTGCACATGCTCGGTGGCGAACTTGGCCAGGAAGGCCAGGCCGATGAAGAGGATGCCGACCCCCGCCTTGACGATGGTGTTGCCGCCGAACAGCCAGGCCTTGAGGGGTGCCAGGGCGCTTGGCGTTGGGGGCGGCGCCGGGCGGCGCGGTGCGATGGGAGGTGCGATGGTTGCTGCCGCCGACGCGGCCGCCGGGCCTGAGAGCCTGTCGGACGGCGCCTCTGTGCTGCGCGGTGCGGCCATTGGTGCCGGCGTCACCGTTGCCGCGCTGCCGGCGCTGTTCGAGGCCGTAGGCGCCGTTGGTGCCGCGGCCTCGGGCGGCGGGCGCAGCGGCAGCACGGCAGGGGCGGCCTGCCTAGCTTGCAAGGCCTTCAGTGCCGCCTGCAAGCTGGCGATCAGGCGCTCCTGCTGCACGGAGCGGTGCAGCAGCCAGCCCACGGCGGCGCCGATCAATGCGCCAAAGCTGTTGCTCCAGGCGGCGCCAATCAGCCCACCGGCGATGACCGCAAGAAAAACTGGCATGGATCTGTTCTCACAATGGACCGCGACAGCGCGATCACGTCGCCACTCTAGACGCCGATGCCACGCTGTGCTGCGCCTATCAATCCAGTATCACCGCATGCGCCCGCCAGCGGCATGCCGTGCCACCGGGGCGCGAAGGCCGTATCCATGCCGCGTGACTTCCTCACTCGCCGCGTGCTCCGAGCACGGCGAGCTCCGCGTCACTGAAACCGGCGCGCTGGCGGGCCTCGAAATTGAAGGGCGGCCGCGGCCGCGGCGCCTCGTGGCGCTGCACCAGCACGGCGTAATGGGCCACGGGATCCAGCCCCTCGCGTTCGCACAGCCAGGCATACCAGCGGTTGCCGATGGCGACATGGCCGACCTCGTCGCGCAGGATCACATCCAGGATGGCCACGGCGCGGGCGTCACCGGCCCGGGCCAGCTTGGCCTGCATCGGCGGCGTGGCATCCAGACCGCGCGCTTCGAGCGTGCGTGGCACCAGGGCCATGCGGGCGACGATGTCATGCCGCGTGCGCTCGACCATGGTCCACAGGCCGTCGTGGGCGTCGAAGTCGCCGTAGGCATGGCCCAGGCTGTCGGCCAGGTGCTCGCACAGCAGGCTGAAATGCAGCGCCTCTTCAGCCGCCACACCGAGCCAGTCGCGGTAGTAGGCCAGCGGCATGCCCGGGAAACGCCAGACGGCGTCGAGTGCCAGGTTGATGGCGTTGAACTCGATGTGGGCCACGGAGTGGAGCAGGGCGGCACGGCCCGGCGCGGTGAACGGGGTGCGGTGCGGCACCGCGGTGGCCGCCACCAGGCGCGGCGCGGCGGGGCGACCCGGCAGGTCGGCGGGGCTCGTGATGTCTGCGCCGGGGTCGATCGACAGCGAGGTCATCTCTGCGAACAGGGCGCGCGTGCCGTCGGCCTTGCGCGCCGGGTCGGCCAGGCGCAACAGGTCGAGAGATCGCTGCCGAAGTTCCATTCCTACAATTGTGCGTTCCAAGTTGCCGAGTTACGCATGCCCATCTACCGCCTCGGCGACGCCTCGCCCAAGATCGATCCGACCGCCTGGGTGGCCGACAGCGCCGTATTGATCGGCGATGTGACCCTCGGCCCCGGCGTCAGCATCTGGCCGGGTGCGGTGCTGCGTGGCGACAACGAGCCGATCGTGATCGGCGCGGGCAGCAATGTGCAGGAGAACGCCGTGCTGCACACCGACCCTGGTCGCCCGCTGACGATCGGCGAAGACGTGACCATTGGCCACCTGGTGATGCTGCACGGCTGCCATATCGGCGACGCCTGCTTGATCGGCATCCAGGCGGTGCTGCTCAACGGCGCGACCCTCGGCCCGGGCTGCCTGGTCGGTGCCGGTGCGCTGGTGACGGAAGACAAGGTGTTTGCGGCCGGATCGCTGATTCTCGGCACGCCGGCGGTCATCAAGCGGTCTCTGACCGTCGAGCAAGTGGCGGACCAGCGCAGCACGGCACAGCGCTATGTCGAGCGTGCGGCGCGCTACCGCAAAAGCCTGGTGCGGGTGGCCTGATGCAAGACGAGCTGCACAAGTTCATCTTCGAAGGCCTGCCGGTGCGGGGCATGCTGGTGCGCCTGGGGCCGTCCTGGCAGGAGGCGCTGCGACGCCGCGAGACCCGCGGCGCCCACCCCCCGGCCGTGAGTGCCCTGTTGGGCCAGATGGCCGCCGCTGCAACCCTGATGCAGGCCAACATCAAGTTCGACGGGGCCCTGATCCTGCAGGTGTTCGGTGATGGCCCGGTCAAGCTGGCGGTGGCCGAAGTGTTGCCCGACCTGAGCTTTCGCGCCACCGCCACCGTGGTCGGCGATGTTGCCGCCGAGGCCCGCCTCTCCGACATGCTCAACCTGCAAGGCCAGGGTCGCTGCGCCATCACGCTCGACCCGCAGGACAAGAGCGGTGGGGCCCAGCCCTACCAAGGCGTGGTGGGCCTGCGTGGCGACGCTGGCGAACCGCTGCAGTCGCTGGCCGAGGTGCTCGAGCACTACATGCTGCAGTCGGAGCAGCTCGACACGCGCTTGATGCTGGCGGCCTCGGATGCCGGCGCTGCCGGCTTGCTGATTCAGCGCTTGCCGGTCGAAGGCGAGGGCAATCTCGAGCGCCAGCACCGTGAGGACGAGATCGGTCTGAACGAGGCTTTCAATCGCATCGCGCTGCTCACCGCCACGCTCACGCGCGAGGAGCTGCTCGACCTCGACGCCGAGACCCTCCTGCGGCGCCTCTATTGGGAAGAGGACCTGCGCCGCTTCCCGCCGCTGCTGCCGCGCTTTGCCTGCCGCTGCTCGCGCCTGCGCGTGCGGCGCATGCTGCTCGGGTTGGGGGCAGAGGAGGTGCACGGCATCGTGGCCGAGCGAGGGGATGTCGAGATCGGCTGCGAGTTCTGCGGCCTGCAGTACCGCTTCGATGCGGTGGATGTCGGCGAGCTGTTCACGCCAGACCGCGACCAGCCGCCCGGCTCGACAGCGCTCAACTGACGCTCGGCTCAGCGCGCCGGCAAGCCGATCCAGCCCAGCGACGCCGCGCGCGCCACGGCTTCGGCGCGGCCATTGGCATCGACGCGGGCGAACACCGCCGCCAGGTGGTACTTGATGGTGCGTTCGCTCAGGCCCAGCTCGCGGGCGATCAGCTTGTTGGTGTCGCCCGCCGCAACGCGTTCGAGGATCAGGGCCTGGCGCGGCGTGAGGCCGCTGCGGGTTTGCTGCGCCGATGGGAACCATGGGTCCCCCGCGAGGATGCGACGCAAGGCGTCGAGCCACACGTCGGGCTCGAGTGACTTCGGCAGAAAACCCATCAGCCCGCTTTGCCGCGCCAGCGCCGCCAGACGGGCGTCGTCAGCGCCGCTGATCAACACCCGGCCGGCAGTCGGGTAGAGCGCACCCACGCGCGCGAGCAGTTGCAGGCCGTCCAGCGGTCCGGGCAGGCGGTGATCGGCCAGCACCAGGTCGACACCGCCCAGCTGGCGCAGGCGTTCCAGCGCCTGCGACGCATCCCCCACCCCGTGGCAGCGCAGCTGTGCCGCGGTGCGCGCCAGCATCTGGACCATGCCGTCGCGGTACAGCGGGTGGTCGTCGACGATAAGAACGGTGGCGTGGGTGTCGATGGCCATGGCGCTATGGATCATAGGGGCGTCGCTCCATGCGCTGACTGTCCAAATGGCCAGGGCTGTGCCGGGCGGCGTGCCCGGCGCGCCGATGCCTGTGCCCGCCGCGGTCGTGTACGGCATCACGCCAGACCGCGCGCCGATGGCCTGGATCTGCAACGGCTGTACCACGGGACAGTGACCCACACGGCCTGGGCTTTGCACAGTGCGCTGCGTCCCGTCCACCCTTTGGAGTCCACCATGAAGTTTTTTTCGTCGAATCGCCCGTGCAGTGCATGGGTCCTGAGTGCTGTCACGCTGGCCGCCGGCCTGTCGGCCTGTGGCGGCAGCGATGCGCCGACGGTGCCGCCGGCAACGGCGCCGGTGATCACGGCGCAGCCCCTCAGCCTGACCCTTGCCGAGGGCGGGCAGGGCAGCGTCTCTGTCAGCGCCACCAGCGATGCTGGCGCCATCGTCTACCAGTGGTTCAACGTCAGCGCCAACGCCAACATCGCCGGTGCCACCGCGGCCAGCCACAGCTTCGGGCCGCTATCGCTGGGGGCCCACGCGACCCAGTACAACGCGCGCCTCACCAACAACGTGGGCACCACGACCAGCAGCACCGGCACGCTCAGTGTGACGGAGCGGTCGTGGAGCCCCCCGAGTCCCGCCATGGACGCGCGCGTGCGCCAGCTCGCCGCCGTGGTCGACAGCAACGGCCACACACACCTGCTGGCCATCACCGGCAACAACCTGCAGGCCGGCATCGAGGCGCGCATCAAGCTCAAGAACGCCGACGCGACCCAGGCCAACGTATTCATCGCACCTGGCAACCCCGCCTTGCAGGCGACGGAGACCCTGGCGGTCGGTGCGGCGACGACATCGATCAGTGCCGTGGCCAACGGCAGTGGCCACGTCATGGCCACCTGGCACCGCAACGGCATCGTCAGCGCGGCGCTCTACACCCCCGGCCCGAACCTGGGCACTGCCGGATCCTGGCAACTCCTGCCGACGCGGACCAACTCGTTTGCAGCCACGGGGGCGCTCGACCCCGCGGTCGCCGCCCTCGGCAACGACGGCTTCGAGTTCGTCTGGCGTGAACGTCTCGCATCGAACGCCGTGTACGACATCAAGGCGCGTCGCTACACGATCAGCAGCAACAGCTTCGGCGCCATCGAGAGCCTGGAGGCGAGCGGCACCGAGACACGGGCGCCGCGCCTGGTCTCCGACGCGGCAGGCAATGTGCTGGCGGCGTGGACCTTCGTGGCTGAAGGCGTGGTCATCAACCGCCGGGCTGCGGGTACGGCCTGGTCGACGAGCACCACCTTCGTCGGCAGCGGCCTGCCGCTCGAGACGCTGCGCAGCGCCGCCAACGGCAAGGCCGTGCTGCTCACGAGCGATCGCCTGGGTGACGTGCAAGCCGCGCGTCTTGATCTGGCCGCCGTCAACCCCTTGCTGGGTGCGGCCGAGATCGTCTCCAACGCCTACGGCTCGGCGCCAGACGCCTTCATCGACAACAGTGGTCGCATCGATGTCGTCGGTGTCTTTGTGCCGATCGGCAACGGCAATACGTCGACCGTGTTCCACCGCACCTACCTGCCCGGCACCGGTTGGAGCTCGGCCCAGGCGCTGAGCCCCGTCAACCCGAATGACTTCGTCGCCACCGGTCTGGGCATGTTCGATCCGACGATCGCGGGTGCCGACGCCGAAGGCAACCTGATCGTGACCTGGCAGGAGCGCCAGGCCGGCGGCGACGATGCACTGAGCCAGGTCCATGCCCGGCGCTTTCATGCCGGGCTGAACCAGTGGCGTGCGGCCACGCGGGTGGGCAGCAGCAGCAATACCCCGGCGCGCACAGGCATCGCTGCAGAGGGCGGCGCGACCACCGTGTACGCCGACCCGACTGGCGTGGTCGTCGTGGCGGCCAGCCTGCGTTGACGCCGGCGGCTCGGCGCAAGCCATGCACTACGATGGCTTGAGCCTTGCTGCCCGCACCATGCTGCCACCCGATACCGATGCCGACGGACTGATTCGACAGGGCTGGCACCTGCGCGTCGTCGACGCGCGGTGCCTGGCCGCGCATGCCCAGCACATGCGGTCTGCCGCTGGCGGAGATGACCGACTGCGCGGTTGGGCCGAGCTGTTCGGCGCCTGGGGCGAGCTGGCCAACGGCGAACGCCCGGCAAGCGAGGCGGCGTTGGCCCGTGCCAATGCCTGCTTGGCGCGAACCGACGACGCCGAAGGCCAGCTCATGTGTCGCAGCATCCAGTCCGACCTGTGGGCGCGCGACGGCCGCGACGCGGACGTCGAGTTGTTTTGCCGCGAGGCCCTGGCCCTCCCTGCTGCCAGCCTGTCGCCCGCCGTGCGCCACAACGTTCACGCCAAGCTCGTCACCGCGGTGGAGCGGCTCGGCCGCTATGACGAGGCCCTGCGCCTGCACTACGAGGCGATAGACCTGGCGCGCAAGCAGGGCGAGCCGGCGCAGTTGGCAGTCTCTTTAGGGCATGCCGGTGGCTTGCAGGCCAGTCTGCTGAACCTGGTGGATGCCTTGCCCTTGTGCGAGGAAGCCTGGTCCCTGTGCAGTTCCGAGGATTGGCCCAGTGTGAGCCACCTCGTCGGCGCCAACTTGATGAGCGCGCTCACCTGGCTGGGCCGGCACGCCGAAGCCACCGCGATGGCGGACGACCTGATCGCCCGCGAGCCCCGTTTCCCAGCCCGCCATCGCGAGCGGCGTCTTTGCCTCTACGGCATGGTGCTGGCGCGCGCAGCCGTCTATGGGCGCGCGCAGGCGTGTCTCGACCAAGCCCAGGCCGCGCAGGCGACCGACCAAGCGGCCCCTGTCGAGTGGATCTGGACCCAGGCCATGGTCTGGAACCGCACCGGGCGGGCGGCCCAGGCGCTGGTGCTGTTGCAGCCCTACCTCGACTCTCCCACGCGAGCCGTGCGGCTCGATGACTTCCCAACCGACCGGGCCAGTCTCTACGCCGAGGCGGCGCTCGCCTGCGAGGCGCTGGACGACCTGGCCGCCGCGCTGCACTGCGAACGCATCGCTGCCGAAGCGCGCGCGCAGGCCGCGCGACAAGCCGCCGACACCCGGCGCCTGACCCTGCAGATCGTCTACCAACTCGACGCCGCGCACCGCCAACGCGATGAGGCCCTCAAGGAGCGCCAACGTGCCACCACCGAGCAGGCTCGTCTGGCCGATCTGAACGCGGCCCTGCAGGCGGCCAACGAGGCCAAGACCCGCTTCCTGGCTGCCGCCAGCCACGACCTGCGCCAGCCGGTTCAGGCGCTGACGATGTACATGGCGGCCTTGCAGCGCGAGCGTTCGGCGCCGCTGCGCGGCAGTCTGATGGCGCGCATGGACCAATCGCTGCGCGCCCTGGGTGGCATGTTCGACGTGCTGCTCGACCTGTCGCGGCTGGATGCGGGGCTGGTCAGGCTGGCGCCTGCGCCCTTGTCGCTGGACGGTCTGCTGGCGCGCCTGGTCGACGAACATGCCCTGCGTGCGCGCGAGCTGGGCCTGGACTTGCGCCTGCACCGGCCGCGCGGCCTGGACGCTGCGACCACGTCCAGCGATGCCGTTCTGCTCGAAGCCTGTCTTCGCAACCTGATCGACAACGCCCTGAAGTACACGCCGCGTGGCGGCGTGGTGCTGCGCCTGCGCCCGGGCGCGGGGCCGCAGCCGACCTGGCGCGTCGAGGTGCGCGACACCGGGCCGGGCATCGCGCCGGAACTGCAGGTCCAGGTGTTCGAGGAGTTCTTCCAGGTCGGCAACGAAGAGCGCGACCGCAGCAAGGGTCTCGGCCTGGGGCTGTCGATCGTGCAGCGCACGGCGCTCTTGCTCGGTCACCGCCTGAGTCTGCGCTCCTGGCCGGGGCGCGGCTGCTGTTTCACGTTCGAGTTGCCGCGGGTGCCGTCAGACGCGGTGGCGAGCGCCGCGCCCGTGCCGGACGAGGCCACGGCAGGTGTGCGGCTCGAACTGGCAGTGATCGACGATGACGCGATGGTGCGTGACAGCCTGACGGCGCTGCTGACGCGCTGGGGCCACCGTGTGCATCACGGCGCCGATGTCGACGCGGTGTTGATGCAGTGGCAGGCGCAGGGCCGTCCGGCGCTGGACGCCGCCATCGTCGATCTGCGACTGCGTGCCGGGCGCACGGGTCTGCAGGCCATAGCCGAACTGCGCGAGGCGGTCGGTGCGAGCGTGCCGGCCCTGGTGATGACGGGTGACACGGCGCCTGACCGCCTGCGACTGCTGGTCGAGGCCGGCCAGGCCTGGTTGCCCAAACCGCTGATGCCGCTGCGCCTGCGCAGTTGGTTGCAGGCCCTGGGTCTCAGCCGGCGCGCGCGGCCTTGAGCAGCAGGTGTTCGCAGTCGGGCTGGTCGCAGGTGTCGCAGACCCAGCGCCAAGCGGGCGCAGCGGCATCGCGTGCTGCCAGGCCGGTGAACAGGCCCGATGTCGGCGCGGCCATCGACGCCAGCAACGGCCCGACCGCCGCAAACGCCTGGTCCAGGCGCGCCGCGCCCTGGCCCCCCACGACCGACCAGCCCAGGCCGTGCGCTGCAAGCAACTCGCGCACGGTGCGGTCGACCGGCTCGCGCACATGGGCGCCATCGCGCTGCAGGCCGTCGGCCACCCAGGGCAGGTCGAGCGCGGTCAGCAGGGTGACCGCCACTTCGGTATGCGCGGCGATGGCCATCGGTATCAGCGTGTCGTCCGCGAATAGCCGAAGGCTGTACACGGCCACCATCAAGGGCATGGTGTCGGCAACCACGACGTCGTTCACCGCCCTGGCCGTTTGAACGCGTCGCAGCTGCTCCTCGGCGATGCCGCGCTGCTCTGCGGGTCGGGGTGTGCGCCCGGCTTGATCGCACCACTCGCGCAGGTACTCACCGACGACGCTGCAGCGCAGGCCGGTCTGCGCTCGGATGCGGTCGGCCAGCGCCAGCGCCAGGGTGCTCTTGCCCGTGCTCTCGGCGCCAACGATGGCGATCACGCGGCCCTCGGTCACGGGGCACCCTTGGGCGTTCGGGTCGCGCCGCTGAGCGCGAGCGTGAGCAATTGGGGTGGCCAGGCATGCGTCATGGGGTCACCGTGCCAGGCGCGCCCAGGCGCGCCAGCCGATCAGTGCCAGCCCCGCGAACAAGGCGTACAGCACTGCGGTGAGCCACAGACCCTTGCTGGCGAACAGGCCGACGCTGACGACATTGACGAGGACCCAGGTCGGCCAGTTTTCGATGTACTTGCGGCCCAGCAGCCATTGCCCGGCCACACTGACAGCGGTCGGGAAGGCGTCGAAGTAGGGCACGTCGCTGTCGGTGGCGTGGTCGAGCAGCAGGCCAAGGGCCGGCCAGGCCAACAGGGTCAGCAAGGCGAGCCCACTGAGCCGTGACCGGCTGAGCGCACGCACCGCCAGGGGCGCGCCGCCGTCCTGGGTGCCGAAGCGCCACTGCCACCAACCCCAGCCGGCGATGGCGACGAAAAAGAGTTGCAGTCCGGCTTCGCCGTACAGCTTGCTGGATAGGAAGAGCAGGCCGTAGAGCAGCGACGCCGCAATTGCCAGCGGCCAGGCCAGCGGGTCGACGCGGATGTTGCACACCACCATCCACAGCGACAGCACGAAGGCGACGATCTCGAGCCAAGTGACGGGGCTGCCGAACAGCGTGAATGCAGCCGCGAGCAGCGGCTCCAGCGACGTCATCGCCCCATAGCCGCAGCCAGCGCGCGGGTCAGCTCGCCGGCCGGGATCTCGCGGCAGCCGCTGGCGTTCTGGCCCGACCACAGGGGCGAGAAGTCACCCGAGCCCTGTCGCTCGGCGGCAGCCCGCAGCGGCGCGACGGCAGCGGCCGCCAAGGGAAAGGCAGGCGCCGCGGTGCTGACGGCGCCGAAGTGCTGCATGAGCCGATTCACGATGCCGCGCGCCGGCCGGCCGGTGAAGAGGTTGGTGAGTGCGGTGTGGTGGGCGCCGTCCCCCTTGAGCGCGGCGCGGTGGACGGGGCTGGTGCTGGCCTCAGGGCAGAGCAGGTAGGCCGTTCCGACCTGCACCCCGGCCGCGCCCAACTGCATCGCCGCCGCAACCCCGACAGCATCTGCGATGCCGCCGGCAGCAATCACCGGGGCCTTCACAGCGCGCACGATCTGCGGCAACAGCGCGAACGTGCCGATCTGCGTGCTCAGGTCCTCCGACAGGAACATGCCGCGGTGTCCGCCGGCTTCAAGCCCCTGCGCAATGATGGCATCGACACCCCTCGCTTCGAGCCAACGCGCCTCATCGACCGTGGTGGCTGAGGAGAAGACCTCGGCGCCCGAGCGTTTCACGCGCGCCAGCAAATCGGCCGACGGCAGGCCAAAGTGAAAGCTCACGACGGCGGGCTTGAACTCGTCGATCAGATCCGCGCAGTCCGCATCGAAGGGAACTCGGGCCGGCCCGGTCGGGATCGCCGAGGCGTCGACGCCGAGTTCGGCGTAGAACGGCGCGAGCGCGGTGCGCCAAGCCGCTTCGCGCGCGACATCGGGCGTCGGCGGCGCGTGGCAAAAGAAGTTGACGTTGAAGGGGCGGCGGGTCTGGTGCGTGATCGCCGCCAGTTCGCTGCGCATCGCGTCAGGGCTGAGCGTGGCACAAGGCAGCGAGCCCAAGCCCCCGGCGTTCGATACGGCGACAGTCAAGGCACTGCCTTGCACGCCCGCCATCGGGGCCTGAACGATCGGCAGCTCGATGCCCAGGAGTTGCTGCAAGCTCATCGTCATGCGCGGGACCGCCGGCTCAACGCCGCGGCGCGATCTGGACCAGGATCTCGTCGGGCTTGATCATGCCGAGTTCGCTGCGCGCTTTTTCCTCGACCATCTCGAGGCCCTCGCGCAGGTCGCGCACTTCGGCTTCGAGGCGCGAGTTGCGCGCACGGGCTTCGTCGTTGCCGCCCTGCTGCCTGGACAACTGCAATTGCAGGTTCATCGCGTGCGGCTTGCCGCCGTTGCCGAACCACAACTGCGCCTGTACCAGCGCCAGGAGCGCGAGCAGGGCTGCGGTGCTCCAGCGCAGGGCCACGGTGTCGGTATCAGCGCAGGTTGTAGAAGGCCGAGCGGCCGGGGTACGAAGCCACGTCGCCGAGGTCTTCTTCGATGCG
>JANNFB010000318.1:0-10065 GCA_031379365.1 Burkholderiales bacterium
GAGTACTTGGGCCAGGCCGTGGTCGGCGAGGCGGCCAGCCAGTTCAGGGGCGGTGAAGGCGTAGGGGAAGAGGTACTCGACGCCCGCGAATCCATCCGCGGCGGCGGCGCCAAAGCGGTCGAGAAAGGCGTGCTCGTTGTAGAGCATGGAGAGATTGGCAGCGAAGCGGGGCATGGGGGTCTCGGGGTTCACGGTCACCAAATCGCACCGAACTGAACGTGCAAGTCGGCGAGTTGTTCTTCTGTGAGCGGCGCCGGCTTGGGCACGCTCATCAGCCAGAGCTTCGCGGTTTCTTCCAGCTCTTCCAGCACGGCCATCGCGGCGGCAGGCGTTTCGTGCCAGACCACCGGCCCGAGGCGTTCGAGCAGAACGGCGCGGATCGGCGCGCCACGCGCGTGCGCAGCACCCACGAGCGCCGCCACCTGCTGCGCCACCACCGGGTCGCCGGGCCGGCGGTAGGGCACCAGGGGAACCGGCCCGACCTTCATGACGCTGTAAGGCGTGATGGGTGGCAACACCGCGTCCTCGCGCCAGACCCCGGCCAAGGTCAGCGCCACCAGGTGGGTGCTGTGGGTGTGAATGACGCAACGCGCGGCGGGCGCGGCGGCGTAGATGGCGCGGTGCAGAGCCAGGGTCTTGCTCGCCCGCTCACCCGACTGCTGCACCCCGGCGTCGTCGACGAAGGCGAGCTGGGCGGGATCGAGCAGGCCCAGGCAGGCGTCGGTCGGCGTGATCAAGGTGCCGCCCTCCACCTGCACGCTCACATTGCCCGCGGTGGCGTGGACGTAGCCGCGCTGGTACAGCGAGAGGCTGACCCGGCAAAGTTCGCGGCGCAAGGGGTAGCTGCTCATGTCAGGGCGCCAGGCTCAGCGCCTTGGCGAAGAAATCGACACTGCCGAAGTTACCCGACTTGAGGGCCAACAAGAGCGGCCGGCCTTCGGCCTGCGTCCAGGGCACACCGGGGTCGATCGGCAGGCCGACGCGCAGACGCTGCACGCCCAGTGCTTGAACCACGGCGCCGGAGGTTTCGCCGCCGGCCACCACCAGGCGCCGCACGCCCATGGCCAGTAGGCCGCGTGCGATGTCGGCCAGGCAGGCCTCGACCAAGGCGCCTGCGCGCTCGACGCCCAGTTGCTGCTGCGTGGCCTTGACCTCATCGGCACCGGCGGTGGCGTAGACCAGCACCGGCTGTGTCGGCAGCAACGGCCCGGCCCAGGCCAGCGCCTGGGCAAGCAGCGGTGCGCCGGCCGCGAGCTGCAGGGCGTCGATGCGAAAAGCCGGCCCGCCCTTTGCCAGCCAGTCCTGCACCTGGGCATTGGTGGCGCTCGAACACGAGCCCGACAACACGGCAGCGTGGCCACCGACCGCGGGCAAGGCGGCGGCGCGCGCGTCGGGCCGGATCCAACCGCGCGCCGCATACGCCGCCGGCAGGCCGAGCGCAAGGCCAGAGCCGGCCACCAACAGCGGCAGGTCCACCGTGGCGGCCGCCAGGGTGCGCAAATCGTCATTGCAGGTGGCGTCGGCCACCGCAATGCGCACGCCCTCGGCGCGCAGCGCGGCGATGCGTGCCGCCACCGCACCCGCACCGGCGGCCACGGCGTCGTGGCGCAGCAGGCCGATGCGCAGCGGCGTCTGGGCCTGCAGCCAGCGCACCAGGTTGGCATCCGTCATGGGCGTCAGCGGATGGTCGCGCATACCGGTGTCGGACAGCAGGGCGTCACCGACGAACAGGTGACCGCGGTAGACGCTGCGGCCGTTCTCTGGGAAGGCGGGGCAGGCAATGGCGAAGTCAGCGCCAAGGGCTCCCATCAAGGCCTCGGCCACCGGGCCGATGTTGCCGCGCGGGGTGGAGTCAAAGGTCGAGCAGACCTTGAAATAGAACTGGCGGCAGCCCGCCGCGCGCAACCGCGCCAGGGCAGCGAGCGACTCGCGCACAGCGTCGGCCACGGGCGCGGTGCGCGACTTCAGCGCCACGACGACGGCATCGGCTTCGAGGGCCGCAGCGTCGGCCGGCACACCCACGGCCAGCAGGGTGTCCATGCCGGCCTGCACCAGCATGCCGGCCACGTCGGTGGCGCCGGTGAAGTCGTCGGCAATCACGCCCAAGATCGGCGCTCTCATCGACGCGCCTTTGCCGCCTTGGCGGGCTTGATGACACCGCTGGTGATCAGCCGTTTTTCACCGTCGAGGTGGTGCTGGATGGCGGCGCGTCGCGCGCCCTTGGGGTCGCCTGCGGCAATGGCTTCGACGATGGCGCGGTGTTCGCGGCGAACCTGTTCCATGAAGTCGACGCGCATGGATTCGTAGCCCTTGGTCACCGTCATCGCGTCGCGCAGGTAGGCCTCGAGGATGCCGAGCAGGCGCACGAACTGCGGGTTGCCGGTGGCCTCGCCGATGGCGCGGTGGAAGGCCAGGTCTTGTTCCACACCCAGCTCGCCGCTGTCGGTGGCGGCGTCGATGGCGCGCAGCGCACGCTTGAGATCAGCCACCTGAGACCGGGTCGCGCGCTGCGCCGCCAGGGCCGCCATCTCGCCTTCGATGACACGGCGCAATTCGACCATCTGCACCACCGCGTCGAGCGACTCGAGCACCTTGGGGTCGAAGGCCATGGCGCGGTGCGCTGGCGGCGCGGTGACGAACACGCCCGAGCCCTGGCGCGAGCGCACCAGGCCCTGCGACTTGAGCTGGTGCACCGCCTCGCGCACGACGGTGCGCGACACTCCGTGCGTGGTGGCCAGCTGCTGCTCGGTGGGCAGGCGGTCACCCGGGTGCAGGCCGCCGCCGTCGATTTGCAGGGCGATGCGCACGGCCAGGCGATCCGACAGGCGTTCGGTCACCAGGGGCAGGTCGGTGGCGACGGCCATGTGCGTTCAAATGCTGATTGACATGGTGATCGGGTCATCATACAACCCGCTTCCACGGCCTGCCAACAGGGCACGCCCGAACAATCGCCGGAGACCCCTGCCCGATGGCCAGCGTCCACATTCGCTCGGTGAAGAAACGCTTCGGCGAGATCGAGGTGCTGCACGGCGTGTCGATCGACATCCCCGACGGTTCCTTCACCGTGCTGGTCGGCCCCTCGGGCTGCGGCAAGAGCACCCTGCTGCGCATGGTGGCCGGTTTGGAGAACATCAGCGGCGGCGAGATCGAGATCGGCGGTCGCGTCGTCAACCAGGTGCCGCCGAAAGAACGCGACATCGCCATGGTGTTCCAGAACTACGCCCTGTACCCGCACATGACGGTGCGCGACAACATGGCGTTCTCGCTCTCGCTGGCCAAGAAAAGCAAGGCGTTCATCGACGAGCGCGTCAACAAGGCGGCTGGCATCCTCGGTCTGGCCCCGCTGCTCGAGCGCTTTCCTCGCCAGCTGTCGGGCGGCCAGCGCCAGCGCGTGGCCATGGGGCGCTGCATCGTGCGCGACCCGCAGGTCTTCCTGTTCGACGAGCCGCTCTCCAACCTCGATGCCAAGTTGCGCGTGGCCATGCGCACCGAGATCAAGGAGTTGCACCAGCGCCTGAAAACCACCTCGGTCTATGTCACGCACGACCAGATCGAAGCCATGACCATGGCCGACCAGATCGTCGTGATGCACGACGGCCACATCGAGCAGTCCGGCAGCCCGCTCGAGCTCTACGACCGCCCGGCGAATCGCTTCGTCGCCGGTTTCATCGGCTCGCCGTCGATGAACTTCATCGACGGTACGCAGAAAGACGGTGCCATCGTCACCGCCGGCGGCGCGCGCCTGCCTCTGGACGGCGCCAAGGCCGCCAACGACGGCCGCGCCGTGGTCTACGGCATCCGCCCCGAGCACCTCGATATCGCCGACGACGGCTTCGAGGCCGAGGTGGTGGTGATCGAGCCCACCGGCAGCGAGACCCAGCTCTTCGCCCGCCTGGGCACGCAGGAAATCGTTGCCATCTTCCGCGAGCGCCACGAGTTCGCACCGGGCCAGAAGATTCGGCTCAAGCCCCGCGCCCCGGTGGCGCACCTGTTCGACGTGTCGAGCGGCCAACGGATCTAGGCCGCGCCCGACTTCAGACCCACCGATCCATCACGCCCACCGAGGAGACAAAACCCATGTCCGAGAGCCGTTTCACCCGTCGCAATGTGCTCACGACCGGCGCCACCCTGGCCGGCGCGAGCGTCGCCAACCTGGGGCTGTGGGCTCACGCCTGGGCTCAGGCCTCGCCCTTCAAGCCCGAGAAGGGCGCCAAGATCACGCTGCTGCGCTGGAAGCGCTTCGTGCAGGCCGAAGAAGACGCCTTCATGGTGTTGGTCGCCAACTTCACCAAGGCCACCGGGGTGGAAGTCAAGGTCATCAACGAGTCGCTCGACGACGTGCAGCCCAAGGCCAGCGTGGCGGCCAACACCAACCAGGGCCCGGACATGTTCTGGGGCCTGTACTCGCTGCCGCACTTGTTCCCCAGCAAGTGCGTCGAAGTGACAGACGTCGCTGGCTACCTCGGCAAGAAGTACGGCGGCTGGGTTTCGACTGCCGAGACCTATGGCAAGGGGCCGGGTGGCAAGTGGATCGCGATTCCCGTGGCCTACAACGGCAACGTCATCAACTACCGGCAAAGCATGATCGAGAAGGCCGGCTTCAAGGAGATCCCGAAAGACACGGCGGGCTTCCTGGAGCTGATGAAGGCACTGAAAGAGAAATCGATTCCGGGAGGCTTCGCCCTCGGTCGCGCGTCAGGCGACGGCAATGCCTGGGTGCACTGGGCGCTGTGGTCGCAAGGGGCGAATCTGGTCGACGCCAAGGACCAGGTCATCATCAACTCGCCCGAGACGGTCAAGGCCTTGGAGTACACCAAGGCCTTGTCCGACACCTTCGTCGCGGGCACGGCGGCCTGGAACGACAGTTTCAACAACAAGGCCTTCCTCGAAAGCCAGATCTCGCTCACCAACAACGGCGTGTCGATCTATGCCGCCGCCAAGGCCGGTGCCGCCAAGGGCGACGCCAAGGCCAAGGAGGTGATGGACGACATGAACCACTCGCTGTGGCCGATCGGCCCGGTAGGCAAGCCGACCGAGTTCCACATCTGCTACCCGTTGATGGTGATGAAGTACTCGAAGGTGCCCGTCGCCTGCAAGGCCTTCATGGCCTTCATGCTCGAAGCCGAGAACTACAACAAGTGGCTCGAAGACGCGGTGGCCTACCTGACGCACCCGCTCAACGCCTACGACGCCAACCCGGTCTGGCGCACCGACCCGAAGTTGTCGATGCTCAAGGATGCCAGCCGGCGCACCTTGACCGCCGGTGGCCTGGGCTCGGTGGGTGAGAAAGCCGCCGCGGCTCTGGCCGACTTCGTCATGCTCGACATGGTGGCCTCCGTGTGCACCGGCCGCGCCTCGATCAAGGATGCGATTGCGGTGGCCGAGCGTCAGGCCAAGCGGATTTACCGTTGATCACCCCCGAAGCGGCTGCGCCGCTCCCCTTCAAGGGGGCGCCGCTGGCGGACCGGCAAAGCCGGATCCGCGGCGGCCGCTGAGGAAGGCCCACGCCATGCAGCGACTCTGGCAAAGCAAGAACTTCATCGGCCTGCTGTTCATGCTGCCGGCAGCGGCGTTCCTGTTGCTGTTCCTGGTGTATCCGCTCGGGCTGGGCATCTGGTTGTCTTTCACCGACACCAAGATAGGCACGCCCGGGAAGTTCGTCGGTTTGGAGAACTACGAGTGGATCATCGGCGACAGCAAGTTCCAGTCGGCGGTGTTCTTCACCCTGTTCTATACCTTCGTCGCCAGCGTCATCAAGTTCGCGCTCGGCCTCTACTTGGCCATCCTGCTCAACGAGAAGTTGCCCTTCAAGGCCCTCATCCGCGCCCTGGTGCTGATCCCCTTCATCGTGCCCACGGTGCTGTCGGCGATCGCCTTCTGGTGGATCTACGACCCGCAGTTCTCCGTCGTCTCCTGGTCGCTGAAGAAGGCGGGCCTGATCACGGAGAACATCAACTTCCTCGGCGACGCCTGGAACTCGCGCTTCTCCGTCATCTTCGCCAACGTCTGGCGCGGCGTGCCCTTCATCGCCATCTCGCTGCTCGCGGGCCTGCAGACGGTTCCACCTTCTCTCTACGAGGCCGCGGTGCTCGACGGCGCCACGCGCTGGCAGATGTTCGTCAAGATCACCTACCCGCTGCTCACGCCCATCATTGCCGTGGTGATGACCTTTTCGGTGCTCTTCACCTTCACCGATTTCCAGCTCATCAAGGTGCTGACCAACGGCGGCCCGGCCGGCGCCACCGAGCTGATGGCCACCATGTCCTACAACACCGCCATCCTGGGCGGGCGCATAGGAGAGGGCGCAGCGATTTCCACCGCCATGGTGCCCTTCCTGCTGGCCGCCATCATGGTGAGCTGGTTCGGGCTGCAGCGCCGCAAATGGCAAGCCGGGAGCGATGCGAATGAGTAGTTGGACCACCCCCGAAGCGCCTTCGGCGCTCCCCCTCAAGGGGGCACCGCTGGCGGACCGGCGGAGCCGGATCCGCGGCGGTTGCTTGGAAGGGCGTGCGCCATGAGCGACAACCGGGTCGCCAAAGCGGCTGCGGCCGAGGCCGACAACAGCGAGGGCATGAGTTTCCTGTCGACGCTGCCGCAGCGCGTGGTGCGCGTCTATATGCCGCTGTCGCTGATCGTCTTCGTGCTGCTGTTCCCGTTCTACTGGATGACGATGACGGCGGTGAAGCCGAAGGAGCACCTGCTCGACCTGGACGCGCACAACCCCTTCTACACGCTGAACCCGACCTTCGAGCACATCCACGACCTGCTGTTCAAGACCGACTACCCGCTGTGGCTGTGGAACACGATGTTCATCGCCGTGTCGGCCACCATTCTGTCGCTCGTCGCCAGCGTGTTCGCGGCCTACGCCATCACGCGCGTGCGCTTTCGCGGTGCGCAGTGGTGGGGGGGAGGCATCTTCCTGGCCTACCTGGTGCCGCCGTCGATCCTGTTCATTCCGCTCTCGACCGTGGTCTATCAGTACGGCCTGTTCGACACGCCCTTTGCGTTGATCCTGACCTATCCGACGATCCTGATCCCGTTCTCGACCTGGCTCTTGATGGGCTACTTCAAGACCATCCCCTACGAGCTGGAAGAGTGCGCGCTGATGGACGGCGCCAACCGCTGGCAGATCCTCATCAAGATCGTGTTGCCGCTGGCGGTGCCGGGGCTGATATCGGCCAGCATCTTCTGCCTCACCTTGTGCTGGAACGAGTTCATCTACGCGCTCACCTTCATCAACAGCACCGAGAAGAAGACGGTGCCGGTCGCGATCCTCTCGGCCTTCACCGACGGCGACCAGTACCGCTGGGGATCGTTGATGGCGGGTGCGCTCGTCGGCTCGTTGCCGCTGGTGATTCTTTATGCCTTCTTCGTCGAGCACTACGTGTCGGCGATGACGGGTGCCGTCAAGGAATAACGCATGCGCATTGGATTCATCGGCCTCGGTGCCATGGGCGTACCGATGGCGCTGCACCTGGTCAAGGCGGGGCATGCCGTGCGCGGTTTCGACTTGCGCGCCGGCGCGGCGGACACGCTGGTGGCTGCGGGGGGCAGCGCAGCCGCCAGTGCGGCCGACGCGGCGCGCGACGCCGACCTGCTCTGGTTGATGGTCGTCTCCGGCGACCAGGCCGAGTCGGTGCTGTTCGACGGCGGTGCCGCTGCCGCCCTGCCCGCGGGGAGCATCGTGGCGATGGGATGCACCCAGGCGCCTGTGCAGGCGGTGCGCATCGCCCAACGCCTGGCCGCTCTGGGCTTGGCCGCACTCGACGCGCCGGTGTCGGGCGGCATCAAGGGCGCCGACGCGGCGTCGCTGTCCATCATGTGCTCCGGCGCTGCCGAGGTGCTGGCCCGTGCCCGGCCGGCGCTCGATGCCATGGGCCAGCGCATCTTCGACTGCGGCCGCGAGATCGGCATGGGCTCGACCGCGAAGATGATCAACCAGCTGCTCTGCGGCGTGCACATCGCTGCCGCCGCTGAGGCGATGCACCTGGCCGAGCGCGCGGGTGTGTCGACGCAGACCATGGCCGAGATCATCGGCGTGTCGGCCGGCAACTCCTGGATGTTCGGCGACCGCGTGCCGCGCATGTTGATGGCGGGCGAGCCGCCCGTGACCAGCGCCGTCGACATCTTCGTCAAGGACATCGGCATCGTGCTCGGCGAAGCGCGCGCGCTCAAGGCCGGCCTGCCGCTGTCGGCTGCGGCGATGCAGATGTTCCTGGCCGCCAGTGGCCTGGGCCACGGCACGGCCGATGACAGCCAGGTGATCCGGGCCTACCGGGCGCTCAACGGCGCAGGAGCCAAGCGATGAGCGCCAAACCGACGATCTCGGAGCGATCGGCATGAAGCCGATCGTGGGCTTCATCGGTGTGGGCCTGATGGGCCACGGCATGGCCAAAAACCTGCTCACCAAGGGCCACCCGCTGGTGGTGCTCGGCCACCGCAACCGGCAGCCGGTGGAGCACCTGCTCTCGCTCGGCGCCACCGAGGCCAGCTCGCCGCGCGAACTCGCGGCGCAGTGCGACATCGTCCACCTGTGCGTCACGGGCTCGCCCCAGGTCGAAGCCAACTTGCGCGGCCCCGACGGCGTGATCGCGTCGGGCAAGCAGGGCCTGGTGGTCATCGACTGTTCCACCTCCAGCCCGGTGTCGACGCTGGCGCTGGGCGAGGAGTTGAAGGCCGCGGGCATGACCCTGGTCGACGCCCCTCTGGGCCGCACGCCCGCCGAGGCCGAGGCCGGCATGCTCGACACCATGGTGGGCTGCGATGACGCCACCTTCGCGCGCATCGAGCCCGTGTTGCGCTGCTGGGCCGGCAATGTGGTCCACCTCGGGCCACTGGGTCTGGGCCACAAGATGAAGTTGATCAACAACTTCGTCGCCATGGGCTATGCGGCGCTGTACAGCGAGGCCCTGGCCATCGCGCGCAAGGCCGGCCTGAGCATCGAGCAGTTCCACAGCGTGATCGGCTCGGGGCGCATGCGCTGCGGCTTCTACGACACCTTCATTCAATGGAGCCTGCTGGGCAACGAGAACGCGCACAAGTTCAGCATCAGCAACGCCCACAAGGACATGCGCTACCTGGCCAGCATGGCCACGGAGATCGGCGCCGTGAACAACCTGCAGGCGCTGGTGAAGAACAACTTCGCGGCCATGGAGGCCGCCGGCCAGGCCGAGCGCTATGTGCCGATGCTGGCCGACTTCGTGGCGCAGCTCAACGGCCTGCCACCGGCCGCCACCGAGAGGAACGCCGGAGCATGACCGCGCTGGCCGAGCGCGCCTACCGTGTGCGTCGCCTTGCATTGCAGATGGGCGAGGTGCAGGGCCAGGGCTACATCGCGCAGGCGCTGGACATCGCCGACGTGCTGGCGGTGGCCTATTTCCACGCCATGACCTTCAAGCCCGAAGACCCCCTGTGGGAGGGCCGGGATCGCTTCCTGCTGTCCAACGGTCACTATGCCATCGCGCTGTATGCGGCCCTCATTGAGGCCGGCATCATTCCCGCGAGCGAGATGGAGACCTATGGCGGCGACGACAGCCGCCTGCCGATGTCGGGCATGCGCAGCTACACGCCGGGCATGGAGATGTCGGGCGGCTCGCTTGGCCAGGGCCTGGCGATTGCGGTCGGCCACGCTCTGGGCTTGAAGCGCAAGGCCTCGTCGTCCTTCGTCTACACCCTGTTCTCCGACGGCGAGCTCGACGAAGGTGCGGTGTGGGAAGCGCTGATGAGCGCCAGTCACTACCGGCTCGACAACCTGATCGCCATCGTCGATGTGAACAACCAACAGGCCGACGGCCCGAGCAACAGCGTGATGGCCTTCGAGCCCCTGGTGCCCAAGATGGAAGCCTTCGGTTGGTACACCCAGCGCATCGATGGCAATGACCTCGAAGCCGTGGTCGCGGCCTTCGACAAGGCGCGCCTTCACCCGGGGCCGCAGCCGCGCATGATCGTCTGCGACACCCAGATGGGCCACGGCGTGCCCTTCCTCGAAGCGCGCGAGAAGAACCACTTCATGCGCGTCGATGCACACGAATGGCAGTTGGCGCTCGAAGCCTTGGACGCAGGCAG
>JANNFB010000328.1:0-3706 GCA_031379365.1 Burkholderiales bacterium
CCTTGATTTCGCTGCGCAGAGCGCCCCGCCGTCCCGATCCGAGGTGCTTGGGCTGTTCGCGGGTGGAGGGCCGCCGAAGCTCGAGGCCGGGGCCGCCGGGTGCCCGCCGCAGCGAAATCAAGGGGGAGCCCTGGGCGCAGCCCGGGGCGGAGGACATTCGCGGAGGCGGGCGCCCGGTGGCCTCGGCCGGCGCGGCCCACGAACGCGCGGGAACGAACGTCGGCAAAAGGCCGAGAGCCGGAATCCGCTGTGGTCATTGCGGCTCGCGCCGCGCAAGCTGGAGTGATTGACATGAATCTGCACGCCAAACTTCTGCAACGCCAGGCCCAAGGCAAACCGATCCGCATCGGCCTGATCGGCGCCGGCAAGTTCGGCACGATGTACCTGGCGCAGATCCCGCGCACGCCGGGCGTGCACCTGGTGGGCATTGCCGATCTGTCGCCGGCGGCGGCCCAGGCCAACTTGGCGCGCGTGGGCTGGCTGCCCGAGCGCACACAGGCCAGCTCGCTCGACGACGCGGTGAAGCAGGGCAGCACGCATGTCGGCGACGACTGGCAGGCGCTGGTGCGGCACCCAGCGATAGACGTCATCGTCGAGTGCACCGGCAGCCCGGTGGCCGCGGTTGACCATTGCCTCGAAGCCTTCGCCCAGCGCAAGCATGTCGTCAACGTCACCGTCGAGGCCGATGCCTTCTGCGGCCCGCTCTTGGCGCGCAAGGCGGCCGAGGCCGGCGTCGTCTATTCGCTGGCCTTCGGTGACCAGCCGGCCCTCATCTGCGACCTGGTCGACTGGGCCCGAACCTGCGGCTTCCCGGTGGTGGCGGCCGGCCGTGGCCACAAGTGGCTGCCGAACTTTGCGCAGAGCACGCCCGACACGGTGTGGGGCCACTACGGCCTCACGCCCGAGCAGGCCGCGCGCGGCGGCCTGAACCCGAAGATGTTCAACAGCTTCCTCGATGGCAGCAAGCCGTCGATCGAGAGCACCGCGGTGTCCAACGCCACCGGCCTGGGCGTGCCGAGCAACGGCCTGCTCTACCCGCCGGCCAGCGTCGAAGACATCCCCTTCGTCACGCGGCCGATCAGCGAAGGCGGCGTGCTGGAGCGCAAGGGCATGGTCGAAGTGATCTCGTCGCTCGAAGCCGACGGCCGCCAGATTCCCTACGACATCCGCATGGGCGTGTGGGTCACGGTCGAAGCCGAGACGGACTACATCAAGAACTGCTTCGAAGAGTACAAGGCCCACACCGACCCGAGCGGGCGCTACTTCACGCTGTACAAGCGCTGGCATCTGATCGGCCTCGAAGTGGGTGTGTCGGTCGCCAGCGTCGCGCTGCGCGGCGAGCCGACCGGCGTGGCGACGGGCTGGAATGCCGATGTGGTGGCCACCGCCAAGCGCGACCTGCAAGCCGGCGAGATGCTCGACGGCGAGGGCGGCTACACGGTGTGGGGCAAGCTGCTGCCGGCCGCCACGTCCGTAGCCATCGGCGGCCTGCCGCTGGGCCTGGCGCACAACGTCAAGCTGCTGCGGGCGGCGAAGCAGGGTCAGAGTCTGTCGTGGGCCGATGTGGCGATGGACACCACCACCCACGCCTACCGCACCCGCAAGTCGATGGAAACCATGTTTGCGATCCCGACCCTGAAGGTGGCCTGAACACCATGGATGACTTGCTGATTCGCAATGCCCTGCTGCTCGACGGCAGCGGTGCCGACGCCGTCACCGGCGATCTCGCGGTGCGTGAGGGCTGTATCCGCGCGATCGGCCAGGCCTTGCCTGTCGACGCCCGCCGCGTCATCGACGCCGACGGCCTGGCGCTGATGCCCGGGATCATCGACAGCCACACCCACTTCGACGCCCAGATCACCTGGGACCCGTATGTGCGGCCCTCGCCGGCGCTCGGCGTGACCACGGCGGTGATCGGCAACTGCGGCTTCACCATCGCGCCCTGCCGGCCGCAAGACCGCGAGCTGACGATGCGCAACCTGACGCAGGTGGAGGGCATGTCGCTCGAGGTGCTGCGCCAGGGCATTCATTGGGGCTTCGAGACCTTCGCCGAGTACCTGGCACAGCTGCGCGCCCGCGGCAGCGCCGTCAACCTTGCCGCCTATGTGGGCCACTCCTCCGTGCGCACCTGGGTGCTCGGCGACGACGCCGCGCAGCGCGAAGCCAGCGCGGCCGAAATCGGCGAGATGGCCGCCATCGTGCGTGAAGCCATGGCGGCCGGCGCCGTCGGCCTGGCTAGCTCCACCAGCCCAGCGCACAACGGCGAGGCCGGTGTGCCCATGCCCTCGCGCCTGGCCAATGACGCCGAGCACCTGGCGCTCGTGGAAGCCATGGGTCAGGCCGGTGGCGGCGTCTACATGGTCACCAAGGGCGGGCAGATGCCGGTGAGTCTGCTCGAAGAGATGAGCGCGCGATCGGGCCGGCCGGTGATGATTGCCGCGCTGCTGCACAACCCGATGAACCCGCTGACCGTGTTCAAGGACCTCGACGCGATTGCTGCTGCCAACCAGCGCGGCAGACAACTCATCGGCCAAGTGTCGTGCTGCCCGCTGACGATGGATTTCACCCTCGCATCGCCTTACCCGGTGGAGGGCCTGGCGAGTTGGAAGCCCGCGCTCGGCGTGCAGGGCGAGGCCCTGAAAGCCGTGCTGTCTGACAAGGCGTTTCGCGACGCGGTGCGCGCCGAACTGGCGGCGCCGGCGGTGTTCCGTCTCTTCAACGCCGAGTGGGACAAGGTCCACGTGGTCGAAGTCACCGAGCCGCGCCACCGCGCCCTCGAACAACGCAGCATCGCTGCCATCGCCGCGGAGCAAGGTCGCGATCCGCTGGACGTCATGCTTGATCTGGCGCTGACCGAAGACCTGAAAACCACCTTCGTCGCTCAATTGCTCAACAGCGACGAAGAAGCGGTCGGCCGCATGCTGAATCACCCGCACAGCATCGTCTCGCTCAGCGACGCCGGCGCGCACCTGACCTTTTTCACCGACGCCGGCTTCGGCCTGCACTTGCTCGGTCACTGGGTGCGCGAGCGCGGCGCGATGAGCCTGCCCGAGGCGGCACGGCGCCTGACAAGCCAGAGCGCCCTGCTGTTTGGCATGCCGCAGCGCGGCCTGCTGCGCGAGGGCTATGCCGCCGACCTGCTGCTATTCGACCCGGCTACCGTCGGCCGCGGCCCCAAGCGCCGCGTCCACGACCTGCCTGGCGGCGCCCCGCGCTTGACCACCGACGCACTCGGCGTGCACGGCGTGTGGGTCAACGGCGCGCAGGTGGCCGATGGCCGCGGCCTGCTCGCCGATGCGCCGCTGGCGGGCGAGTTGATGACGCGGTTTGGCGCACCGGCCAGGTGACCTGACCCGGTCCATCTATTGCGCGGGCCGCTGTTGCTTGACGGCCCATTGCGGACTCTCAATTGCCGCTCTCGTTGCGATTGCGCGGCAACGGGGCAGCCAGGCAGGGCTCGGCGCGCAACCTCGGCGGTCTGCGCTTCGCTTCGACTGCCCTGCGCTGCTCGTGTCCGGGGCCCTGTTGCAGAACTCGCTGCGTTCGCTGCGCTCTCTGCGCTCAGACACCTGCAACGAGTCAGAGCACGAAGCGGGGGGGGGGGGGGGGGGGCGGCGCCGCCCGGGCGCGGGGCGGCGGGCGCGCGGGCCCCCCCCCCCCCCCCCCCCCCCCCCGCCGGCGGGGGGCCGGGGGGGGCGCGGCCCCC
>JANNFB010000339.1:0-2589 GCA_031379365.1 Burkholderiales bacterium
CTTGCGGCCCCAGTCGGCAAGGGACAGGTCGGCAACATGGTGATCCAGCAGGCGGGGTTTCAGAACAGCATTCATCTCGGGCTCCAAACGGTTAGGAACCTGCGACGACGATGAAGGGGGAATCCAACTCACCCACGACAGCCATCGTGCAGGTGAGCGCGGTTGCAAGTGGTACCTTCCGAGCCTGGCCCCAGGGTGGGGGTTGCAACGCTCCTCGGAAGACAACATGATTGTAGCGGCACTCGCCGGCCTGTGCAGGCGCCGGGCTGTGCAAGACTGGGCAGATGCTGCCTCTGCATGTGCTCGACTGGGCCGCTGTGCCATTGGCGAAGCTCCGCCCTGTGGCCGGCGTGCTGACTGACATCGACGACACCCTGACGCGCGATGGCGCCATCGAGCCGGTAGCGCTCGAGGCCTTACAGGCATTGCATGTGGCCGGCCTCCCGGTGATCGCCATCACGGGGCGGCCGATGGGTTGGAGCGAACCGTTTGCGCGCAACTGGCCGGTGGCCGCCATCGTGGCCGAGAACGGCGCCGTGGCCTTGATTCGCGAGGGCGACGCTGTGCACACCGAATACGCCCAGGACGCGGCCACGCGCGCGCACCATGCCGTGCGCCTGGCCCAGGTGGCCGCCATGATCAAGGCCGAACTGCCGCGCGTCCTGCTGGCCCGCGACAGCCCGGGCCGTGTCACCGACATCGCCATCGACCACAGCGAGTTCACCCACCTCGATGCCACAACCATCGCCCGCGTGGCGGCGCTCATGCGGCGCGAGGGCATGAACGCCACGGTCAGCTCGATCCACATCAACGGCTGGTACGGCGAGCACACCAAACTGTCGGGTGCGCGCTGGATGCTGCAACGCTTGTTCGGCCGCAGCCTCGATGCCGAAGTCGAACGCTGGGTCTATGTCGGCGACTCGACCAACGACCAGGCCATGTTCGGCCACTTCCCGCTCAGCGTCGGTGTGGCCAACCTGCGCCGCTTCGCTGATCAGTTGCACACCTGGCCGGCCTATCTCACCTCCGGTGAGCGCGGCGCGGGGTTTGCGCAGGTCGCACAGCGCGTGCTGTCTGCGCGCGTCGGTGCATGAACGCGGTGGCCGCACCGGTTCGCGCCGCGCTCGCGTTGGCCTTCGCCGCCGCCGTGTCGCTGGGGCTGGCGCGCTTCTCGTATGCCCTGATGCTGCCGCCGATGCGCGCCGATCTGGGTTGGAGCTACACGACGGCAGGTGCGATGAACACCGTCAACGCGGCCGGCTATCTCATCGGTGCGCTGCTGGCGGCGGGTTGGCTGACGCGGCACGATGCCCGGCGCGTGTTGCTGCTGGGCGGCGCGGCAGCGGCCGTGTTGCTGGCCCTGCATGGTGGCGTGCGCAGCGACGCGGCCCTGTATGCCTTGCGCTTCGCGACAGGCTTGGCGAGTGCGGCGTCTTTCGTCAGCGGCGGCGTGCTCGCCGCGCGCCTTGCCGGCGCCGGCGGCCGTCTGCAACCCGGCACCGTGCTGGGCCTGTACTACGGCGGCACGGGCCTGGGCATCGTTACTTCGGCGCTGTGTGTGCCGCCCTTCATCGCCACTGCAGCGGCGGGCTGGCCGCACGCCTGGACGGCGCTCGCGGCTTTGGCTGGTCTGGCAACGGTGTTCACGGCGGCCTTCACGCGCGAACTGCATGCGCCGCCCGGGCCGCGCGCCGTGCGGGCTCGCCTGTCCTGGGCGCCGCTGGCCTTCGGCCTGGTGTCCTACTTGTGCTTCGGCCTGGGTTACATCGGCTACATGACCTTCATCGTCACGCTCCTGCGCGAGCAGGGCCTGGCCCCGGCGGCCATCACCGTCTTCTATCTGATGCTCGGTGCTGCGGTGATTGCGTCGTCGTGGATCTGGGCGGGCTTGCTGCAGCGCTGGCGCGGCGGCGGCGTGCTGGCCCTGCTCAATGGGCTGCTGGCCGCGGCGACCGTTCTGCCGGTGCTCTCGGCGCACCCGCTCGCCGCCTTCGCTTCCGGGCTGTTGTTCGATGGCGTGTTCCTGCAGGTCGTGGCTGCGACCACAGCGCTGGTGCGCCACAACCTGCCTGCCGCCGCCTGGCCCGCGGGCATCACTGCATTCACGATCATCTTCGCCGCCGGCCAGATCGTCGGCCCGACCTTGGTGGGCATCGTGGCCGACGGGCCCGGCGGCCTGCTGCGTGGGCTGGCCATCAGTGCAGCCGTGCTCGCGTTGGGCGCACTGCTCGCAACGCAGCAGCGCGCGCTGCGTCCCTAGCTGGCGACGGCGTGGTTGGCCATCAACTCGATGGCCTTGACCAGCGCCGAGTGGTCGAGTTCGGCCATGCCATTGGCGGCGCAGACCTGCATCAGTTGCGCTGCGCCGGCGGTTTGCGGCAGCGCCACGCCCAGGGCACGGGCGCCGGCCAGGGCCAGGCTCAAGTCCTTCTGGTGCAGGCCGATGCGAAAGCCCGGGTTGAAGGTGCGCTTGACCATGCGCTCGCCGTGCACCTCGAGGATGCGGCTGGCGGCAAAGCCTCCCATCAGGGCCTGGCGCACCTTGGCCGGGTCGGCGCCGGCCTTGCTGGCGAAGACCAGGGCCTCGCT
>JANNFB010000367.1:0-8294 GCA_031379365.1 Burkholderiales bacterium
CTGTTCATCACCCGCACCGACCTGTCGATGCCGGCCATGATCGGCATGATCATGTTGATGGGCATTGCCACCAAGAACTCCATCCTGCTCGTCGAGTACGCCATCATGGCCCGGCGCGACCGCGGCCTGAACCGTTGGGACGCCTTGCTCGATGCCTGCCACAAGCGCGCCCGGCCCATCATCATGACCACCATCGCCATGGGCGCCGGCATGCTGCCGATTGCCCTGGGCTTCGGCACCGACCCGAGTTTCCGCGCGCCGATGGCCATCGTCGTCATCGGCGGGCTGGTCACGTCCACCTTCCTCAGCCTGCTGGTCGTGCCGGTGGTGTTCACCTATGTCGATGACATGGTGCAGTGGTTCGCGCGCCAATGGCGCAAGCGCTTCCCGCGTGCCACTACGGCCGCCGAGGTGACGCCGTGAGCGCGCCTTGCAAGGTCCGCCTGACGCGGCGGCGCTTCGGCGCCCTGGCCTTGGCCGCCGCAGCCTGGCCGCTGCGTGCCCAGCAGGCCGCGCCCTTCGACACCGTCGAGTTCGACTGGGTCGATGCGCGCCGCGCGCGCGCCGTGCCGGTGCGCCTGTACTGGCCGCAAACTGGCGCGCTTGCGGCGCGTGTGCCGCTGGTGGTTTTCTCCCACGGCATCGGCGGCTCGCGGCGCGGCTACAGCTACCTGGGCCAGCACTGGGCCAGCCACGGCGTGGCCAGCCTGCACTTGCAGCACGTCGGCAGCGACCGCAACGTCTGGTTCGGCAACCCCCTGGGCATGCTCGGCCGCCTGCAGGTTGCGGCCCAGGACGGCGAAGCCATCGCCCGGGCGCAGGACCTGTGCTTTGCGCTCGACCAGTTGCTCGGGCCGGGCAGCGAGTTCGCCCCGCGTATCGACGCGGAGCGCATTGCCGCGGCCGGCCACAGCTACGGCGCCAACACCGTGCTGCTGGCCGCGGGTGCGCGTGTGCAGCGCCAGGGCCGGCTGATCGACTTGCGCGAGCCGCGGCTGCAGGCCGCCATCGTGCTCTCGGCCCCGCCCTTCTACGGCGAGCCCGACCCCGCGACCATCCTCGCACCGGTGACCGTGCCGACGCTGCACGTCACCGCCACGGGTGACGTGATCCGCATTCCGGGCTATTACTCCGGCGCCGAAGACCGCGTGGCCGTGTTCGAAGCCAGCGGCAGCACCGCCAAGGCGCTGGCGGTCTTCGACGGCGGCTCGCACAGCATGTTCACCGACCGCGCCGGCACCGGCGGCGTCGAGCTCAACCCGCAGGTCAAGGCGGCGACGAAGGAGCTGTCACTGGCCTTCCTGCACAACGTATTCGGCAAGGGTGACGCCGAGGCGCTGACCCTGTGGGCCGGCCGGCACCGCGCGATCCTGGCGAAGTTCGTCGGAATCAAGCGATCGCTCGCGTAGAACCGGGTTCGGCGCGTCGGCGCACGATCACGAGCCGCAGGGGCAGCGGCGAACCAAGGTGAAGTGCAGAAGTAGGCTCGGTTTGCCTTGTTGATCGGCGCGCCGATGCCCGACGCATGGCGAACACTGGAGGCGTCTTCCTCGAATTGCCGAAACGACCCTGCACCATGGACCAAGGCTACATCCCAGCGTTCACCCTCGAACCGACGAAAGCTACCGCTGCGACAGAACAATCTGGTGCCGCCGTCCGCACGCCCAGGTTCATCGACGATGTTGCCGCCGGTCGCGTCGAGCTGCCGACGATTCCTCGCGTCGTGCAGCGCCTGATCGCCGCGCTGCGCGACCCGGAAGTCGACTTCCGCCAGATCGGCGAAGCGCTGTCGCAAGACCCGGTGCTCTGTTCGAAAGTGCTGCGCGTCGCGAACTCGTCCTTCTTCGGCGGCCATCGCACGATGGCGTCGATCGATGCCGCCGTCGCGTTGATCGGCATCCAGGCGCTGAACCGGCTGATCGTCGCCTGCGGGGTCTCGTCGTCCTTCGAGGCCGTCCCGGGCATCGACTTGCGCATCTTCTGGCGCGACGCCTTGGTTGCCGCGACCGCCGCCAACAAGCTGGCGCCGCGCCTGGCGGCGGACCCGGAGGAGGCTTACATCTGCGGCCTGCTGCACGCCGCTGGCCATCTGATCCTGTGCCGCAGCTATCCCGAGATCGCCAACGCCATGTTCACGGGCTTCGCGCCGGTTCGCGGCGCCGAACTCGCCGCCATCGAGATGGAAGCCTTCGGCATCGACCACCCGAAGGTCGGTGCGATCTGGGTCGAATCCCTCGATTTCCCTCAGGCCGTCGCGGACACGATTGGCAAGTCTGCCCTGCCGCTGGCTGAACCCGCCGTACCGCTCGACCTGGCGCTGCACTGTGCATGTTCGCTGGCCGCAGCCGTCGCCCAGAAGGACGCCGCCGAAGCCGCCCTGGCCGCGTTGGCGCCCGGCGTGCGCGCCTCGTACACCACAGCGGACGGCGCGCCCGACGCAGCCTTCATCCGGCTCTACGACGGGCTGGCGCAGACCGAGCCGACGTTCTGACGGGGCGACGCGATCGCGATGTGTCGGCACGGCCGACGGCGGTCGGTCAGGCGGGCGCCGCCGCGACGGCCGCGCCCGCATTCAGTAGGTGACCCGCGCGTAGTAGGTCTGCTGCGCCGCTTCGCGTGCCTGGCCCAGGGTATGGATGCCGCGCTCGGCCAGCAGCGGCACGAGCTTGAGGAAGATCTCGGCCGTGACCATGGCGTCGCCCAGGGCGGTGTGGCGGCCGAGTACGGCCACGCCCAGGCGTTCGGCAATCGCCTCCAGGCCGTGGGAGGTTTGCTGCGGGTGGACCACCGCCGACAGCAGCAGGGTGTCGAGCACCGGCTGGTCGAAGACCACGCCGGTCGGGCCTTCCTTGATCTGCAGGAAGCGCATGTCGAAGGCCGCGTTGTGGGCCACCAGCACGGTGTCGTGTGCGAAGGCGTGGAAGGCCGGCAGCACGGTGGCGATGGTCGGCGCACCGGCCAGCGTCTCGGGCTGGATGCCGTGGATGGCGATGCCGGCGGCGGGAATGTCGCGCTGCGGGTCAATCAGCTGCTCAAAGCAGTCTTCGCGGCGCAGCTTGCCGGCCACGATGCGGGTGGCGCCGATCTGGATGATCTCGTCGCCGCCGGCCGGGTCGAGGCCGGTGGTCTCGGTATCGAACACGGTGTAGGCCAGATCCGCCAGGCCACGGTCGGCCAGGTCGCGCGCCTGCTCGCTGGGGGCGAAGAGGTCGAAGTCATACACCTCGGGGCGGCTGTCGCCGCGCACGAACTGCGCTGCGGCCAGAGGTTCAACGCCATCGGCCACGGGCAGCAGCAGGCAGAACAGCGATTCGTGGCGCAGCCGCGCGCGCTCGAACCAGAAGGCGCCGTCGTGGCGCTCGACCACATCACGCAAGCTCAGCGCCAGCCGCTCGTCGCCGATGCGCATCGCGTCCGTCTCCCAGTGGCCGACGGCCTCGCTGCTCAAGGTGTGGCCGTTCGTGACCAGCTCGAGCCGGGCGCGGCCCGCGTTGCGCACCAGGCGCAGTTGCAGCAGCTCGACGCCGTACTCTTCCACCAGCCGCCCGGCCAGGTACAGCAGGGCCTGCAGCAGCGAGTAGCTGTCGACGCGCAACCACAGCCCCGGGTCTACCGCGTCGGCGGCTGTCCTGCAGCCGTGTTGGGCTTCGATGCGCCGGCAGGCGGCGGCCAGCAGATCGGCGCCGAGCATGTCTTCCAGAGGCCAGCGTGTCTTCAGGGCCTGCGTGGACTGGTCGGACACCTGGCGGATGCGTTGGCTCATCGCGCTGACTTCGTCGCGGATCACGCCGTGGAATCGCTCGCGCGTGACGGCATCCACATCCTCGTAGTCGAGCATCTCGACGGCCGCCTGCAGGTTGCCGAGCGAGGCCCGGCTGCCTTCGGTCAGGTCGTGCAGCAGGCGGTCGCGTTCGGCCTCGTCGGCGAAGTCGCGTGTGATGTTGTCCAGCATCAGCACAAAGCCGTCCAGCGGCGCCGTGTCGGTGCTGGCGCCGACGGCGCGCACTGGCGCGGTAGCTTGCGAGACGGCCTGCACCGGCGCGGTACCTGTCGAGATGGCGCGCACCGGCGCCATCTGCACCCGCAACAGTTGCCCCGTGCGGCTGCTGGTGACGAACTGGGCCGACGGGTGCGCGGCGCCGCGCTGCAGCCGCTGCTGCACCGACTCGAGCGCGTGCACCACCAGCGCGCGGTCGAGCAGCGCGTAGATCGAGCGGCCCAGGCCGATCAGCTCGGCGCCGGCTGCCGGCGCGGCGGCGCTCGACAGCGCACGCAGCTGGGTGCGCGCGCGGGCGTTGTAGAGCAGGATGCGGCCGTCGAGGTTGCAGACCACGACGCTCTGTGTCAGTTCGGCCATCAGCGCCGCCAGGCGGTTGCGCTCCTGGGCCACGCCGCGGCTGGCCGCTTGCACCTGCGCGGCCATGTCGGCGCGCAAGGCGTTGCGCTGGCTGGCGAGCTGGTTGATCACGCTGGCCAGCGCGCGGGTCTCGGCACTGCCCTGCGGCTCGAGCGGGCGTTCCACGTCGGTGGCCAGCAGCACCCCAGCTTCCTCGGCCAGGCGCGCCGCGGCCGCCACCCAGCGCAGGTAGGCCCGGCGCGCCAGTGCGCCTAGCGCACCCGACAGCAGCAACCAGGCCAGCAACAGCAGGGCCGCCCGCGGCGCGAGCAGCGCCGCCAGGGCCTCACGCTCGGCGGGCTCGAGCGTGGCGGCAAACAAGGCGCCGCCGATCAGCGCCGCGAGCGCAAGCACGGCCGCCGGCGTCAGGGCCGCTGCGATTTCGCGCTTGTCCAGTCTCACGTCAGGGGCCCCGCCGCGCTTGGCCAAGCGAACGCCGTGGCGCGGCCCGCCCGGCCGCTGGCATTACCCCCTGGGGGGAGGTGCCGAAGGCGCTGCGGGGGGGTCATTGCAACAGCTCGCGCACCTTGTCGGCCAGCTCGCGGGTCGAGAAGGGTTTGGTCATGTAGGCGTCGGCGCCCAGGGCGCTGCCCTTGGCCAGGTCGGTGTCGCGGCCCTTGGCGCTGAGCATCACGATCTTCACTGCCGCCAGGGTTTCGTCGGCGCGTACCGCCTGGCAGACCTCGAAGCCGCTCTTGCCCGGCATCATCACGTCGAGCAGTACGAGGTCGGGGCGATCGCGACGGATGGCCTCGAGCGCGGCGTCGCCGTCACGCGCGATGCTCACGCGGTGGCCTTCGCGCTTCATCAGGAACTCGAGCGAGATGACGATGTTGGGCTCGTCGTCGGCGATCAGCACATGCTTGCTCATTGGCTTGTCTCCTGGTGATGCCACGGCAGATCGAAGCCGAAGCTGGCGCCCTGGCCGGGCACGCTGCGCAGCCACATCCGGCCGCCGAAATGCTCGACGATCTGGCGGCTGATCGGCAAGCCCAGGCCGGTGCCTTGGGGGCGGTTGGCGGCGTCACCGCCCTGGCGGAATTTCTCGAACACTTGCTGCTGCTGCTCGGGCGCGATGCCCGGCCCGTTGTCGCGCACTTCAATGCTCGCCGCACGGGCATCGGCCGTCAACGCCACGACGACGCGGCCCCGGCGGGGCGGCACGAACTTGGCGGCGTTGGACAGCAGATTGAGCAGCACTTGCAGCAGGCGGTCACGGTCGGCATGCAACAGCGGCACCGCCTCGGGCTGCTCGACGCTGACTTCGGCGCCGCGCTCGCGGAACACCTCGCGGGTGGTGCTCACCGCGTGAGCGATCAGCTCGCGCAGGTCGATCGCCTCATTGCGCCAGTCACCGTGTCCGGACTCGATCTTGGCCATGTCCAGCACCTGGTTCACCAGCCGCGACAGGCGCTCGGCTTCGGTCACGATCAAGGCGGTGAATTGCTGGCGTTGGGCGATGTCCATGGTCGGATCGTCGCGCATCAGCTCGGCGAAGGCGCGGATCGAGGTCAAGGGCGTGCGCAACTCGTGCGTCACCGAGGACATGAAGTCGTCCTTCAACCGGTCCAGGCTCTCGAGCTGGCGGTTGGCCGCGCGCACCTGCGAGGCCTCGTCGAGCATGCGCAGGATGTCGGCCGGCGCCAGCGCTTCTTCTTCGACCACCGCGGCCACCACCGCGTGCGCCGAGGCACTGCCTATGGCGCCGGCCAGTTGGGTCTCGACCTGCTGCACCAGTTGGGCATCGGCGGCGACGGCCTCGATGCGCTCGACGCCGCGCTGGCGCAGCACATCGGCAAACAGCCGCTGCGCCGCCTCGGCGCCGAGAAAACGCAGCGCGAGTTGCTGCAGCACCGCGACGTTGGCGCGGCCGCGCCAGAACACCGGCGGCGCCGCCGCGCCCTGGCCGGTGCGCTCGAACACATCGACGAAGAGCAATGCCTGCCCCGCCTCGCGCGCCGTGGGTGCGCGCGCCAGCGACACCGCCACATACAGCCCGGTGTTGACCAGCAGGCTCCACAGCAGCGCGTGGGTCAGGCTGTCCAGCCCGGTCAGGCCGAGCAACTGCTCAGGCCGCAGCAGCGCCAGGCCGAACGGGCCGTCATGCATGAAGTCGGTGGGCAGCCAGCCTGATTTGGCAATCGACGGCAGCAGCAGCGTGTAGGCCCACGACGCAAAGCCAGCGCCCAGGCCGGCCAGCGCGCCGGCGCGCGTGCCGCCCCGCCAGAACATGCCGCCGAGCAAGGCCGGCGCGAACTGGGCCACCGCGGCAAAGCTGATCAGGCCGATGCTGACCAGCGCATAGGCTTCGCCCGCGATGCGGAAGTACAGGTAACCGAGCAGCAGCAGCGCCACGATCACGACACGCCGCACCGCCAGCGGTGTGCCGCTCAGATCGCGCGCATCGTGGCGCCCACGCAGGCGCAGCAGCAGCGGCATCACCAGATCGTTGCTGACCATCGTCGAGACGGCAATCGCCTCGACGATGATCATGCCGGTGGCCGCCGACAAGCCGCCGATGAAGGCCACCAACGCGAGCCACGGTGCGCCGTTGGCCAAGGGCAGGGAGAGCACGAAGGTCTCGGGGTCGGCGCCGCCTGCGCCGGTATTCGTGAAGTGCAAGAGACCGCCCAGGGCGATCGGCAACACGAACAGGTTGATCAGCAGCAGGTAGAGCGGAAAGGCCCAACTGGCGCGCTTGACATGCCGCTCGTCGACGTTCTCCACCACCATGACCTGGAACTGGCGCGGCAGGAAGATCACCGACAGCATGGCCAGCAGTGTCAGCGCGAACCACTGGCCGCCGGCAAAGCGGCTCTCGCCTCCCAGGCCGAGCAGCGGCTTCAGGTCGGCGCGCGCGGCAGCCCGCGCGAAGATCTCGCCCGGGCTGTCGAACAAACCCCAGCAGACGAACACGCCGACCGCCATGAAGGCAAGCAACTTGACCACCGACTCCAACGCGATCGCGGCCACCATGCCTTCATGGCGCTCGCTCGTGTCGAGGTGCCGCGTGCCGAAGGCGATCGTGAAGCCGGCCAGGGCGAGCGCGAAGTACAGCGTGCTGTCGCGCCACCACGGTCCGCCGCCATGGGCCGCGCCGGGTGTGGCGGTCAGCACCGCGTAGCCGCTGGCAATCGCCTTCAACTGCAGCGCGACGTAAGGCAGGATGCCGATCAGCGCGATCACGGTGACCAGCGCCGCCAGCGCCCGGCTCTTGCCGTAGCGGCTGGCGATGAAGTCGGCGATCGAGGTGATGCGGTACTGGCGCGCGATGCGGATCATCTTGCGCAGCACCGGCCAGGCCAGCAGCATGGCCAGCGTCGGCCCGAGGTAGATCGGCAGGAACCACAGGCCCGACGTGGCCGCGCGGCCGACGCTGCCGAAGTAGGTCCAGGCGGTGCAGTAAACGCCCATCGACAGGGCATAGACCCACGCGTTGCCGATCACCGAGCGGCCGGCGCGGGCCCGGCCGTCGGCGAAGTGCGCCACGCCGAACAGCAACAGCAGGTAGGCGAAAGATGCGCCAAGGACGAGCGGAGCGGAAAGCATTCAGCGGCTCTTGGCGCGGCGCGTTGCCCGCGACGGATGAAGCGCAGTGGTGCAGAGGGCCGCTGTCGGCCCTTTGCGGACGTTGGCGTACGTCCGCTCTCGTTGCACTGGCGCGGCAACGGGGCAGCCGGGCAGGGCCCGGCGAGCAACCTCGGCGGTCTGCGCTTCGCTTCGACTGCCCTGCGCTGCTCGGGTCCGGGGCCCCGTTGCAGAACTCGCTGCGTTCGCTGCGCTCTCTGCGCTCAAACACTTGCCGCAAGTCAGAGGTTGATGCGCGCAAGCGCGCTGGCCCTGGCCCTTCCGCCATTGCGCTTGCATGCGCAATGGCCCTCGCCAGGCACTCGTGGAC
>JANNFB010000004.1:0-12209 GCA_031379365.1 Burkholderiales bacterium
GCTCCGCACCGAGTACAGCCGCGGCGGCCGCAATTCGGCCACCGTGCGCGTCAAGATGAAGAGCCTGCTCAACGGCTTCGGCGCTGAAGTCGTGTTCAAGGCCGACGACAAGATGGACCAGATCGTGCTGGACAAGAAGGATTGCACCTACTCCTACTTCGCCGACCCGATGTACGCCTTCATGGACGCCGAGTACAACCAGTTCGAGGTCGAGTCCGAGAACATGGGCGACGCCATCAACTACCTCGAAGACGGCATGGCCGTCGAAGTGGTGTTCTACGACGGCAAGGCCATCTCGGTCGAGCTGCCGACCAGCGTGGTGCGCGAAGTCATCACCGAGCCCGCCGTCAAGGGCGACACCTCGGGCAAGGTCATGAAGCCGGCCAAGATCGCCACGGGTTTCGAGATCGCCGTGCCGCTGTTCGTCGAGAACGGCGACAAGATCGAGATCGACACCCGCACGCATGAGTACCGCAAGCGCGTGTGACGCCTGCGGCAAGAAGGACAGCGGGCACCCTCGGGGTGCCCTTTTCTTTGGTGCTGTCGCATAGTTCGCCTCCATGACGTTCGACTTCGACGCCGCCGTCGCGGCACCGTTTCGCATGCAGCCCGGCCTGCGTCGCATGGCCGACGGTGCCTCGCACCTCACGCCAGCCGGCCCCGGCTCGCGGCATCAGCGCGAGAAGCTGGCCGTGCTGTCGGCCTTGCCGTCGCAGGCCTTGCAAGTCGTGCCCGGCTTCGACACCCTGCCTGCAATGCACGCGCTGGCAACACATGCAGCGCGCGAGCACCCAGGCCACTTCACCTGGGACGGCGAGCGCGCCAGCGCGCCGCTGCTTGGGGCCGCGGTGCGCGGTGGGCGCGTTGAAGACCTGGCCAGCGGCCGCTTCGGCCTGGGCGACGAGATCGGCCGCTGCCTGCGCAGCCTGCCGCCCGAGTGGCGCCTGGCCGGGCTGATCTGCCTGACCTTCGTCGAAGACTTTGCGGTCGTCGATGCCCAGAGCGGCACCCTGCCCTGGCTCGCGGTCGCGCTGCCCTCGCATTGGGCACCCGAAGAAAAGATCGGCCGTCACTTTCGCGAGGTGCACGCACCCGTTGCCGACAACGCCCTGCTGCTGCGCGCCAGCGACCACCTGATGCGCATGGTGTGCGGACCCGAGCGCTGGGAGCGCTTCGTATGGAACGTGACGCGCCATCCGCGCTTGAGTGCGCACCCGGCCAACGTCGATCACGCGCCGTGGTCGGCCGATGCGTTTGCCGACGGCAAGGCGCCTGTCGCCTGGTGGCGCACCGAGCGGCAAACCTTCATCGCACTGCCGGGCAAGACGCAAGCGGTGTTCACGATCCACGTCGACATCGAGCCGCTGGCCACCGCCATCGACAGCGCCGAGCGCGCGCAGCGCCTGCACGAGGCCATCGCCAGCATGAGCGACGGCGTGCTGGCCTACCGCAGCTTGAGCGCCGTGCGCGAGCCGCTGCTGGCCTGGCTGGCGGACCGGGCGGCGCAGGCCGCGTGAGAAGCGCGGCCATCGTCCCGGCAACGGTCGACTTCAGCGACCCTGTCGCGCCGCTTGCGCCCGCCTTCGACAGCCGCTACCCCCCAGCGAATGGCGCCCTTGCCCAAGCGCAGCGTGTCTTCCTGGCCGGCAATGGCCTGCCCGACCGCTGGCGCGGCCGCGCGCGCTTCACGGTGCTGGAAACCGGCTTCGGCCTGGGCACCAACTTCCTGGCCACCTGGGCCGCCTGGCGCGACGACCCGGCACGCTGCGAGCGCCTCGACTTCATCTCGATCGAGAAACACCCGTTGCGCGTTGACGACCTGCGGCGCGCCCACGCCGCGTCGCCCGTGCCCGAACTCACCCGCGCCCTGATCGACGCCTGGCCGCCCGCCACCTGCAACCTGCACACACTGGATTTCGACGCGGGCCGCGTGCGCCTGCTGCTGGCCTTCGGCGACGTGCAGGTCTGGGCGCGCGAACTGGTGGCGCGCGTCGACGCCTTCTACCTCGACGGCTTTGCGCCCGAGCGCAACCCGACCATGTGGGAGCGCGGCGTGTTCACGATGCTGGCCCGCCTGGCCGCGCCCGGCGCCACCGCCGCTACCTGGAGCGCTGCGCAGGTGGTGCGTGAGGGCCTGCGCGGTGCCGGCTTCGCGGCCTATGCCGCGCCGAGCGCTAGTGGCAACGGCGACATCACGCGGGCCACCTTTGCCCCGCGGTTCGCGCCGCCCGTGCCACCGGGCCGCGCCGTGCCGCGCGACGCGCCCGCGCACGCCATCGTCATCGGGGGCGGCCTGGCCGGTGCAAGCACGGCACGCGCCCTGGCGCAACAAGGCATCGCCTGCACCGTGATCGACCGCCACGCCGAGCCCGCGGCCGAGGCCTCCGGCAACCCCGCTGGCCTGTTTCACGGCGCCGTTATGGGCCACGACGGGCCGCATGCGCGGCTGTTGCGCGCAGCGGCATTGGCAACAGCGCCGGCCATGCGCGCAGCGATCGCGCGCGGCGTGACGGGCCGCACCGACGGCCTGCTGCGCCTGGAGTCGCGGCTGTCGCCGGCCGCCATGCAAGGTCTGCTGGACCAACAGGCCCTGCCCCCCAGCTATGTGCAGGCGCTCAGCGCCGCGGCGGCATCCCAGCATGCGGGTCTGCCCATCGTGCAGCCGGCCTGGTTCTACCCCGCGGGCGGCTGGGTCGATCCGGTCGCGCTGGTGCGCGATGCACTGGCCACCGCCGGCGTGACCTGGCGCGGCGCGAGCGCTGTGCAGCGCATCGAGCGCCAGGGCGACCACTGGCGAGTGATCGACGCTGAGGGCCAGCTCATCGCCGAAGCGCCCGTGCTGGTGCTGGCCAACGCCAGCGACGCGCTGCGCCTGGCCGGCTTGCCCGCGCATTGGCTGCTGCGCCAGCGCGGTCAGCTGAGTTGGAGCGCCCAGGCAACAGCCGTTGCGCCGCGCCTCCCCGTTGCCAGCGGCGGCTACGTGCTGACGCTGCGCGACGGTCGCTTGCTGTTCGGCGCCACCAACCAGACCGACGATGAAGACGCCAGAGTTCGTGACAGTGACCACGCCGAGAACCGCACCAAGCTCGCGCGCTTGATCGGCGCCGACGCTTTGCACGACAGCACTGCGCTGCAAGGCCGCGTCGGCTGGCGCGCCGCCACGCCCGACCGCTTGCCGCTCGTCGGCCCGGCGCCCGATCTCGAAGCGCCACGACCCTCACGCGCCGATGCGCCGCGACTGCTGCCGCGCCAAGCCGGGCTGTGGCTACACAGCGGCCTGGGCTCGCGCGGCCTGACCACCGCAACCCTGTGCGCCGAGCTGATCGCCGCGCAAGTCAGCGGCGCGCCGTGGCCGCTGGAGGCCGACCTGGTCGATGCGATCGACCCGGCTCGGCGGTGGGTGCGCTTCAGCTAAATTGCGTTAAAGGGGATGCTGAAAGTGCGGTGCAGCTGACTGGCTTCGGCGGCCGAGTCCGTACACGACAGACTAGGCCTCCGGCTTCACATCTAGCAGGACGTTCTTGAACCGCACCATTGCTCGACTCTGGCCGTAAAAACACAGCAGGAAGAGCGCGGTGGCGCTGCTCTCCTGGAAGTTGTACCTAAAGACTGAGGGATTGCCACCTTTTGGGGTTTGGTCTGCGAAGAACGACTGAGTGACCAAGAAGGCGTGCGTGATTTCGGATTGAAGCCGCTCGTCGTGATACAGCGTGAAGTCGACGAGCACATGTGCCGGACCAAGGTGGCGCCGACCGGTTTCGTGGAAGTAGAGCGCGCGTGCGCACTGCTCCAGAACTGAATCAATCTTGTCGCCATGGACGATGACCTGAAGTCCGTCCTCCCATTCGACCTGCGCAAGCCGCCGCAGGCGAACTGATTTGGATTGATGGACAAACGCGACTGCTTTCGATCGTTGGCGCTCAAAGGCTCGGCTCACCTTCGTGGTGAACTGCCGAAGGCCAATTTCGCTGGACGTGTAGGAACCAGCCAGCGCCATGAACAGGTATTCGTCGTCGTGGGAACGTTCGCTGTTGTGCTCGTCACAAGACGGAACCGTGATTAGATTCTTGCGGAGATCCGCACCATCTAGTGAGTCTCTTGCCTCTGGGAAAAGGCACTTTGGCGGAGCGTGCTCGCGAGACGTGGCGGGCTTGGTGCACATATAGCAAGTCGGAGTGTCCATTCAGAGGCCCAACTCTTGTGTGCGCATCAACTCGAGGCACAACGCGAAAACACAACATCACGGACGGGCGACTGGCGCATGCCGCGATCCCTCAATCGAAGTCCAAGCGCTGCACTCCGTTCGCCGTCCCCAGCAGGCAGACCCGAGCCCGGTGACGCGCGAAGATGCCGACGGCGACAACGCCCGGCCACTGATTGATCTCAGCTTCCATCGCCAGGGGGTCGGTGATCGACAGCCCGTGCACATCGAGCAGCGGGTGCCCGTTGTCGGTGATCACACCGGGGCGCAACACCGGCGTGCCACCGAGCGCAGCGAAGCGCCGGGCCACCTGGGCGCGCGCCATCTCGATCACCTCGACCGGCAGCGCAAACTTGCCGAGCACTGCCACGCGCTTGCTCTCGTCGGCGATGCAGATGAAGCGCTCGGCCAGGTCGGCGACGATCTTTTCGCGCGTGAGCGCGGCGCCGCCGCCCTTGATCATGCAGCCACGGCCATCGATCTCGTCGGCGCCGTCGATATAGACGGGGATGCGCTCGACCTCGTTGGCATCGAAGACGCGGATGCCGTGCGCCTGCAGGCGCGCCGTGCTCTGCGCCGAGCTCGATACCGCGCCGACGATGCGCCCCTTCATCGAGGCCAACGCGTCGATGAACTTGTTGACGGTGGAGCCGGTGCCCACGCCAACAATGCTGCCGGGCACCACGAATTCCAGCGCGGCCCTGCCGACCAGGGTCTTGAGCTCGTCTTGGGTCATCGGCAGCGGCCTCGAATCGTTTGCGAGAATGGCGCGAATTATGGCTTTCGTTCCCTACGCCCTCACCCGCCCCTTCCTGTTCGGCCTCGACCCCGAAGTCGCTCATGACCTCACCCTGGGCGCCATCGCCCACCTGCAGAACACCCCCGCACAGGCCCTGTGGCAACAGGCGCGCATCGCGGACCCGGTGACGGTGGCCGGGTTGCAGTTTCCGAACCGCGTCGGGCTGGCGGCCGGCCTGGACAAGAACGGGCGCTGCATCGACGGCCTGGGTGCCATGGGCTTCGGCTTCATCGAGGTCGGGACCGTGACACCCAAGGCCCAGCCCGGCAACCCCAAGCCGCGCATGTTTCGCGTCACGGCAGCGCGGGCGCTGATCAACCGGCTGGGCTTCAACAACGAGGGCCTCGATGCCTTCGTCGCCAATGTGCAGCGGGCCAAGAGTTTCCGCGCCGCCGGCGGTATCGTCGGCCTGAACATCGGCAAGAACGCGGCCACGCCGATCGAGCGCGCGGCCGACGACTACCTGCTGGCCATGCGCGGGGTCTACCCGCACGCCGACTACATCACCGTCAACATTTCGAGCCCGAACACGCAAAACCTGCGCGCCCTGCAAAGCGACGAGCAGCTGCAACTGCTGCTCAACATGCTGGTCGGGCGCCGTGCCGAGCTGGAGCGTGAGCACGGCCACAAGCCGATCTTCGTCAAGATCGCGCCCGACCTGGACGAAGAGCAGATCAAGGTCATCGCCGCCACCCTGCTGCGCCACGGCATCGACGGCGTGATCGCCACCAACACCACCGTCTCGCGCCACGGCGTGCACCCGCTGCCCAATGGCCAGGAGACAGGCGGCCTCTCAGGCGCACCGCTGCTGGCCGGCAGCAACCGCGTGATCCGCATGCTGCGGTCGGCGCTCGGCAAGGCCTACCCGATCATCGGGGTGGGCGGCGTGATGAGCGCGGCCGATGCCAAGTCGAAGATCAAGGCCGGCGCAGATCTGGTGCAGATCTACACCGGGCTGATCTACAACGGCCCGGCGCTGGTGCCGCAAATTGCCAAAGCCTTGAAAGCCTAGAAGACATCCAACGTCGGGTAGCGGGCATCGCCGACGATGCAGGCGTGGGCGAACAGGGCCACGCCGATGTCACCGGTCCACAACGAATGGCGGGTCTGTCCGGTGCGCTCGGCGAAGCGCTGGACCTGTTCGATGGCGTGCATCGCGAAGGCACGGGCACGGTCGAGCCAGACGTCGTCGCCACTGCGCAGCCAGAGCTTGAGCAGCGCATAACCATTGCCCGCGGTGCCGTGACACAGGCCGACGCCCTTTTCAATCGGGCCGGCTCGCCACACAAGCTCGCCCGCGCCGAGCAGCAACGCGTCCCAGGCCGCAGTGCGTGGCGCGCCGGCCAGGCGGCAGACGATGCCGGGCCCGCCATGGCAGTCCTGAACCAGCCACTTGTTCGGCGGCTGGCCGCGCGGGTCGTGCTCCGGCGCCCAGTTGATGCAAGTGCGGTCGACGACCGCCGTGGCTGTCAGCGTCTGCAGCGCGCGATCGGCGTAGCGCTGCACCAGCTCAGATGGCAGCCACGATGCGCCACGCAGCGCCGGGAAGATGTTGCCGGCGAAGCCATGGCCCGCGCCGAGGTAGCGGCTGTGCCGGCCATACATGTCCTGCACCCACAGCCATGCGCCCAGGCCTTCGTCGAAGACCATCGCGTCCCAAAGGATGCGCAACCCACGTTCGAGCTGGTCGCGCCAGCGCGCCTCACCTGTCGCCTCGGCCATCGCGATCGTGGCCAGCAGCGAGCCTGGCGAACCCCAATGCGCCTCGAGCGACTTGTGGTGCAGATTGCCTTCGATGGCTGCGAACAGGCGATCGGCCACGGCGGCGGCGTGCGTGAACTGCCACTCAAGCAACAACAGGCCGGTGTCACCACCCAGGTAAGCGCCGTGGGCTCCCTCCCGCGTGGCCATGACGGCATGATTTCGCTCGACCAGCGTGGTCACAGTGGAGGCGAAGTCGAAGTCGCCGTCGATGGCATCTCGATTGCGCAGGTGTTGCAGCGCCCAGATCATGCCGCCGGCGCCGAAGTACAAGTCCAGGTGGCGCGCCTGGGGCGGCTTCGGCCCATCGAGCGGATGGGCCGGCCACAGCGCCTCGGGCGTGAATGAAGCCAGCGCATCACCGGCGATGCGCGCCACGGCATCGTGCGCGGCGCCCTCGCTCCACGGCGTGGCGGTCAGCGGCTCGTGGCGCGCGCGCTCGTACAACATCAGCCGCAGTCGTCGTTCATGGCATCAGCCGAGCGCACGGCCTTGCGGTCATCTCGCGCTCACCACTGGCGCGGGCTCGCGCGGCAGCAGCAAGAGCACCGCTGCATTGAACAGGGCCACACCGGCCATCACGGCAAACAATGTCTCGAAGCCGGCCGCCTTGACGGCCGGCCCGAGCGCCCATACCGCCGCCGAGCTGATGCCCAGGGAGATCGCCAAGCGCAGGCCGGCCACGCGGCTGCGCATGCGGTCATCGACGAAGCGCACGATGGTGGCGTCGGTGAAGGGGATGGCGCCGAAGATGAAGACCATGGCCCCGAGCAAGGCCAACCACGCCCACCAGCCAGGCGCGTAAGCGGCCAGGGCCAGCATCGGCACCTGGGCCAACACGATGCCCAGCCAGAGCGGCTTGAGTGCAAAGCGGTCGATCAAGCGGCCGACGATCACCTGGGCCACCGAGGCCACGGCATACACCGCACCGAGCAGCAGGCCGAGCGTCGATGGGTCACTGGCGTAGGCCGCCAGGCGCTCGCCCAGCATCTGGCCATTGCCATTGGTGGTGAGGTTGAAGACCAGGCCGCCCGAGGCCGAGGCCACCGTCATCACTGCCAGCACGCGCACCAGTTCCCGCGGGGCGAGTTGCACGCTGGCTTTGCGCTTGCGCTGCGAAGGCGCTTCACGCTCTTGCGGCACGCGCCACCAGAACAGCACGCCGAAGACGAGGCAGGCCAGCCCGGGCAGGGCGAAGGCGGCGCGCCAGCCGGCGTGCTCGACCAGAAAGCCGGTCAGCACGGCGGCTGCCGCGATGCCCAGGTTGCCTGCCAGGCCGTTGACGCCGATGGCCGCGCCAGGGGTGGTCGAGTGCTGCAACAGCATCGGAATGCCGACGGGGTGGTAGATCGACGCGAACGCCCCCAGGAGTGTGAGCGCCGCCGCCAATTGCCACGGTCCTTGCGTGGTCGCCACCAGCAGCGCAGCCCCGCCGATGCCGAAGAAGAACACCAGCATCATCGGCCGCCGGCCCCACTGATCACCGAGCTTGCCGGCCGGCAACGAGCCCAGGCCGAAGAGCAGGAAGGCACCGGCGCCGAAGGGCATCAGGTCTTCCCAGCGTGCCAGACCGAACTCCCTGGCGATGGCCGCCACCGCGGTGGCGAAGATCAGCAGGAACAGGTGGTCGATCGCGTGCGCGATGTTGAGCAGGAGGCTGACACTGCGGTGCATGGGGGTGATTTCGCCGAGGACAGTATCAATCGCCCTGGGCGACGCCTTCGCGGCGCGGATCGGCACCGGCGAGCCAGCCGCCTGGCGTGCGTTGAATGGCGTGCAGCCCACTCGTCAACTCGGCTTCCGTGACCGTGTGGCCCAGGGCCTGCATGGCCGCGCGCGTGCTCTCCGGGAAGCGCCCACGCTCGAGCACCAAGGCGTTGTTGTAGCTACCAAAGTTGGGCAGCGCAATGGCTTGCTGAGGAGACAGGCCCCAGTTCAAGGTCCCGATCAAGGTCTTGGCGGTGGCGTCGATGATGGTCGCGCCGCCCGCCGAGCCCAGGCTCATCAGCAAACGGCCGTCGCGACGGTTGAAGACGAGGGTTGGACTCATCGAAGAACGCGGCCGCTTGCCGGCCTGCACCCGATTGGCAATCGGCCGGCCTTGCGCGTCCGCGGGCGCAAACGCGAAGTCCGTGAGTTGATTGTTGAGCAGGAAGCCGCCTGCCTTGCCCGTGCCACCGTCGCTCATCACCTGGGCCCCGAAGGCGTACTCGATGGTGGACGTCATGGCGACGGCCCGGCCCTCGGCATCGACCACCGACCAGTGGCTGGTGCCGAACTCGGCTTGCTCTGGCTGCGCACCGAACGCACTCGTGGCGCCGCCGGGGATACCGGGCGGCGCAGACGGCATGCGCTGTGGGCCGATCCGCGCCGCGCGTTGGCGCAAGTAGGCCGGATCGAGCAGGGTGGCCCAGCGACCGCCTGGCGCCGTCACGAAGTCCGGGTCGGCCACGTACAGCGCGCGGTCGGCTGCGGCGAGGCGGGCTGCCTCGATGTAGGTGTGCAACCAGGCGTCGCGCGGCAAGCCGTCGGCCGGCGGCGCATCGACACCCGGCAGGCGTTCTAGCAGGCCCAGGATCTGCATGATCACCAGGTGGCCCGATGAGGGGGGCGGCATGCCGCACACCCGGTAGTCCTTCAACCAGTTGGTACAGATCGGATCGCGTTGGCGTGGCCGGTATGCCGCCAGATCGGCTTCGCTCAGCAAGCCGGGGTGGGTGGCGTGGCCCCGAACGCGGGCGACGATGTCCGCAGCCACGGGGCCGCGATGCAAGGCCGCACTGCCGCCCGCTGCGATCGCGCGCAGCACCTGGGCCAGTGCCGGGTTCATCAGCCGATGGCCGACCGGTCGCGGCTGACCGTCGAGGCCAAAGAAGTAGGGCCCCGCCTGCGCATCGCGCTGCAGCGCCAAATTGGCGCGCAACAGCGCATGCAATCGCGGACTGATGGCAAAGCCTTGTTCCGCCAAGGCGATCGCGGGCTCGAACAAAGCCGCCCACGGCAGTTTGCCGTGCTCGGCATGCACCGCCTCGAGCATGCGCACGGCGCCGGGAACACCCACCGCGCGACCGCCCACCACCGCCTGCATGAAGGGCAACTCCGTGCCGTCGGCACGCAAGAAAAGGCGCTCGTCGGCCGCGGCCGGCGCGGTCTCGCGCCCATCCCAGGCTTGCACCTGGCGCCCATCCCAGTGCATCAGGAAAGCGCCGCCACCCAGCCCACTGGATTGCGGCTCGACCAAGGCGAGCACCATCTGCACCGCAACCGCGGCGTCAACGGCCGACCCGCCCGATCTCAGGATGCGATAGCCGGCCTCGGTGGCCAAGGGGTTGGCGGTCGCGACCATGAAACGCTGTGCCGACCACCCGGCCTTGGCGGTGACCCCCGAGGCCCCTTCCGGCAGCGGGCGCAGCGCCTCTTGCGTGGCTGGCGGCGTGGCTGGCGGCGCGGGGGGCGACGCGCATCCCGCAAGCAGCAGTGCAGCGAGACCGACACGCCAGCGCCAGGCGCGGGCCGCGCGAACCAAAACCGTCATGCAGCCGATCTCAGTTCAGCGGCAGGCTGGGACGCCAAACCCGCAGGATGGCTGGGACGGGCAGGCGGCCGCTCGTCGGCAGACCGAACTTGTCGGTGATGAAGCAGTCGCGGTCGGTGTAACGGCTGCCCTGGTTCCACTCGGAATAGATCACCGCGATCGGCTTGCCGTCCTTCTGCTCGACCTCGTCGACCAGGGCCACCCGTTGCGCCTTGCTGTCGCCAGAGACGTAGCCGAAGACCACGTCGCCGACCTGCACTGCTTCGGGTGCGACATTGCCCTTCCACTGCGGCGCCAAGCCCGGCTGGCGCTTGCCAGTCTTGGTCTCGATGTAGTCGGTGGAGTAGCCCTTTTTCTCGATCCAGCTCTTGCACTTCTCGGCAAAGGTTTGTGCGCTGGCGCCAGCGCACAGCGCCAGGCAGAGCGGAAGAACGGCGAGCAAGCGCTGATTCATCATGGCGGCCCCTGGGTAGTCGAGGCGCCTATTCTCGCGCCGGGCGGCGGCGCCCGGCAGGCCCCGTTCAGCGCAAGGGAACGCCCGTCTTGCCTTGCACTTCATCGCGGCTCAGACCCGGCGCCAGTTCCACCAACTTCAAACCGTCGGGCGTCACGTCCATCACCGCCAAGTCGGTGATGATTCGATCGACGACACCAACGCCGGTCAAGGGCAAAGTGCAGGTGGGCAGGATCTTCAGGTCGATGCTGCCGTCCTTCTTCTTGGCCACATGCTCCATCAGCACCACCACGTGCTTGACGCCGGCCACCAGGTCCATCGCGCCGCCCATGCCCTTGACCATCTTGCCGGGGATCATCCAGTTGGCCAGATCACCCTTCTCGCTGACCTGCATGGCGCCGAGGATGGAGAGATTGATCTTGCCGCCGCGGATCATGGCGAAGCTGTCGTGGCTGCCGAAGATGGACGAGCCGGGAATGGTGGTCACGGTCTGCTTGCCGGCATTGATGAGGTCGGCGTCGACCTGGTCATCCGTGGGGAAGGGGCCGATGCCGAGCATGCCGTTCTCGCTCTGCAGCCAGACCTCGATGGTCGGGTCGACGAAGTTGGCCACCAGGGTGGGCAGGCCGATGCCGAGGTTGACATAGAAGCCGTCTTGCAATTCCTTGGCCGCGCGCGCCGCCATCTGATCGTGTGTCCAGGCCATGGTCAGACCCCCGCTTTCTCAGTGATGGTGCGCTTCTCGATGCGCTTCTCGGGGGTCGAGTTCAGCACGATGCGGTGCACATAGATGCCCGCCAGATGCACGCTGTCGGGCTCGAAGCTGCCGGTCTCGACGATCTCCTCGACCTCCACCACCGTCACCTTGCCGGCCATGGCAGCGGCGGGGTTGAAGTTGCGCGCCGTCAAACGGAACTGCAGGTTGCCGCTCTTGTCGGCTCGCCAGGCCTTGACCAGCGACACATCGGGCACCAGCGCGCGCTCCATGACATAGGTTTTGCCATCGAACTCGCGCAGTTCCTTGCCCTCGGCAACCACGGTGCCGACGCCCGTGGCCGTGAAGAAGGCCGGGATGCCGGCGCCCCCCGCGCGCAGCTTCTCGGCCAGGGTGCCCTGCGGCGTGAACTCCAGCTCGAGCTCGCCCGCCAGGTACTGGCGCTCGAACTCCTTGTTCTCACCGACGTAGCTGGAGATCATGCGTTTGATCTGGCGCGTCTCGAGCAGCTTGCCCAGGCCGAAGCCGTCGACGACGGCGTTATTGGAGATGACGGTCAGGTTCTTCACAGCGCTGTCGCGCAGCGCGTCGATCAGGGCCTCGGGAATGCCGCACAGGCCGAAGCCGCCAACCGCCATCAACTGCCCGTCCTTGACGAGGCCATCGAGCGCAGCGCGGGCGCTCGGGTAGATCTTGTTCATCCGTGGGCTCTCCTGCAAAAACAAGAGCGTACTACGCAACCCA
>JANNFB010000083.1:0-58437 GCA_031379365.1 Burkholderiales bacterium
CACTCGTCGCCAGGTTGCCCCGCGTTACCGTTCGACTTGCATGTGTAAGGCATGCCGCCAGCGTTCAATCTGAGCCAGGATCAAACTCTTCAGTTCGATCTTGAATTTGCTCTTAGGAATTGAAGTGAACTTCACTTCAAAATTTCCATGAGCGTTTAAGGTCAGAAGACCTGAATCCTGCGATTGCTCACAGGCCTCTGGCACTCGCCTTCAAACGCCCACGCTTATCGGCTGTATTTTGTTAAAGAACTGCGCCGTTTTGGGCGCTGCTGACTTTCGTTCAGCGAAGAGATGGGATTATGCGTTGTTTTGCAAAGCCCTGTCAAGCACTTTGCTTGTCTCATTCTTTGCTGCCTGCCCCTGTGCGACTGCTGCCAGTCGCCGGGGTAGAACCTGCGAAGCCCATGACTATAGCACCATTTTTCAGGCCCGCGCTTTGCGCCCTAGGGCTGCTGCACTAGGACAGCGGAACGACAGGCTTCGCGCTAATCATTGCGCGGCGCAAACGCTGCCGCAGCCAGCTGTTGCGGGTCTTCCGACGCAAGGATGCTGGGCAGCGCCGCAGCAAGTCTGCGCGTATCGGCACGCAAGATGGTTCGCTTGACGGCCGTGATCTGCCGCGGATGCATGGAGAAGCTGCGAAGGCCCATAGCCAACAACAACGCAGTGAACGCCGGGTCGCCCGCCATCTCACCGCAGACGCTCACCCCCTTGCCGGCCGCCTTGGCCTGCGCGATCGTGGAAGCGATCAGCCCGATCACAGCCGGGTGCCAAGGGTCGTACAGGTGCGCCACCTGCTCGTCTGCGCGATCGATCGCGAGGGTGTACTGAATCAGGTCGTTGGTGCCGATCGAAACAAAGGCGAAGTGATTCAGAAGGCTGCCCAGAATCAGTGCGGCAGCGGGGACTTCGATCATCGCGCCGACTTCAATGTCGCTGTACGCGCGACCCGCATCACGCAGTTGCTGTTTCGCCCGCGCCAGGGCCTCTAGCGTCATGCGTGCCTCGCTCAGGTGCGCCACCATCGGCAGCAACAGCCGCACCTTGCCGTAGGCACTTGCTCGCAAGATCGCGCGCAGTTGCTGGCGAAACATCGTCGGCTCAGACAGGCTCCAGCGGATGGCGCGCAGGCCCAACGCAGGGTTCAAGGTGTGCTCGTGGCGCAGTTCATGTGCGGTCAGGCGGTCGAGCGGCTTGTCGGCACCCACGTCGACAGTTCGAATCGTGACCGGCAGGCCGTTCATCCCCAACACCGCGGCACGATAGGCTTCGAACTGCTCGTCTTCGCCGGGCAAGTCGTTGCCACGGTTCATGAATAGGAACTCTGTGCGAAACAGGCCAACGCCCACCGCACCGGCGTCGATCGCCGTGCCCGCATCCTCGGGCAGCTCGATGTTGGCCTCCAAGGCGACAACCTGCGCATCGAGCGTTACGGCAGGGGTGTGGCGAAGTCGATGCAGTCGCGCCCGTTCGAGCTCGCCTTGGCGCTGGCGAAACCGGTACTCCTCAAGCACGATGGGCGGTGGATTGACGATCACCGCACCAGCATCGCCATCGATCACGACCCAGTCGTCTTGCCGAATCAAACGGCTCGCCTCGCGCGCGCCGACCACGGCAGGAATGTCCATGCTGCGCGCAACAATGGCCGTGTGGGACGTGCGGCCGCCGACGTCCGTCACGAAACCCGTGAAAACACTGCGTTTGAAGTGCAGCATGTCCGCCGGTGCAATATCGCTGGCGACCAATACGAGCGGCTCTTCACCACCCATGTCGCGCGGGCGGGGTGGTGAAAGCCCGGCCTCGCCCTTGGCCTCGCGGACCAGCGCAGCAAGAATGCGCTCTGTGACTTGCTCGATGTCCGTCTTGCGTTCGCGCAAGTATTCGTCGTCCATTTCATCGAAGTGACGGGCCAGGACTTCAAGCTGAGCTGACAGTGCCCACTCGGCGTTGTAATGCCGCTCGCGCACCCACTGTCCAGCAGCGCCGGTCAAGGACTCGTCCTGCGCCAACATCAAATGGACATCGATCAGGGCGGGCAACTCAGGGGGGGCGTCACCGGGCATGTCCCTCTGAAGCGCGGCGAACTCTGCAACGACGACGTCGCGGGCACTGCGCAGCCGCGCGACCTCGACCTCGACCTGATCGATCGCCACAAAGTAATGCGCAACATCCATGCGGCCCGAGGCCACCAGGACTGCACGTCCAATCGCCACGCCTCGGGAGACCGCTAGGCCGAACAGCTGAATGCTCATCTGGGTGCCCTCGTGCTGTTCACTGTTCGTCAGCCCGCATGGCCGGTCGTCATGCTTGCGAATCGCATGTAGCAGCGCCCCAAGGCCTCACTGGCCTTCGCCGAACCGATCGTCGACCAGGGCAACGAGCGCACTGAGCGCCTGTGCTTCGTCCTCGCCATCCGTCTCGATCTCCACTTCGCTGCCCACGCCAGCGGCCAACATCATCACGCCCATGATGCTCTTGGCGTTGATGCGGCGCCCATTGCGGCTCATGTGAACGTCACAAACGAAGCCACCCGCCAGCTTCGTCAGCTTGGCCGAGGCGCGGGCGTGCAGGCCCAGCTTATTGCTGATCTTGACGGTTGTCTTTTGCATCCGGGTCGGAAGGATTGCGCGCCTGGTTCTGGGGCCGGCTTGGACTCACCTGCATCGCGCCCTGCGCGCCACCGGCCAGCGCGCGAGCCACCAATGCGTCCAAGGACTCGCCGGCATAGCAAAGTGAACGCCACAACATGGGCACATTGACCCCGGTGACCACCTTGATCCGCAGGCCATCGGCCAATCTTTGCGCGACGTTGCAGGGCGTTGCGCCGAAGACGTCAGTCAGGATCAGGGTTTCGGCGCTCCCCGATTTGGCCAGGAGCGCCGCTGCACGTGCTTCGACTTCGTCGACCGGCATGTCGGCCGGCACATCCAGCGCGGAAAGCGCGCCCGCACAGTCAGGGTAGACATGCTCGGCCACAGCGCGCAGCGCGGAAGCCAGCGGGGCATGGGCAATGATGAGTAGGCCGGGCATTGGGGGCGACAAGACTTGAAACGATTATCTCGCTTGGCGAGCCAGTCCGCGGCCACGCCAGACAAACCAGACGTACGAGGCCGTCGAGCCCAGCGCGAGGACACCAAACGAGAACTGAAACGACGCGATCCGCTCCCAGCCCCGTGCCACCAATGCGTCGATCATCAAGCCGATGCCCCATTGGACCGAGAACACCCCCAGAAAGATCACCAAGTTGTACGCGGACAACGCTCTGCCAGCAACAGCCGCCGGGTAGGCCAAGGCGAGCGCAGGCTGGCTGAGTGACACAAACGTGCATGCGACACACCAGACGGCCCACCACGCGGCGCCAGCGCGCGGCCCCGCCAGCACCGCGCCCACCAGCAAGGCCAGTCCGATGGGCAGTCCCCAGGTGATCAGGCGCTCGACACGCCATCCGCGGCGTGCCAATTGCGGCATGGCCACGCCCCAGCCGAAGAAGGCAATCAGCATGCACAAGTTGATGGCAAACAGTCCGCGCGCGGCCATCGCGGGGCTCTGACCGACCACATCGGTCAGCCAGGGCCCGGCCCACAATGCCTGAACCGCAATCAAGCCACCGTAGACGAAGAACGCCAGCGGGGCCAGACGCACGAACTCGGGATGGCGCAAGATGGCGATGTAGCCATACCTCTCAGCATCAATCTTTTCCCCGGGCGGCGCGTCGTGCGGCACAACCCAAGCGATCACGACGGTGGCCACAGTCAACAAACCTGCAACCAGCCAAAACAAGCCGCGCCAGGAGACGATCGGCAACAACCACTGGACCGGCAGCGTCGATGCGACCATCCCCAGCGAGCCCGTCATCAGCATCCATGAATTGGCCCGCAATTGGCCAGCGGCGCCCAAGCGCAGGCGGTAGGCCGTCAAGGGCGCCATGAGGCAAGCCGACACGCCCACGCCGATCATCGCCCGCGCTGCCAGCAAGGCCGCGAAGGATTGTGCTGATGCGAACGCCATGCAGGCCACGACTGCCACGCTGAGGAAAACGACGACGACCCGGCGCGGCCCCCAGCGGTCCAAGGCGCGCCCAAGCGGCAACTGCATCAGCGCGAAGCCAAGGAAGTAGGCACCGGCCAGCAGGCCGAGGTCGCCAGCTGTCAACCCCAACTCCGCGCTGAAGTAGGGAGCCAGCGTGGCGGTCACAGCGCGCACCATTGCCGACAGGAAGTAGGCGAAAGCAAACGCGGCAAACATCGCAACCGCAACCCGCGTCGAAGTCGCCGCAACCGGCGCGCTCGGTCGGTCCGTCGTCACGCGAGGAGGCACGCGCAGGTCGTCACCGGCTCGACGAGCGAGAGTTTCGGCCCCCTCAAGCTTGCAGACGCAAGGCGCCGAGGAAAGTGTCGACAGCGTCCTGCGCGAGCCCAGGTCCGACAACCGTGGCCTGGTAGACCCAGGTGCCACGCGAGAACACGGCCACCTGCTCCTGCACGGATCGACCATCGGCCAGCCGCCCTGCGAGCGACAAACGCCGTGCCTGCGGGTTCGGCGTCATGCCCGGCACCTGCGCTGGCGCCGATTCTGACGCTGGCGCAGACCCAATGTTGCGGGCCGCCGCCTCCGCCAGCGCTGCTAAGCCACGCTCGATCTGGTGCACTTGGCCCAGATCCGCAAAGGCGACGGCGTACGTGGCGCCGCCGGCAGAGCAGGCATAGATGGTCAGCTCCACAGGCACGTCGGCCAAAACCACTTGGCGCGCATGGGCTGCCGGCTTGCAGGGAAACAGGGTCAGCAACCCCGCCTCTTGCGGCCGAACCTCGCGCCAATCGAGCACCGGGGTACAGGCCGTCATCAAGCCGGCCAAGACAAATGTTGCTGCGGCAGCGCGGGGTGTCATCGTCGCCCATTATCCGGTCGGGGCCTGCGCTTACGATCTCCAGGTCCTGCGCGATGGGCTGGCTGTTCAGTTGGCTCGAGCGTATCTACGGAGCGTGCACGATGACCGAGCCTTCCCCCCTTGCGCCTGCGGCACTGGCCGGCGTGCGCGTGCTCGACCTGTCACGAGTTCTGGCCGGCCCCTGGTGCACGCAAACCTTGGCCGACCTGGGTGCCGACGTGATCAAGGTGGAGCGCCCAGCAGGCGTAGACCATCCTGGCGGCGACGACACGCGCGGCTGGGGCCCACCCTTCCTGAAGAACAGCGCAGGGCAGGAGACGGAGGAGGCGGCCTACTTCCTCGGCTGCAATCGAAACAAGCGTTCCATCACGATCGACCTGGCGCAAGAGCAAGGTCAGGCCCTGGTGCGCAGTCTGGTGGCAGAGTGCGACGTGCTGGTCGAGAATTTCAAGGTCGGCGACATGGCTCGCTACGGCCTGGACGCCGCGACCTTGTTGGCAACGCAGCCGCGCCTGGTCTACTGTTCAATCACCGGTTTTGGCCAGACCGGCCCCTACCGCGAACGCGCGGGCTATGACTATGCCGTCCAGGGCCTGGGCGGACTCATGAGCGTCACGGGTGAGCGTGATGACCGTCCCGGTGGCGGGCCGCAGAAAGTCGGTGTCGCCGTGGCCGACCTGTTCACCGGCCTGTACGCCACGATCGCCATCCAGGCCGCGCTGCGACATCGTGATGCCACCGGGCAGGGCCAGCACATCGACATGGCCTTGCTCGACACGCAAGTGGCCATGCTCGCCAACCTGGGGGCCAACTACCTGGTCACCGGCGTCGCGCCGCAGCGCGCAGGCAATGCGCATCAGAACATCGTGCCCTATCAAGTCTTCGAAGCCAGTGATGGGCACCTGATTCTGGCGGTTGGCAACGACGGCCAGTTCGCGCGCTTCTGTGAGGTCGCCGGCTGTGCCGAACTGGCACGCGACAAGCGATTCCAGCGCAATGCCGATCGCGTGCGCCACCGCGACGCCCTCGTGCCGATGCTTGCCGACCGGCTGGCCCAACGCAGCAAGCAAGCCTGGCTCAGCGCCCTGGAGGCCGCGAAAGTGCCCTGCGGTGCGATCAATGATCTGGCCGAGGTGTTTGCCGACCCGCAGGTGCAGGCCCGTGAGATGGCGGTGCCGGTGCCGCACCCGCTGACCGATTCGCTGCGTTTGGTGGCCAGCCCGATGAAGCTGTCGGCCACCCCAGTGCAGATGCGCCGAGCACCGCCGCTGCTCGGCCAACACACCGACGAGATTTTGCTCGAGCTGGGTGTCGATGACGCCGAGCGGGCGCGTTTACGCGAGCTCGGAGTCGTCTGATCAGCCGCCGAAGACTTTCTTCAAGATCGCGCTACCGGTGGCCACCGGGTCGCGGCGGATCTTCCTTTCTTCTTCACCGATCATCAGGTAAAGGCCATCGAGCGCCTTGCCTGTGACGTAGCCCTTCATGTCGGCATCTTCCGTCCTCAGCAAGCCCATGCCCGCAGCCTTGGCGGCCACAGCGTCGTACTTCTGGGCCAGGGAGACTTTCTCTGTGGCCCGCGTCACGATCGGTAGAAACTTCTGACCGATCGGCTCGCGCGTCTTGGCGCTGAAGAAGTCAGTCACCGAGGTGTCGCCGCCGCGCACGATCTTCAATGCATCGTCCACCGACATGGACTTGACGGCGCTGAGCAGCAGCGCCTTGGCTTCGGGCACCGCGGCTTCGGCAGCACGGTTCATCGCCGTCACCAGTTCATCGACGCGCTTGCCCTGGCCGGTGGCCTTGAGCAACTTGGCCGCGTCTTTCAGGAAACCCGGCAGCTCGATCCGCACCTTGGGGTTGGCCAGAAACCCGTCGCTGCGCCCGAGCAAGCTGACGGCCGGGGTGGCCCCACGCTCGAGTGCGACCCTGACGCCCGACGCGGCGTCAAACTCCGTCAAAGCCCGCGCCGGCGCCGCGAACCCGAGGCCAAGCAGCGGCACTGCCGCCAAACTGTTCGTGAACTGTCTGCGTTGCATGTGAAGAGTCTCCCGTTGAAGTTCCCGCATCGATGGACCGCAACCCGGATCGCTGGCACCGCCAAGAACGTTGCCGGCCCAGCCCGAGCCGTGCGGTGCCGCCAGCGCACCCAGGCGGCAGTGTGCTCCATGTCGGTCACCTACTGTCTGACCCAAGTTAAGTCCCTTGCTTGTCGCGCAGGCGGGCGCGCACTGCGCGGCCCCTCGCCTTCCAGACGCTGAGCTGCTCGCGCCGCTGAAGTGCGGTCATGGCGTCGCGTTGGCGTTCGCGCCCGAGCTTGTGAAAGTTGGCCAAACGATCGGCGTCGACGGCTCCGCGCACCGCACAGCCCGGTTCGCCGCCGTGGAGGCAATCACGGAAGCGGCAGGCTTGCGCCAGTGTGGTCACGTCGACAAATCCAGCGCCCTCGACATCCGCGGCGGGTCGCAGCGTGCGCACCCCCGGTGTGTCGATGACGCATGCGCCGCCGTCAAGCCTGTGCAGCGAGCGAACCGTTGTCGTGTGGCGCCCGCGGCCATCGCCTACGCGCACCGCCCCCGTGTCTTGAACCGCTTGGCCAAGCAGGGTGTTGGTCAGCGTCGACTTGCCGGCGCCGCTGGAGCCCAGCAGCACCAGGGTCTGCCCGAGGCCAAGCCACGGCGCCAGCTGCTGCGCTGCGCCAGGATCCAGGGCGTTGATGGCGAAGGTGCTCAGCCCAGCGGGCAGGCGGTCGCGGAGCGTGACCAGGCGCTGATCGATCTCGGCCGCACACACATCGGCCTTGGTCAGGACCACCACGGGTTCCACGCCACTGCCCTGCACCAGCGCCAGATAGCGCTCGAGCCGGCGCGGACTGAAGTCGGCGTCCAGGCCCATCACCAGCAGGGCCGTGTCGACATTGCTCGCGAACACCTGCGGCAGGCCATGCATGTCTCGGCGAGCCAGCTGGGTCTGCGGCGCTACGCGCAGGTGAGTCCACCACTGGCCATGCGGATCGACCTCGGCCAGCACCCAGTCGCCGACGGCCAGGGCTTGCCCGTCGTCGCTCAGGCTGCGCTGCAGCCGCGGCAAAACGCGTGTGGCGAACTCGGCAACGCCGTCATGCACGCGCAGCGTTTCACGGTGCACTTCGGTGACCCGCAGGGGCGCGCCGCTGGTTTGTTCTCGAGCCAGCGCGATCGCACGGGCCATCGGCAGTGACAGTCCGATCGGCCGCAGCCGATCAAAGTCCAGTTCTTGCATCTTGATTTCCATCCAACGAGAGTCGGGCCGACGCGCGTGGGCGCATGCGGCAGCACGCTTGGCGCACGACAAGCTGTCGTGCGAAGCGAACGGGTCGAGGGAGGAATCACTTCGGCGGCTTGCGAGCCGCCGGTGCAGGCGAGGCCTGCGCTCAGCGAGTCAGCGTGGGGGCCGAAACGATCCCGAGAGCGACGGCACGGTCATTCATGTGGCATTCCATGGTCATCTCCTCTCAGGGTGGGTGGATCGAAGCGGACGAGTTTGCTCGCGCCGACCTTGGCCGTCAAGCCTGCGGGCGATCGGCACGGGGCGCGACTGACGGCGAGACGCCTGCGGCCAGGGCTTGCTCGTCGGCGTGGTAGCTCGAGCGCACCATTGCGCCCACAGCGGCATGCGAAAAGCCCATCGCCTTGGCTTCGCGCTCGAACATCTTGAAGACGTCGGGGTGCACGTAGCGACGCACCGGCAAGTGGTGACCACTGGGCGCGAGGTACTGGCCAATGGTCAGCATGTCGATGTCGTGGGCACGCATGTCGCGCATCGAGGTCAGAATCTCCTCGTCGGTCTCGCCGAGACCCACCATCAGGCCACTCTTGGTCGGTACACCAGGGTGCAAGGACTTGAACTTCTTCAACAGGTTCAGGCTGAAGGCGTAGTCGCTGCCCGGTCGTGCCTCCTTGTAGAGACGCGGCACGGTTTCGAGGTTGTGGTTCATCACGTCAGGTGGCGCGGCGTTGAGGATCTCGAGCGCGCGGTCGTCGCGGCCGCGGAAGTCGGGCACCAGGATCTCGATCTGCGTTTGCGGCGAGAGCAGGCGGGTCTGCCGAATGCACTCGACAAAGTGGGCCGCACCGCCGTCACGCAAGTCGTCTCGATCGACGCTGGTGATGACCACGTACGTCAACTTCAACGCGGCGATGGTCTTGGCCATGTTCAGCGGCTCATCGGCATCGAGCGGGTCGGGACGCCCGTGGCCCACATCACAGAAGGGGCAGCGGCGGGTGCACTTGTCGCCCATGATCATGAAGGTGGCAGTGCCCTTGCCGAAGCACTCACCGATGTTGGGGCAACTGGCCTCTTCGCACACCGTGTGCAACTTGTGCTCACGCAGGATGCTCTTGATCTCATAGAAGCGGGTGCTCGGCGAACCCGCCTTCACGCGAATCCACTCCGGCTTCTTCAAGACCTCCGCTGGCACGATCTTGATCGGGATGCGGGCGGTCTTGGCCTGGGCCTTCTGTTTGACGCTCGGGTCGTAGGCGGGTGCGGAGGTGTCAGTACTCATGGTTCGAACTGGTTGGCCAGGCGCGCAGCGAGCCGATTGGCCGCCTCGCCCCAGGAGGTGTCGATGCCGAGTCTAGCGAGATCGACGGTTTTCAGCCCGGCGTGGCCACACGGGTTGATGCGGTCAAAGGGCGTCAGGTCCATGGCCACGTTCAGCGCCACCCCGTGATAAGCCCTGTGGCGACTGACTTTGACGCCCAGCGCCGCAATCTTTGCCAGGCCGCGAAACGGTTCGCGCGGGTCGGCTGGGCCCTGCAGTGCCGCGTGTCCGAAGGGATCGTCCAACCGAACATAGATCCCAGGCGCCCCGGCGAGGCGGTGCCCCGTCACCGCGTAACTCTCCAGGACTTTCAACACCGCCGCTTCGAGCCGAAAAACGAAGGCCTTGACGTACAGACCCTGGCGCTTCAAATCCACCAGCGGATAGGCCAGGACCTGGCCGGGGCCGTGGTAAGTCACCTGCCCGCCACGGTTGCTGCCGAGCACGGGGATGCCCGCCGCATCGAGCACATGCTCGGGGCGGCCGGCGACACCCTGCGTGAACACGGGCTCATGTTCGGCCAGCCAGAGCTCGTCGGGCGTGGTGTCGCCGCGCGCGCCTGTGAAGGCGCGCATCGCGTCAGCGGTGGCGGCCCAGTCACAACGGCCGAGAAAACGGGTTTGCATGCGTCAGGGACAGTCTCGCATGACCGCCACCGTGAAAGGTTTTGCGCCGCCGCACGACACAAGCCGTCGGCCGCGGCGTATCGTGGCGTCATATCGATCTGGAGTCGCCATGCGTCTGTTTCTGTTCGCCGCCCTGCTATGCACAGCCCCCGCGCTCCGGGCTGGCAACGAACCCGCGCCAGCGCCCGCCCCGATCGAAGCCGCGGTCGCAGCCTACGAGCAGGGCGATCTGGCGCGCGCGCGCAGGGACTTCACCCGCCTGTCGCGCACGGGCGTGCCGGCGGCCGACTACAACCTGGCGGTGATGAACCTGCGCGGCGAGGTCCCCAAAGCCAGCCCACGCGAGGCCTTGCGGCTGATGACGCGCGCTGCGGAGGCGGGCTTCGTGACTGCAATCTTCGGGCTGGGCCAGTTGCATGAGCTGGGGCAGGCGGGTCTGCAAGTCAACCTGGCACAAGCCCACCATTGGTACCTGCGCGCGGCCGAAGCGGGCAGCGTCGATGCGCAGGTAGCGGTCGCCACGGCGTTCTACCTCGGCCGGGGTGCCGCCAAGGACGCGGCCCTGGCCGCCCGCTGGTTCCGCGTGGCCGCGCAAGGCGGCGACATCGGCGCGATGTACATGGTGGCGTCGATGTTCGAAGCTGGCGACGGGGTCGAGCGCGACTTGCGGGAGGCTCGCTACTGGTACAGCGTGGCGGCTCGCAACGGGGATGACGCAGCGCCAAGCAAGGTCAAGGAACTGGACGCGAAGCTCGGCACTCCGAGCATCTGAGTCAAAGCACGAACCTGACCATCGGGTGCGTCGACAGGGTCCGGTAGAGCTCGTCGAGCTGTTCCCGGCTGGTCGCGGTCACGCTGATGGTCAGCCCCAGGTAGTTGCCAGCCTTGCTCGGACGCGCCTCCAGCGTGGCCGCATCGAACCCGGGGTCGAACAGCCTGGCCACCGCGACGATGGCCTCGGTGAAGCCCTCCACATGGGGTCCCATCACCTTGATCGGGAACACGCTCGGGTACTCGATCAGGCTCTGTTCGGGCGGGATCTCGCGCTGGCTCATATCACCTGCACAGCTTTTGCGCGCTGATACGCCTCGTACAGGCGGGCGTAAACCGGCCCGGGCCGGCCGCGCAGCGCACCGTGGCCGACGGCTTCGCCGTCGATCTTGGTCACTGCCAGAACCTCCTTCGTCGCGGAGCTGAGCAGCACTTCGTCCGCGCTGCGCACGTCGGCCTCGGACAAGGGCCGCAGGTTGTAAGCAATGCCGACGTCCTCGCACAGCTCACACAGCAGGTCGTAGCGGATGCCCTCGAGAACATGGTCGCTCTTGGGCGGGCCCAGCAAGGCGCCTTCGTGGACGATCCACACATTGCAGGCGGCCGCCTCGGTCAGCCAGGGGCCGCCTTGCGCGCCGTCACGGAACATGATGGTCTCGACGGCGCCATGGTCCGCCGACATCTGCCGCGCCAGGACGTTGCCCAGCAAGGAAACACTCTTGATGTCGCCACGCTCCCAACGAAAGTCGCGCGCCGTCGTGCAGGTCACGCCCTGGTGCCGCTGCTCGGCAGTGGCAGGCTTCATAGGGCTGACCATGATGAACACCGTCGGCTCGATGTCGACGGGCATCACGTGGTCGCGCAGGGCTACGCCGCGGGTCAGCTGGATGTAGACCAGCTGATCTTCAGCGCCCTTCTGCTCGGCCAGCGCCGCAACCAAGGGGCGAATGCGCTCGAGCCATTGAGCGCGATCGAAGGGGTTGCGGATGCGCAGCTTGGCCAAGCTGCGCGACATCCGCCCGATGTGTTCGTCAAAGCGAAAAAGCTTGCGGCCGTACACCGGCGCGACTTCGTAAATCCCGTCGCCGAAGATGAAACCGCGGTCGAGCACGCTGACTTGGGCGTCGCACAGGCGTTGCGTGCGGCCGTTCAGGTAGCACAAGGTGTCGGGCAGGGCCACGGTCATGGTCGGTTCTCCGAGAGCAAGCCTCAGCTTACTACTTGATCCACAGGCGGATCGCGTCCCAGGCACGACCGAAAACCCCGGCCTGCTCAACCGCTTCGAGAACGACCAGCGGCACTTCAGCCACCGGGGCCCCGGCGGCGGTGGTCACCTTGAGAGTGCCCACTCGCTGTCCCTTCGCGAGCGGCGCGACCAAGGGCTCGGTGCGTTCGACCGTCGTCTTCAATTTATCGGCCTCGCCGCGCGGCACAGCAATCACAACGGCGGCGTCGCTGCCCAACTTGGCCATGCGCTCCTTGCCTTTCCAGACCTCAGGCGTGGCAATCGGCTTGCCGGCTTCGAAGAGCTTGACCGGATCGAAGGCCTGGTAGCCCCAATTGAGCAGTTTCTGGCTCTCGTTGGCGCGCGCCTCGCGCGAGCCGGCACCGAGCACCACGCTGAGCAGACGCCGCTTGTTGCCAGGGCCGAGGTTCGGGTAGTCGCGCGCCGCGCTGGCCACCAGGCAATAGCCCGCTGCCTCGGTGTAGCCGGTCTTCATGCCGTCCACGGTCGGGTCGCGGCGCAGCAGCAAGTTGCGGTTGTCCTGGCGGATCTTGTTGTAAGTCCACTCCTTGATGCTGTAGTAGCGGTAGTACTGCGGAAAGTCGCGGATCACGTGGGAGGCAATCACGCCGATGTCGCGCGCGCTGGCCTTGTGGCCCGTCTCGCCCATGCCCGTGACGTTCTTGAACGCACTGTTCTTCAGCCCCCAGGCTTGCGCCTGGCGATTCATCATCGCGGCGAAGTTTTCAACGCTGCCGCCAACCGCCTCGGCCAAGGCCACGGACGCATCGTTGCCCGATTGAACGATCATGCCGTGCAGCAAGTCCTCGACCGTCGGGCGCATCGTGGTGTCGATGAACATCAACGAGGGGTCGCCCTTGCGCTCGTTCCAGGCGCGCTCGCTGACCGCCACGGTCTGCTCGAGCGTGAGCTTCTTGTCACGCAGCGCACCGAAGACGATGTAGGCCGTCATCAACTTGGTCAGCGAGGCCGGGTCGGTGGGCGTGTCGGCGTCGCGTTCGGCCAAGGTCTGGCCGGTGGTCAGATCGAGCAGGATGTACTGGCGTGCAGCAACCTCTGGCGGGACAGGCGCCTGTGCCGACACCAGCGACGATGCCAGGGCCATGGCGGCGGCCGCAGCGACAAGAAACAAGTTTTTCATTGAGATCGCAGTCGAGAAGTGGGTCGGCTCAGCCCGCCGGCGCCGAGAGGTGGCGCACCACCAACGACTTCAGCAAGGGCAGTTGCCCGTGAAAGAAATGGCCACCGCCCGGCACCACCACCACTGGCAAGGCCTGTGGGCGGGCCCAGTCCAGGGTGGCCGACAGTGGCACCACATCGTCGGCCTCGCCATGGACGACCAGGGTGTCTGCCGCGACGGCAGCGACGGTGAAGTTGGCGCTGGCCGGGCCGATCAGCACCAGGCGGGCCGGGCGCAGCGCAGCGGCGGCATGGGAGGCGACATAGGCACCAAAGGAGAACCCGGCCAGGGCCAGGGGCTGCGCCGGATCGGCCACAGCGGCCACCACAGCCAGCGCATCGTCGGTCTCGCCGCGGCCGCCGTCCCAGGCGCCTGCCGAACCGCCCACGCCGCGAAAGTTGAAGCGCACCGCGCGCCAGCCGCATTGCAAAAAGGCGCGCGCCACGGTGGCGACGACCTTGTTGTCCAGCGTGCCGCCGTGCTGCGGGTGCGGGTGGCAAATCACGGCGGTACCAAGACAGTCGCCGTCGGGAAGATCAATCGCACACACCAAGTCGCCAGCCGGGCCGGCCACGGTGCGCCGCTCGGTGCGCGAATTCACGTCAGGGCGTGGCTTCAGTGACCGACATCGGGCGCCAGGCGCAGGCGCTCCACGGGCTTGCCCCCCACCAAGTGAGATTCGACGATTTCATCGATGTCGCTGGCATCGACAAAGTGGTACCAAACGGCGTCGGGATAGACCACCGCCACCGGCCCGCCGGCGCAGCGGTCCAGGCAGCCTGCCCGGTTGACGCGCACGCCCCCGGGCCCGTTGAGGCCGGCCGCCTTGACGCGTGACTTGCAGCGGTCGAAGCCCGCTTGCGCCTCATGTTCAGCACAACACGCATTGCCGTTGTCGCGCTGGTTGAGGCAGAAGAAAATATGACGCTGGTAGTAGCTCGAACTCATGCCGCGATTGTAGGTGGCGCGCGCAGTTGGCTCAGTCGTCGGCTCGGCGCGAGAGACGCGTCAACAGCCAAACGATCGCGGCATACGGCCACAGCCAGCCGACCCACTGCGCCAGGCCATGAAAGCGAATGAAACGGCCCTGCTCCCAACCTTGAAGGCTGGCCGCGTAATAGGGGTCCGTTGGGGCCTGCGCCACCAGCACAACCAGCGCCGTCGACAGTGCCAGGCCCAGACTGGCTGCCAGCCTGGGCCCCGCGGCGATCGCGGCACCAGCCAGAACGGCCCCCAGCACGAGCGCGCGCCAAGTGGTCGCCGTCCACCAGGCCAGGGCGTGCTCGGGCCCGAAGTTGAGCGCGGTCGAAAGGGTGGTGACCGCCATGGCGAGGGCCACGGCGCCTGCCAGCAACACCAGCCGATGCCAGCCGCGTCGCGTCGCCGAGAACGCCAACAGACACGGTGCGGCGAGGCCGAACGACGTGGCCAGCAATTCGTGGACGCGCGACAACGCCAGCGCGCCGGTCGCTGCCTCCCCCTGGCCCAACCAGGCCGCCGTGTCGACAGCCCACGGCGTTCCAGCCAGCAAGGCTTCGACGGCTTCTCGCAGTTCCGGGCCAATCTGGCCCAAACCCAAGGGCACCGGCGCCGGGAACAACAGGCCGATCGGCCACAGCAGCAAAAGCAACAACGCGCCTGCACTGCGTCGGTTGAACCAGCGCTCCCGCAGCGATTGCCAGCGGTCGATGCCGCCCAGGGCCAGGATCAGTGCCCCCAACATCGCGCCCAGCGCGCTGCCCGCAAGGTTGAAGGCACAGTCCTTGAGGGACGGCACGCGGGTGGGCAGGAAGCTCTGTGTCACCTCGACGCCATAGGACAGCGCGGCGCTGCAACCCACGGCCGCCACCAGGCCCCACGTCGCGCGCCCGCCGCTGCGCACAACGGCGACGAACAACAGCGCGCCCAGCGGTACATAGCCGATCAGATTGGCGGCTTCGTCGAAACGGTCCCGCCAGGGAGGCCATGGCAGCTGCAGCAGCGCTAAACCACTCTGCGCTGCCGGCCAGCGCCAGCCTGTGAACGGGTAGAGGCTGGCGTAGACCACCAGCGCGATGAAGGCCAGCGCCAGAGGCCAGGCGGTGCTCCGGTGCCGCGCTGTTGCCCGCATGGGCTAGAAGGGCTTGACGACGACCAGCACCACGGCGGCGGCAAACAACAGCACCGAGATCTCGTTGAAGACCCGGTACCAGCGGTCGCCGTGGCGATTGATCCCGGCCTCGAACTGGCGCAGCAGTGCGCCGCAGGTACCGTGGTAGCCCAGACCAAGCAAGACTACGCCCAGCTTGGCGTAAAGCCAGCCGTTGCCCGGTCCACGGCCGACGCCGTAGGCCAGCCACAGGACCAAACCGAGCACCAGGGCCGGCCCCATCAACAGCCCGGAGAAACGGTAGAGCTTGCGCGCCATGAGCAGCAACCGGGCGCGCTCGGCCGGGCTGTCACTCGGCACCATCGCGAGGTTGACGAACAAACGCGGTAAATAGAACATGCCCGCGAACCAGCTGGCGACGAAAACGATGTGAAAGGCCTTGACCCAGAGGTAGCTGCTGCTCATGCGCGCCGATTATCCGTACGGAGACAGGCTGCCAATAAAAAGCCCCGGCCTTGCAGCCGGGGCGGAAAAAGCCTTATCGCTGTCATCACGCTAAGGCACCTGCTCAGGGAGGAAAAGCAGGGAACAACAGCCTTGCGGCTATCATTCAAAAACAACTTTAGCAGAGCGCGCGCTGTTTGTAACCGCCCTGTCACAAATTGGCGGGCCGGCGCTTCGCCTGTCGGGCCCCGCGCCCGGGTCGCTCACCAAAGCCATGTCTTCACCCCTGCAGCCCCCTGTGCCGCCGTTCCCCACCAGTCGACCGCGGCGCCTTCGACGCGATGCCTTCAGCCGCGCCCTCGTGCGGGAAAACCAACTGACGCCGACCGACCTCATTTACCCGGTCTTCTTGCTCGAGGGCCAGGGGCGCGCGGAGAACGTGGCCTCGATGCCAGGCGTGCAGCGCCTGTCGCTGGACCGCCTCTTCACCATGGCAGAGCAATGCCTGGCCCTGGCGGTGCCCGTGATGGCCCTGTTCCCGGTGATTGATCCGCAACTGAAATCGCCCGATGGTGGCGAAGCCCTCAACCCCGACGGCCTGGTGCCCAGGGCGGTGCGCGAGCTCAAGCGCCGCTTCCCGGAACTGGGCGTGATGACAGACGTCGCGCTGGACCCGTTCACCAGCCACGGCCAGGACGGACTTATCGACGAAAGTGGCTACATCCTCAACGACGCGACGCTGGCCGTCTTGGTGCAGCAGGCGCTGGTGCAGGCGCAGGCAGGCGTCGACATCGTGGCACCCAGCGACATGATGGACGGCCGCATCGGCGCGATCCGCGCCGCGCTTGAAGCCCAGGGCGCGATCCACACCAAAATCATGGCCTACAGCGCCAAGTACGCGAGCGCCTTCTACGGCCCCTTCCGTGACGCGGTCGGCTCTGCCGCCAACCTGGGCAAGAGTGACAAGAAGACCTACCAGATGGACCCGGCCAACAGCGACGAGGCGCTGCGCGAAGTGGCGCTGGACATCGCCGAAGGGGCCGACATGGTGATGGTCAAGCCCGGCATGCCGTACCTCGACATCGTGCGCAGGGTCAAAGACCAGTTCGGCATGCCGACATTTGCCTACCAGGTCAGTGGCGAGTACGCCATGATCAAGGCCGCTGCGGCCAATGGTTGGCTCGACCACGACGCCGTGATGATGGAGTCGCTGCTGGCCTTCAAGCGCGCCGGCGCCGACGGCGTGCTGAGCTACTTCGCGCTCGATGCCGCGCGCTTGCTGAAAGCCTGAACCGGCTCGGTCGATGCGCGCCTTCCACGTCGGCACCGACCGCTTCACAGAGATCGACAGCCTGCCGGAGGCCTTGCCGGCCGGTGGTTTTCTCTGGTTGGGCTTCACTCGGCGCGAGTTCGAACTTCAGGTCCCTTCGGTACAGGAACACCTGCAGCGCTGGGAGGGCGGCGCACTGGTCGACCTGCACGTCTCCGACCTGATCAACAACCAGCTACCCAGCCACTACGACTACACCTCGTGGTACGACCTGCTGGTGTTCCGGCGTCTCGCTGCCAGCGCTGGCAGCGATCAGCTCTTCATCGACGACGAACACGGCACGCTGGCCTCGGCGCGCCTGGCACTCGATGCGATCGACACCAGCCCGGTCGGATTCGCCGTTTTTGACCACGTCTTGATCACGGTGCACCCGACCGATTGCTCTGTGCGAGAGCACTTTGCGCAAAGGCTCGGGGGCCTGTCTGGCAACAATGAGCTGCGCGGGGCCACCCGCCTGCCCGCCAGCCCCGCCGACTTGATGTTGCGCATGGTCAACTACATGGTCGACAGCTACCTCGATCTGCGCCGATTGTTGACGCGTCAGTTGGGCCACTTGCAGCGCGAGTTGCTCAACCCCAAGAGCCGCTTTCAGGACTGGGCCGTGCTGCTCGAGTCGCGCAATGCGCTGCACCTGCTGGAGGACACCTGCGAAGACCAACGGTCCGCGATACAGGAGTGGATCGACGCCCTGGCCGAGTGGCCGGATGAGGCCGACGCGACAGCGCGGCGCGACCGCGAACTGCTGCGTGTGCGCTCGCGCGATGTGCTTGAGCACATCGAACGCGTGCTATCGCACGTACGCCGGCTGGAGCAGTCGGCTGAGAACGCCGTGCAGATGCATTTCTCGGCCCTCGGTCATCGCACCAACGACATCATGCGCACCCTGACCGTGCTGACGGCGATCTTCATGCCCCTGAACCTGGTGACGGGGTTCTTTGGCATGAACTTCGACTCGCTGCCTCTGATCCACAGCGCCACGGGTGTCTGGGTCACGATCGCAGCAATGGCTGCGATCGGCGCAGCACTGGGTCTGTTCTTCTGGCGCAAGCGCTACCTCTCGACGCGCAGCTGAAGCGCGACGCACCCGATCCGCTACGGGCGGTAAGGATCGGCAAAGCCCATCGCTGCCAGCACGGCCGTCTCGCGCAACTCCATCGCCCGCGCGGGGGCTGCACGCTGATGATCCCAGCCCTGTGCATGCAAGGTCCCGTGCACCACCAAGTGGGCGTAGTGGGCCTCGAGCGTCTTGCCCTGTTCGCGTGCCTCGCGCGCCACCACCGGCGCACACAGCACCAGATCGGCCACCACCGCGGGCTCGCGCTGGTAGTCGAAGGTCAGCACATTGGTGGCGTGGTCCTGCGCGCGGAACTCGCGGTTGAGGCGACGCCCCTCGGCCTCGTCCACCACGCGCAGCGTGATCTCGGCCGGTGCCGACAGGGCTGCACGGATCCAGCGCACGACCTTGTGCCGTGCCAATGTCTTGCGGTGCCGGCCGTCGGGCTGTTGCAGCGACAAGGCCAGGGACGGACGCTCAATCGCCATCGCGCGGATCGGGTCGGTCGGCACGCTCGTAGGCTTCGACGATGCGCGCAACGAGTGGGTGGCGCACGACATCGGCGGCCGTGAAACGGGTGAAGGCAATGCCGTCGACGCGGCGCAGCACCCGCTCAGCCTGGATCAAGCCGCTCTCGAGCTCGCGCGGCAGATCGATCTGGCTGACGTCACCGGTCACGACGCAGCGGCTGCCGAAGCCGATGCGGGTGAGGAACATCTTCATCTGCTCGGCCGTGGTGTTCTGCGCTTCATCGAGGATCACGAAAGCATGGTTCAGCGTTCGCCCCCGCATGAAGGCCAGCGGTGCGATCTCGATCAGGCCCTTCTCGAAGGCCTTGGTCACGCGGTCCAGCCCCATCAGATCGTAGAGGGCGTCGTAGAGCGGGCGCAGGTAAGGGTCGACCTTCTGCGCCAGATCGCCCGGCAAGAAGCCGAGCCGCTCACCGGCCTCGACCGCCGGCCGGGTCAGCACGATGCGTTGAACCTGACTGCGCTCGAGGGCGTCGACGGCACAGGCCACGGCCAGAAAAGTCTTGCCCGTACCGGCCGGACCGATGCCGAAGCTGATGTCGTGGCTCAGCATGTGGCGCACGTACTGGCGCTGGTTGCGGGTGCGGCCCGCGAGGTCGGCACGGCGGGTGTGCAGCACCACGGCGGCGTCGAGTTCGTCGTCGGTCTCGTGGGCGTCGTTGGAGGCCGGTGCATCGCGCGGTGAACTGGCGGCCGCTGACTCGGCCAGCGCGAACTGCAGCGCTTCGGCGCCGATCGGCCGGGCGGCGCGTTGGTAGAGGGTCTGCAACAGCGCCACGGCGCGTTCGGCAGCGGCCTTGTTGCCCTCGACGCGAAAGGACTCGTTGCGCCGCGCAATCGCCACGCCGAACGCCGACTCAATCACGCGCAAGTGGCTGTCGAGGGAGCCGCAAAGGTGGGCCAGGCGACCATTGTCGAGGGGGATGAAGGCGTGTCGAAGGATCAATGGAAAGGCCTGCAGGAACGCACGAATGGCGCGATTGTCGCCCGCCGTCCCGGTCGGCACCATCCTGCACAATCGGCTCCGAGATGGCACGCAACAGACTCTTCGATGGCCGGTGGCACGGGTGGCTGATGCTGGCCCTGCTGTTCGGATTGTTGTTGGCTGCCGAGCCAGCCAGGTCGCAGTCTTCAGGCTTCACTGACGCCTTGGTCGCTGAGGACACCGGGTTCGGCAACTTTCCAGACGAGACCGCGGCCCACGTGCTTGCCCTGCCGGACGATTGGGCACGCACGCGACCGCTGCAGAACACGCCGCTCTGGTACCGCCTGCGTTTCGACGCTGTCGGCGTCAATGCCACGGCCGGCCCGCTGGCGCTGTACATCGAGCGGGTTTGCGGCAACGTCGAAGTGCTGGTCAACGGCCAGCGCCTTTACGCCGTGGGGCGCATGCGCGACCCGATTTCCCTGCAGTGCCAGCGCCCCCTGCTGGTGACCTTGCCGGTGGCACTGCTGCAAGACCGCGGCAACCGCGTCGACCTGCGCGTGGCCGGCTACGCCACGCAACAAGTCGCCTCTGGCCAGCGCGCGGGCGGACTGGCCGCACCGTTGATCGGCCCGTACAGCGAGTTGCATGCGCGCCACGCCCGCGACACGCTGCTGGCAGTGACCTTGCCGACCGTGGCCTCGGCCCTGCTGCTGCTCACCGCCGCGCTGACTTTCGTGCTGTCTTCGGCCCGCCGCCGCGACAGCCACTGGCGCTACTTCAGCGCCATGGCACTGGTCTGGGCTGTGATCACCGCCCGGCTGTGGCTGCCAAATCTGCCCCTGCCGAACTATGACAACGAATTGCTGCTCGCCTGCCTGCCCGGCCTGATGGCGCTGGCCGCGGTGCAGTTCCTGCTGCATTACGCGGGCTGGCGCTCGCGACCCATCGAGGTTGCGCTGTACGCACAGTGCATTGCCGTGCCACTCAGCCTGGTGGTGGCCGGGCCGCTGCGCCTGCACATGATTGCGGGTTCCTGGTACAGCCTGCTGGTCCTGGAGGTGTTGGCGGCCATGGCATGGTGCCTGTGGTCGACCCGCCAGGCCCCGCGACGCGACTTCTGGGTCGTGTGCGGGCTGCTTCTGGCGGCGGCGGCGATGGTTGGCCTTGAACTGGCCGCCCTGCAACGCTGGCTCCCCAGCCCTTGGCAGTGGCTGCCGCAAGCCGTGATGCCACTGGCGTTCATCGGCATGGCCCTGCACCTCGTGCTGCAAAGCAGCCGTGACTTGCGTGTCGCGGAAGAAAACCACCAAGCGCTCGAGGCGCGCGTTCGCGAAGCCAGTGCAGACATGGAGAAAACCTACGGCCTGATGGCCGAGCAGCGTGTCGAGCAGGTCACGCGCCAGGAACGCAAGCGCATCGCTGCCGACCTCCATGACGACCTTGGCGCCAAACTGCTGACCATCGTTCACACCAGCGAGAGCGAACGCATCTCGACATTGGCCCGGGAAGCGCTCGAGGAAATGCGCTTGTCGGTGCGCGGCTTGACAGGCAAGCCGGTCAAGTTGATCGACGCTCTGGGTGATTGGCGCGCCGAGGTGGTTGGCCGCCTGTCACAGACCGGCATCGAGGGGGAGTGGGCAGCACCGGCCGAAGACCTGCCGCAGACCCTGTCTGCACGGGCCTATGTGCAGACCACGCGCATCCTGCGCGAAGCCGTCAACAACATCATCAAGCACAGCGGCGCGTCGCGCTGCACCATCCGCTGCCTGATCGACAGCGGCGACTTCCAACTCGCCATCCAGGACAACGGCAAGGGCATCCCGCTCGAGCTCGATGGCCGCCTCGACCGCGGGCATGGCATGGCCAGTATGAAGCACCGTGCCAAGCAATTGCACGGCCAGTGCCTGGTGGAGTCCGGTCCAGGCTACGGAACCGTGATCCGCCTCACGATCCCGCTCGAACGGCACACCACCACAGCCTGAGCCACTGTTAGCATGAGGTGACCTCTTTTGGTCACTGCGAAAGCTCTGCCATGAAGACCATCCTGCTCCTCGAAGACCTGCCCGAGATTCGCGCCTGGCTCAAGACGTTGGTGATGCAGGTCTTTCCCGACGGCCAGATCTCGGAAGCCGCCCGCGTGCACGATGCACTCGAGCTGGTTTCGGCGATCAAGTTCGATCTGGCTCTGTGCGACCTCGGTCTGCCCGATGGCTCGGGGGTGGCGGTGGTCGAGAAGCTGCGCGAAACCCAGAGCGAGTGCCAGTCGGTGGTGGTGACGATCCATGACGACGACGAGCACTTGTTCCCGGCGCTGCAGGCTGGCGCCTTCGGCTACATCCTCAAGGAGCAGCCGCGCGAATTGATCGCCGAGCAACTGCAGCGCATGAACCAGGGCGAACCGCCCTTGTCGCCGTCGATCGCGCGCCGCGTCATCGCCTACTTCGCAGCGCAAGCCAAGCCTGCGCAGCCCGACCTGATGCCGCATGTCTCGCTGACCGAACGCGAGAGCGAAGTGCTGCTGCGGGTGGCCAAAGGCTTCACCCTGCCCGAGATCGGCGTGCAACTCGGCCTGTCGCGGCACACCATTGCCGACTACGTCAAGCAGATCTACCGCAAGCTCAACGTCAGCTCGCGCGCCGAGGCGGCCCTGGAAGCCCAGCGCCTCGGTTTGTTCCGTCGATGATCGGACGCTTGACCGGCACGCTGGCGACGAAGTCACCGCCGCAAGTGCTGGTGGATGTCGGCGGCGTTGCCTACGAGCTCGACGTGCCGATGAGCACCTTCTACAACCTGCCGGGGCTGGGTGAACGCGTCAGCCTGCTGACCCATTTCGTGGTCAGGGAAGACGCCCAGCAGTTGTTCGGCTTTCTCAGCGCCGACGAGCGCAGCACCTTTCGCCTCCTGATCAAGATCAGCGGCGTGGGCCCGCGCACCGCCTTGTCTATCCTGTCGGGGCTGTCGGTGGCCGAGCTGGCGCAGGCCATCTCGGCGCAGACGCCGGGGCGCCTGGTCAAGGTACCCGGCATCGGCAAGAAGACAGCCGAACGCCTGCTGCTCGAACTCAAGGGCAAGCTCGGGCCCGATCTCGGCGCGCCGCCCAGCCTGACCAGCGACGCGCAAGCCGACATCGTGCAGGCCTTGGTGGCCCTGGGCTACAACGACCGCGATGCGGCCTTGGCATTGAAGGCGCTGCCGCCCGATGTCGGCGTTTCCGACGGCATCAAGCAGGCGCTCAAGACGCTCTCGCGCTGAGCGGCGTCAGTGCTTGTGTTCCGCGGGCGCGGCGGGACGTGACATCACCGTCATCTCGACCTTGACTTCGCCCGCACGCTCGAAGCGCAGAGTGACAGGCACCTTGCTGCCCAGCGTGAGCGGCTGTTTCAAGCCGATGAACATCACGTGCAAGCCGCCCGGCTTGAGCTCGACTTTCTGGCCTGCCGGCAAGGCGATCGCCTCGACCTGACGCATCTGCATCACATCGCCCTGCATGGACATGGTGTGCAGCTCGAAACGGTCGGCCAGGGGCGTGGTGCCGCCCAGCAATCGGTCTGCGCGCTCGCTGTGCAGGGTCATGAAGCCACCACCGCCCTGCTGACCGGCCACCGTCGGTCGCGCCCAGGCGCCTTCAACCTTGATCTGCGCCATCGCTGGTGAGATCCACGTGAATACGCAAAGCGTGGCAACGACAAGCTTCTTCATGGTCCTGGGTTTCCAGATCTGGGGAGACCATGGTAGCCGTTCGATAATGGCCCCATGAGCATCCAGACTGACGACCTCGGCGGCAGCGGCAGCGTGCCGCGGCGCATGGTCAGCGCCGAACCGGTGTCGGCCAACGAAGAAGCTGTCGAGCGGGCGCTGCGGCCCAAGGCGATGGCCGAATACATCGGCCAGCTCAAGGCGCGCGAGCAGCTCGAGATCTTCATTGGCGCAGCCAAGATGCGCGGCGAGGCCCTGGACCATGTGCTGCTGTTCGGCCCCCCGGGCCTGGGCAAGACCACGCTGTCGCACATCATCGCCGCCGAACTCGGCGTCAACCTGCGCCAGACCTCCGGCCCGGTGCTGGAAAAGCCCAAGGACTTGGCGGCCATCCTGACCAGCCTCGAGCACAACGACGTGCTCTTCATCGACGAGATCCATCGGCTCTCGCCGGTCGTCGAAGAAATCCTGTATCCGGCGCTGGAGGACTACAAGATCGACATCCTGATCGGCGAAGGCCCGGCGGCGCGCTCGATCAAGCTCGATCTGCAACCCTTCTCCCTGGTCGGCGCCACGACCCGCGCCGGCATGCTGACCAATCCGCTGCGCGACCGCTTCGGCATCGTCGCCAGGCTGGAGTTCTACACCGCGGAGGAGCTGGCGCGCATCGTGCACCGCTCGGCCGGCCTGCTGACGGTGCCGATCGATCCCGCGGGCACGCTCGAAATCGCGCGCCGCGCCCGTGGCACGCCGCGCATCGCCAACCGCCTGCTGCGCCGCGTGCGCGACTACGCCGATGTCAAGGCCAACGGCCGCATCGACCGGGCCGTGGCCGAAGCCGCCCTGGTCATGCTCGACGTCGACCCCCTGGGCTTCGATGTGATGGACCGCAAGCTGCTCGAGGCGGTGGTGCACCGGTTCGACGGCGGCCCGGTCGGCCTGGAGAACGTTGCTGCCGCCATCGGCGAGGAGGCCGGCACGATCGAAGACGTGATCGAGCCCTATTTGATCCAGCAGGGCTTTCTGCAGCGCACCCCGCGCGGGCGCATCGCCACGCTGGCCGCCTACCGGCACCTTGGTGTGGCCCCCAAGGCCGGCGCCGGCGAGTTGTTCTGATCGCTCAGGTCAAACAGCCTCGCGCGTCGACCGTAATCAGGCGCTCGACGGTGCCGTGGGCCAGGCCGCCCCGCACGCCCACCAGGCTGTCGTGCAAGTTGACCGTCGGATCGCAGTGGCCAGGAACCAACCAGACCGTGTCGCCGAGTTCCGGCAGCCGCGCCGCGGCCTCTCGTCGGCGCAGCACGCCATGCTCGTCGCCCCCGTTGACGTACGTCAGGTCGCTGCGCCCCCAGACGACAGGCAGTCCGCTGTCGATGGCATGGCACTTGTGCCCGGCGTCGATGACCGCGTGGTCCTCGGCCCGGCTGATCACCTGACTCTTCACGAACAAGGCATGCTCGAAAACGGGCGCCTGCGCGAGAGGGGCGTTGTCGGCGTAGTCGCGGTCCATGAAGACGTAGGAGCCCGCCTGCAATTCGCCCCACAGCCCGCTGGCCGACTCCAACACAAAGCTGCCAGTTCCCGCACCGGTCACCAGCGGGCACGCCACCTCGGCCTGCGCCAGCGCCGCGAGAGCCTCCCTCACGCTGGTGGCAGCGTGCGCGATCACCGCCGCGCGTTCGGCCGGGTCGCGTACATGCTGGGCACGCCCGTGGTAAGCCTGCAAACCGGCAAAGTGAAGACCTGAGGCCAGGACTTGCCGTGCCAACACGCCCGCCTGCGATGCCGGCGCACCGCAACGGCCGTGGCCGACATCGATCTCGATGAAGACATCCAGCGAGCAGCCTGCGTGCTTCACGGCAGCAGCCAGGCGCTGTATGCCCAGGGCGCTGTCCACCGCCACGGCCAGGGTGCAACGCTGCGCCAATATCGCCAGGCGGGCCAGCTTGGCGTCATCGATCACCTGGTTCGTGACATAGATATCGGCCACGCCAGCCGCCACCAAGGCCTCGGCCTCACTGGTCTTCTGTACACACACGCCGACAGCGCCCGCCGCGACTTGCTGTGCCGCGATCCAGGCACTCTTGTGTGTCTTGGCGTGCGGCCGCAGGCGCAGCCCGTGGTCTCGCGCGTAGCTGGCCATGCGCTCGATGTTGCGCGCCATCGCGTCGAGGGCCACCACCAGCGCTGGCGTGTCGATCGCTTGCAGCGCCCGGCCGACGAGTGCGCCGTCGTTCATGCGGTGAATGCTCCTTGCGCGTCCGACGCCGCGGCGTCAAGGTGGGCGCTGTCGGCCCAACCCACCAGGGTCAGGCCCGCGTCGCTGGCGAGCAGGCGGTTGATGCTGGCATTGCCGACATGCCATGTGCGCGGCGCGTCGAGCGCCACTCTCGTCGCTGCACGGTACAGGGCATCGAGCACGCCGCCATGGGCCACGACAGCAATGTGCTGGCCACGGTGGCGCGCGGCCACGGCGGTCACGGACGCAACGGCGCGTTGGTAGAACGAAGTCAAGGTCTCCCCCCCTTCGGGACCAAAGCTGGCATCGCGCTGGCGCCAGCGGCGGGCCGACTCTGGATAGCGCTGCTCGATCTCGTCGAAAGTCAGGCCCTCGAAGACACCGAAGCCGCGCTCGCGCAGGCCCGCGTCGGTTTGAACTGCCAGGCCGCTGCGCCGGGCCAGGGGGTGAGCGGTGTCGCGGGCCCGCGCTAGGTCGCTGGCGTAGACGGCATCGAGTGCCTCGTCAGCCAGCGCGTCGGCCAATCGCTGGGCTTGCCAATGGCCCAGCCGGTTCAAACCGATGTCAAGCTGACCCTGGATGCGCGTGGCGGCATTCCAGTCGGTCTCGCCGTGGCGAATGGCGATGATGCGGGTGGCCGCCTCGATCACTCCAGCAACCGGCGGTTCAGGGTGTAGGTGCCCGAGTGGGTGGCTGCATCAAGCACTTGCCCGGCCAGGGCGGCGCGAACCTGCGCCCCGGTGAACGCGCCTTCCAGCGGCAGTCGCGCCAGGGGCGTGGCATAGAGCGTAAAGACGTAGTGGTGCACCAGCGAGTCATTGAACGGCGGGAAGGGGCCGTCGTAGCCAAAGTAGCTGCCCGCCATGTCGGGGTCGGTGGCAAACCAGCCGGTGTAGTCGTTGAGGCCCTGGCGAGTGCCGTGAGCGGCCATCGGACCGGGCTTGCCGTGCGGCGTGAAACCGCGGCTGTACTCGCCCGCGGCAATCTGGACCAGGGTCGGTGGCAGATCGACCAGCACCCAGTGGAAGAAGTCAACGCGTGGCAGATCGCTGGGAATCTCGCGGTCGGGCTGGTTGACATCGTCTCCCCGGCTCGGCACATCGAAGTCGTGGCAGATCAGCACCAGCGAGCGCGTGCCTGGGGGCAGGTCGGTCCAGGCCAGGTGCGGGTTGCAGTTGTCGGCGAAGCCCACGCCGCCAGCGGCCTCGAGCCGGCCCGCGGCGTAACGCTCGGCAATGCGGTCGCCGTTGGCCCAGCTGTCACTCCAGAGTTTCATGCTCATGCGCCCCACACAATGACTTCGCCGGCCGCATGGCAGCGGCGCAGCATCTCCACCAGCGGCCAGACCCGCTGCCTCAAGGCGATGGCGTCGCGGCGCCCTTCGCCAGGTGTCTCGTCCGTGTCGACTGCGGCCTGGGTCTGGCGCTTGGCCTCATCTGCCGCCACGGCTTCCACCAGCGAAGTGACGACCGCCGGCATGGCATCGACCTCGAAGATCCCTCGCGGCGCCGGCTCCCGGCCCGCGAGGCGCAATACCTGATCGCCATTGGCAGCCAGCATGATCACGTCGCCAGCGGCCTTGGACTTGAACTTGTAGAGCATCTCAGTTGCGGGGTAGATGTCGTCGCGTTTGAACGGATAGGCCGATTGTGCTCCGGCCATGACCTGCCGCCAGATGGGGCAGCGCAGTCCAATCTACCAGTTCGATGCGGACGCTCGCGTCGGCGGGACCCAGCCGCGGCCGGCCAGGCAGCAGCACCGACAACCCGCCTGGCGCCTGCGCAGCGATCTTGGCTTCGACGATGCGGGCGAGCATGCTCAACCGCGAACTCTCGGGACAGGCAGACGTTGAGAACAAGCCCGGGCTCAAACCGCGTTGCGGTGGCTCAGCCGTCTGGCTTCAGGGCAAGGCCCAGCCTTCAGTGCCTTGTTTCGGCTCCGTCGGTATCGGTCTGCCCGCCGTCTTCACCGGTGGCCTCGAAGAACCAGGCCATGCGTGCGGGAGGCCGCAAGACGTCCTGCGCCGCATGCGGAAGCTGAGTCGCTGGCAGGCTGCGACGAATACCCAAGGTGGGCTCACTCTCCAGATCGAGCCACGAGGCGGTCTCACGTGAAACTTTCGGGTCATGAACCAGCACCCGCGGCTTGAGCGGACGCGAAGAGTTGACGCTATCGACGATGGCGAAGCGGTCGTCGGTGAGCTGCACGACCGAGCCAGGGGGGTAGACACCCATCATGCGCACAAAGCTGGTCAGGAAGCTGGGATCGAAGTGGCCCTTGCCTTGGGTGAACAGTTTGGACAGTGCTTCATGCGGTGTCAGGGCGCGGGCCACATGCGCCGGATGGCAGAGGTTGTCATAGCGGTTGGCCAAGGCCGTCAGGCGCGCGGCGACGCTCAGCCGATTGACATCCAGGCCTTGCGGAAACCCACTGGCGTCGCAGTGCTCGTGGTGCTGGGCGATGACCAGCAGCGCGCCAGGCGTCAAGCCCATGCGTTTGCCGTGCGCGATGCCGTGGGCGACATGGTCGCGGTACAAGGCCATTTCGGCCTTCGTGAAATCAGGGTCGGCGCGGTGCAGGCGATGCGGCAGTTCGAGCTTTCCGACATCATGGCTGAGGGCACCGACGCCGAGGTCGTGCAGATCGGTCTCAGCCAGACCGCAGGTCTTCCCCAACAGCAGCGCGACGACGCTGACATTGAGCGAGTGGCTGGCGCGGTCACCCGCGGTTTCCGCCAGGACGCGGATGCTGATCTCGCGCGATGAGAGCATCTTGTCAACCAGGGCGCGACTCAGCGCGCCCATGCGCTGTCCTGCGGCCAGGGGGTCGTCGCGCACCAGGTCGACGGACTGGCGCCAGCCCTGCGCGGCCTCAACATACTGGCGCTGGCACAGCTCGACCGCGCGCTGGCGCGCGGCGAGTGCTTCGCGCCGCGCGTCGCGCTCGAGCGGCATGGGGCGCGGCACCGAGCTCCGCTTGGCCTCGGCGGCAGGGGCCGGTGCCGACGCGGCATCTTGCGGGGCGGCCGACGCCACTGCCGCGTCACTGTCACTCTTCTCCGGGCTCCAGCGCACGCGCGCCAGCCCAAGCGAGCGAATCGTCGCGATCTGGCCCGCGTCGGCGATGCGAAAGCTCGACAGGGCGAATGGGTGCGACATCCACCCCAGGTCGAGGTGAATGAACATGCCGACGCGCAAGTCGGCGGTGGCTATCGTGGGCGCAGGGTTCACTGGTCTTGTTCGCGAGGTTCCGGGGCGTCCCGTCCCTTTCGACCAAGGCGCCTGGAACTTGACCCATCGAACCCGCGGCGCGGCAGGCTCAGCGTGCGATGCGTGTGGAAAGCACAATCGCGGACGTGGTGCGCTCGACCCCCTCGAGCGCACCGATGCGGTCGATCAGCTGGTCGAGCGCCCCGATCGAGGGGGCGGCCAGCACGGCGATCAGATCGAAGGGCCCGCTGACGGAGTGCAGCGTCCGCACTTCAGGAATGCGGCGCAGGGCGGACTCGATGGCCGCGCCTTGCTTGGGGCGCGCCGTGATCAAGACATGGGCGCGCACCAGCGCCGCCTCGGCTTCGTCCGGCACGACCACCGTGTAGCCGACGATGGTGCGCGACTGCTCGAGCCGGGCCAACCGACTTTGCACCGTGGTGCGGGCCAGGCCGAGCGTGCGCGCCAATTCTGCGGTGCTGGCGCGGGCGTTGTTGCGCAGCAGTGCCAGCAGCGCACGGTCGGTGTCGTCGAGCGAGGAGGCAGTCATTCAGCCGAATTCTATTGGCAATCCGCCGTTTATGTGTCGGCGTTTCGTCGTACTTGTTGATTCAATGTGCCGCCATCCGAGGCAACATGCCATCTCGACAAGGAGTGCCCATGACCCTGAAGAACATCCTCGTAATCGGTGCCGGCAAGATCGGCCAGGTGGTGGCCGACTTGCTCGCCGGCACCAGCGACTACGACGTGACCCTGGCAGACCGCGATGCGGCGGCGCTGCAGTCACTGACCGCGACGGCCCTGCCCGGTTCTCGGGTGCGCCAATTGAACCTGGACGTGGCCGACGCGGGCGCGCTGAAGTCCGCCTTGGCGGGCCGTTTCGCCGTGCTCAGCGCTGCGCCGTTCCACTTCACGCAGCGCGTGGCCGAAGCAGCTCGCGCCGCCGGCGTGCACTACCTCGACCTGACTGAGGACGTGGCCAGTACGCGTGCCATCCGCGCGCTCGCTGAGGGCGCGCGCAGCGCCCTGATTCCACAGTGCGGGCTGGCACCCGGCTTCATCTCCATCGTCGCCGCCGATCTGGCCTCGCGCTTCGAGCGCCTGGACACGGTGCGACTGCGCGTCGGCGCCCTGCCCGCGTACCCGAGCAACGCCCTGAACTACAACCTGACCTGGAGCACCGACGGCGTCATCAATGAGTATTGCGAGCCCTGCGAGGCCATCGTCGACGGACGCCGCACCGAAGTCCAGGCGCTCGAGGAGCGCGAGGAGTTCGCGCTCGATGGCGTGCTCTACGAGGCCTTCAACACCTCGGGCGGCCTGGGCACCCTGTGCGAGACGCTCGACGGCAAGGTGCGCACCCTGAACTACCGCACCATCCGCTACCCCGGACACGCCGCGATCATGAAGGCGCTGCTCAACGACCTGCGCCTGCGCGATCGCCGCGACGTGCTCAAGGACATCCTGGAGAACGCGGTCCCGACGACGACGCAGGACGTTGTCATCATCTTCGTGACGGTTGCCGGCTGGCGCGAAGGCCGTCTGGTGCAAGAGACCTACGCGCGCAAGATCTACAGCGCCATGGTCGGCGGCCAGATCCGCAGCGCGATCCAGATCACCACCGCCTCGAGCCTGGCCGCCATGCTCGATCTGCTGGCCCAGGGCAAGCTGCCGCAGCAAGGCTTCCTGCGCCAGGAGGACGTCAAGCTGGCTGACTTCCTGGGCAATCGCTTCGGCGCGGTCTACGCCCCCGAGGTGCCAGGAACCCGCTGAGAGCGATGGGGTCAGATCGCGGGCCGGCCTTGCGTGCCGGCTCTTTTTTGACCAGAATGTTCACTAATCGCAGTTATGTTCTTTATTAGAACAATTGGCGCTTTGCCGACCATGATCAACAAACTCTTCCCTTCCGCTGCGGCGGCTCTGGCCGATGTTCAGGACGGCGCCACCGTCATGATCGGCGGCTTCGGCACCGCCGGGCTGCCGGGTGAGTTGATTGACGCGCTGATCGAGCGCGGCAGCCGCGAGCTGACCATCGTCAACAACAACGCCGGGAACGGGGACACGGGGTTGGCGGCCCTGCTGGCCGCCGGGCGCGTGCGCAAGATCATCTGTTCCTTCCCGCGCCAAGCCGACAGCCACCACTTCGACGCGCTCTACCGCGCCGGCAAAATCGAGCTGGAACTGGTGCCGCAGGGCAACCTGGCCGAGCGCATCCGTGCAGCCGGCGCCGGCATCGGCGGCTTCTTCACACCCACCGGCTATGGCACCGATCTGGCCAGGGGCAAGGAAACCCGCGAGATCAACGGCAAGATGCATGTGCTGGAGGCCCCGATTCCCGCCGACTTCGCCTTGATCAAGGCCGAGCGCGGCGACCGCTGGGGCAACCTGACCTACCGCATGACGGCACGCAACTTCGGCCCGATCATGGCCATGGCAGCCAAGGTGACGGTGGCCACGGTGCACGAAGCCGTCGCGCTCGGCGAGCTCGATCCAGAAGCCATCGTGACCCCGGGACTGTTCGTCCAGCGGGTCGTCGAGGTCGCGCGCGCCACCACCGCGGCTGGCGGCTTCAGGCAGGCTGCATGAGCACCCGTCGCTGGACCCGCGACGAGATCGCGCAGCGCGTGGCGCGCGACATCCACGACGGCGCCATCGTGAATCTCGGCATCGGACTGCCGACGCTGGTGGCCAATCACATCCCAGCCGACCGCGAAGTGATCTTGCACAGTGAGAACGGCGTCATCGGCATCGGGCCGTCACCGGCGCAAGGCGCAGAGGACTACGACCTGATCAACGCCGGCAAGCAGCCTGTCACTCTGCTGCGCGGTGGCGCTTTCTTCCACCATGCCGACAGTTTCGCCATGATGCGCGGCGGACACCTCGACATCTGCGTTCTCGGCGCCTTCCAGGTCTCCGCCCGCGGAGACCTGGCCAACTGGCACACCGGCGCGCCCGACGCGATCCCGGCCGTCGGCGGGGCGATGGACCTGGCCATCGGCGCGAAGAAAACCTTCGTCATGATGGAGCACAGCACCAAGGCGGGCCAGAGCAAGATCGTTCACACCTGCAGCTACCCGCTGACGGGCATCGGCTGCGTCAGCCGCATCTACACCGATCTGGCGGTCATCGAGGTCACGCTCACCGGCCTGCGCCTGATCGAAAAGGCCGACGGTCTGAGCCTGGACGACCTGCAACGCCTGACCGACGTAGCCCTCGAGACTTGAAGCCCGCATGCACCACGCCTACATCTGCGACGCCGTTCGCACCCCCTTTGGCCGGTACGGCGGTGCGCTGTCATCGGTGCGCGCCGACGATCTCGGCGCGGTCCCGCTGCGCGCCTTGATGGAGCGCCATCCCCGGGCTGACTGGCAGGCGCTCAGTGATGTGATCTTCGGGTGCGCCAACCAGGCCGGCGAAGACAACCGCAACGTCGCCCGCATGAGCGCGCTGCTGGCCGGGCTGCCCCTGGCCGTGCCCGGCGCGACGCTTAACCGCCTGTGCGGCTCGGGGCTGGACGCCGTCGGTACGGCGGCACGCGCCATCAAGTCGGGGGAAGCAGCAATGATGATTGCCGGCGGGGTCGAGAGCATGAGCCGCGCCCCGTTCGTGATGCCCAAGGCGGAAAGCGCGTTCTCACGGACCAACGCGGTCTATGACACCACCATCGGCTGGCGCTTCGTCAACCCGGCCATGAAGGCGCTCTACGGTGTCGACTCGATGCCCGAGACCGCCGAGAACGTGGCCACCGAGTTCAAGATCGAGCGCGCGGCGCAAGACCGCATGGCGCTGGCCTCTCAGATGAAGGCCGTGGCGGCCCAGCAGCGCGGCTTCTTCGACGCGGAGATCGTGCCCGTCACCCTCCCGCAAAGGAGGGGCGACGCCGTCGTCGTGGCCCGCGACGAGCATCCGCGCGAGACCTCGCTCGAAGCCTTGGCCAAGCTCAAGGGCATCGTCCGGCCCGACGGCACCGTCACCGCCGGCAATGCCTCGGGCGTCAACGACGGCGCCTGCGCGCTGTTGCTGGCCAGCGAAGCCGCTGCGGCCCAGCACGGCCTGACCCCGCGGGCCCGCGTGGTGGGCATGGCGGTGGCTGGCGTGACGCCGCGCGTGATGGGCATCGGACCGGCACCGGCCTCGCGCAAGGTGCTCGCGCTGAGCGGGCTGACCCTGGCCCAGATGGACGTGATCGAGCTCAACGAGGCCTTTGCCGCCCAGGGCCTGGCAGTGCTGCGCGATCTGGGCCTGGCCGACGACGACGCCCGCGTCAACCCGAATGGCGGCGCGATTGCACTCGGTCACCCGCTGGGGGCCAGCGGCGCCCGGCTGGCGACGACGGCGGTCAACCAGTTGCATGCCAGCGGCGGCCGCTACGCGCTGTGCACGATGTGCATTGGCGTCGGCCAAGGGATTGCGCTCATCCTCGAGCGCGTTTGAGGGCAGGACACAAGACCATGGACAGCTTCCTTGAGCCGCCAAACAGCGCTGCCGAGCCAACCCCGCCCGGGCTGAGTTTGCGTGAGCCCTTGCAGCGCGACTTGGTTGCGGGTTTGGAGAAAGGGCTGGCCGTGATCGAGGCCTTCGATCAGGAGCGGCCTCGCCTGACGATCAGCGAAGTGGCCACACGAACCGGCCTGACACGCGCCGCGGCACGGCGCTATCTGCTGACCCTCACCCACCTGGGCTTCGTGCACCAGGAGCGCAAGATGTTCGCCCTGGCGCCCCGGGTCCTGCGCCTGGCGCAGAGCTACCTGCATTCGGCGCGCCTGCCCCGCGTGTTGCAGCCGGCGCTGACCGAGTTGGCAAACATGCTGAAGGAAGCGTCCGCCGCCAGCGTCCTCGATGACGCAGATGTAATCTGCATCGCAGCCACCAGCGCCGGCAGAAACGTCTCGGCCACGCTGCAACCGGGCATCCGCGTGCCTGCCTACTGCACCGCCAACGGCCGCGTCCTTGTCGCCGCCATGCCGAGCGAGCACGCCGACGCCTGGGTGGCGCAGCAGACCCTGCGCGCCCTGACGGCGCACACGATCACGCGGCCTGAGCGGCTGCGCGCCGAACTGCAGCGCACCCGCGAACGCGGCTACGCCACCGTCGATCAAGAACTTGAGCTGGGCATGCGCACGCTGGCGGTGCCACTGAGCAACTGGCGCGGCGACACCGTGGCGGCCCTCAACCTCACGGTGCATGCCTCGCGGATGTCGATCGACGACCTCGTGGCCAGCGGCCTGGCGCCGCTGCGCGAGGCGCAGGCCAGGCTCCGACAGCTGCTCTGATTCGTCCACTCCCCGCGATAACCCCGTTGCGGGCAGGGCCCCGTGCAAGGCATCCTCTTTGGAGTTCACAACTTGCACTTGAGGGAGCCCAACCCATGCGACACGCTTTTCGCGTTGCCCTGACCTCGGTCTGTGCCGCCGCCACCTTTGCCGCCCATGTGGGCGCCCATGCGCAAGCCGCACCCCCGCTGAAGGTCGGCCTGATGCTGCCGGCCACGGGCACTTTCGCCGCCCTGGGTGACATGATCGAGCGCGGCTTTCGCCTCTATGTGCAGGAGCAGGGCGGCAAGCTCGGTGGGCGTGAGATCCAGTACTTTCGGGTGGATGACGAAAGCGACCCGTCCAAAGCCACCGACAACGTCAACAAGCTGATCAAGCGCGACAACGTCGATGTCATCGTCGGCACGGTGCACTCGGGCGTGGCCCTGGCCATGGCCCGCGCGGCCAAGGAGAGCAACACCATGCTGATCGTGCCCAACGCCGGGGCCGACGCCATCACCGGCGCGATGTGCGCGCCACACATTTTCCGCAGCTCGTTCTCGAACTGGCAGCCGGGCTTCGCCACCGGCGTGGTTGCCGCCGGCAAGGGCTACAAACGGGCGATGACCATCACCTGGAACTACGCTGCCGGTGCCGAGACAGTCAAGGGCTTCACCGAGGCCTTCGAGAAGGGCGGTGGCAAAGTCATCAAGGACCTGAATCTGCCTTTCCCGAACGTCGAGTTCCAGGCCCTGCTGACCGAGATTGCAGCGCAGAAGCCCGATGTCGTGTTCGCCTTCTTCGCTGGCGGCGGTGCGGTGAAGTTCGTCAAGGACTACGACGCGGCCGGTCTGAAGAAGGGCATCCCGCTACTTGGCTCCGGCTTCCTGACCGACGGCACGCTGGAGGCCCAGGGCCCATCGGCGCAGGGCCTTCAGACCGCACTGCACTATGCCGACAACCTCGACACGCCACGCAACAATGCCTTTCGCAAGAACTTCGCGCTGACTTTCAAGGCCAATGCCGATGTCTATGCGGTGCAGGGCTACGACGCAGCGCAGTTGCTTGGGGCCGGCCTGGTGGCTGTGAAGGGCGACTTCGGCAAACGCGACGGCATGATCGCGGCGATGCGCAAGACCACGGTCGACAGCCCGCGCGGCAAGTTCACTCTGTCGGCCTCGCACAACCCGGTGCAGGACATGTTCCTGCGCGAGGCGGTCGGCAAGAACAACGAGGTCAAAGGCATCGCCGTCAAGGCCCTGGCCGATCCCGGCCGCGGCTGCAAGATGTGACCACCCCCGCAGCGGCTTCGCCGCTCCCCCTCAAGGGGGCCGAGGCCCGCGGCTCCAAGCCGACCTGCGTCGGCTTGGACGAGCCGAGGGATGGCCGCGTCTCGCGGCCATGCGGCCTGCAAGGCCCGCTGGCGGACCGGCGGAGCCGGATCCGCGGCGGCCGCTTGGCAACACACCACGCAGGTAGGAGAGCCTCTTGATACTCGAAATTGCCGATATCCGCATTGCCGCCGGGCAGCAGGCTGCGTTCGAAGAAGCGATTCAACGCGGCGTGGCCACCGTCATCTCGCAGGCCGCGGGCTACCGCGGCTGGAAGGTCAACCACAGCATCGAGAGCCCCGAGCGCTATCTGCTGCTGATTTTCTGGGACAGCCTGGACGACCACATGGTCGGCTTTCGCCAGGGGCCGCTGTTCCCGCAGTGGCGCGCCATCGTCGGGCCTTTCTTCGCGCAGCCGCCCCAGGTGGAGCACTTCACGCTGCTCGGCAAGTCGGCCTGAGGCGCGCCTGCGCGCGCCAGCTCACATGCTGCGCCGGTACTGACCGCCGACCTCGAACAGTGCGCTGGTGATCTGGCCCAGGCTGCAGACGCGCACCGCGTCCATCAGCACCTCGAACACGTTCCTGTTCTCGATCACGGCTTGCTGAAGGCGAAGCAGCATGGCCGACGCTTCGCGCTGGTGGCGGCCCTGAAAGTCCTGCAGCCTTGACAGCTGCGACTGCTTCTCCTCGTCAGTCGAGCGCGCCAGCTCGATCTGCTCCGGCGCCGCATCGCCATGCGGGTTACGGAAGGTGTTGACGCCGACGATGGGGTACTCGCCGGTGTGCTTCTGCATCTCGTAGTGCATCGACTCTTCCTGGATCTTGCCGCGCTGGTAGCCGGTTTCCATCGCGCCGAGCACGCCGCCGCGCTCGGCGATCTTCTCGAACTCTTGCAAGACGGCTTCTTCGACCAACTCCGTCAGCTCATCGATGATGAAGCTGCCCTGGCCCGGGTTCTCGTTCTTGGCCAGGCCCCACTCGCGGTTGATGATGAGCTGGATCGCCATGGCGCGGCGCACGCTCTCTTCCGTCGGCGTCGTGATGGCCTCGTCGTAGGCGTTGGTGTGCAGTGAATTGCAGTTGTCGTAGACGGCAATCAGCGCCTGCAAGGTGGTGCGGATGTCGTTGAACTGGATCTCCTGGGCGTGCAGCGAGCGGCCCGAGGTCTGGACGTGGTACTTCAACTTCTGGCTGCGCTCGTTGGCGCCGTAGCGGTCGCGCATCGCCGTGGCCCAGATGCGGCGCGCCACGCGGCCCATCACGTTGTATTCCGGGTCCATGCCGTTGGAGAAGAAGAAGGACAGGTTGGGCGCGAAGTCGTCGATGTGCATACCGCGCGCGAGATAGGCCTCGACGAAGGTGAAGCCGTTGGACAGCGTGAAGGCCAGCTGACTGATCGGGTTGGCGCCGGCTTCGGCGATGTGATAGCCCGAGATGCTCACCGAGTAGAAGTTGCGCACGTCGTGGTGCACGAAGTACTCGGCGATGTCGCCCATCACTTTCAACGAGAACTCGGTCGAGAAGATGCAGGTGTTCTGGCCCTGGTCTTCTTTCAGGATGTCGGCCTGCACGGTGCCGCGCACATTGGCTAGGACCCACTCACGGATCTTGGCGGCCTCGGTGTCGGTCGGCTCGCGGCCGTTGTCGGCCTTGAACTTGTCCAGATTCTGGTCGATCGCGGTGTTCATGAACATCGCCAGGATCGTCGGCGCGGGGCCGTTGATCGTCATGCTGACCGACGTGGCCGAGTGCGTCAGGTCGAAGCCGCCGTACAGCACCTTCATGTCGTCCAGGGTGGCGATGGAGACACCCGAGTTGCCCACCTTGCCATAGATGTCAGGCCGCAGATCGGGGTCGTGGCCGTACAGCGTCACCGAATCAAAGGCCGTCGAGAGCCGCTTGGCAGGCAGGCCTGCGGACAGCAACTTGAAGCGCGTGTTGGTGCGAAAGGCATCGCCCTCGCCGGCGAACATGCGTGTCGGGTCTTCGCCCTCGCGCTTGAACGCGAAGGTACCGGCGGTGTAGGGGAAGCTGCCGGGCACGTTGTCCAGCAGCAGCCACTTCAACAGCTCGCCGTGGCACTCGTACGTCGGCAGGGCGACCTTGCGGATCTTGCTGCCCGACAGCGTGGTGTGGGTGAGCGTGGTGCGGATTTCCTTGTCGCGAATCTTCACCACATACTCGTCGCCAGAATAGGCCTTCTGCATGTCGGGCCACATCGCCAGCAGCTTCTTCGCGGTTGCATCGAGCTGCGCTTCGCGCTGCTCGGCCAGGTTGATCGCGGCTTCGGCTGCGCGCGGCTTGTCAGGCTTGCCTGCCGTGAGCATCTGCGCCGCCGCGCGCAGTTGCTGGATCTCAAGCGCCAGCGCGGCCTGCTCGCGCGCACGACGCTTGTAGCCGCGCACGGTGTCGGAAATTTCGGCCAGGTAGCGCACGCGCGCACCCGGCACGATGGGCACCTGATGGGTGCTGTGGCGCGTGGCCACCGTCGGCAGGCGGCCTTGGGTCGCGCTCGTCAACGTCAGGCCCGCCTGTGCCAACCGTGGCTTGAGCGCCTGGTACAGCGCCGTCACGCCGTCGTCGTTGAAACGGCTGGCCATGGTGCCGAATACGGGCATCTGCTCCGGTGACTGCTTCCACGCCTCGCGGTTTCGCTGCACCTGCTTGGCCACATCACGCAGCGCGTCGGCCGCGCCCTTGCGGTCGAACTTGTTGATGGCCACGAATTCGGCGAAGTCGAGCATGTCGATCTTCTCTAACTGGCTCGCGGCACCGAACTCGGGCGTCATCACATACATCGGGATGTCCACGAGCGGCACGATCGCCGCGTCGCCCTGGCCGATGCCCGAGGTCTCGACGACGATCAGATCGAAGCCGGCCACCTTGCACGCGGCCAGCACATCGGGCAGGGCCTGGCTGATCTCGGAGCCGAAGTCGCGCGTGGCCAGGCTGCGCATGTAGACCTTTTGGTCCAGCTGCCACGGTCCGATCGCGTTCATGCGGATGCGGTCGCCCAGCAGCGCACCGCCGCTCTTGCGCCGCGACGGGTCGATCGAGATCACGGCGATGTGCAGCGCGTCGTCGTTGTCCAGGCGCAGACGGCGGATCAACTCGTCGGTCAGGCTGGACTTGCCGGCACCGCCGGTGCCGGTGATGCCGAGCACCGGCACCTTGGCTGCGGCAGCGCGCTCATGCAGCGTCTGCAGCAGAGCTGCGTCGGCGCGGCCATTCTCGAGCGCCGTGATCAGTTGAGCCAGCGCCCGCCACGCCGCCAGGCCGTGTCCGGCCAGCGAGTCCAGCGACTTCGGTGCGTGCAGGGCCAGGTCGATGTCGGCGCGCATCATCATCTCGCCGATCATTCCGGCCAGGCCCATGCGCTGGCCGTCCTCGGGGCTGAAGATGCGCACGCCGCTGTCGGCCAGCTCGCGGATCTCCGCCGGCACGATGACGCCCCCGCCGCCGCCGAACACCTGGATGCGTTCACCGCCCCGCGCCTGGAGCAACTCGACCATGTACTTGAAGTACTCGACGTGGCCCCCCTGGTAAGAGCTCACGGCAATGGCCTGGACGTCTTCCTGCAAAGCGGCTGTCACGACCTCCTCGACGGAGCGGTTGTGACCCAGGTGGATCACTTCGGCGCCCATGCCCTGCAGGATGCGACGCATGATGTTGATCGCGGCGTCGTGACCGTCGAACAGGCTGGCCGCGGTGACGAAGCGCACTTTGTGCCGCGGCCGGTAGTTGGCCAGGGCTTGGTGTTCGGCAGACAGGTCGGTCATGGCAGTCGTCCAGCGGTGGTTGGTTGACGTTTACGTAAACGTCAAGTGCAATGATGCCATCGTTGCCTCGCTGGCCCCAGGGTGAGGAGTCGGGTCTCGTGGTTTGCCCGCGGGCCGGTCGGCACGGCAGAAGAATTCTGCACAATCGCCTCCTCATGTCGCTGATTCATCGCACTGGCCCCCAACCGCAGCGCACCGCGTCGGGCCACGCCGAACTGGCCACGCGTGGCAAGCGCCTGTCCCAACGCCACCGCACAGTGCTGTTGCTGGTCGACGGCCGGCGCAGCGAGGACGACATCCGCCACCTCGCGGCGCAAGCCGGCGCCGGGGCGACCTGCCTGGACGACTTGCTGACGCTCGGTCTGGTGGCCTGGGCGCATGGCGACAAGGCCGACGCAACAGTTACGGTGGCCGCCATGGGCGAATCCTCCTTGTTGCCGTCCTCACAATCCTTGCAAGCCGACTCGACCTGGTCGCACCTCGACGACGACCCCAGGACCGGCGCCGACCGGCCGCTGGCCGAAGCCAAGGAACTGCTGATGCGTGCCGTGCGCCAGGAGGCGCCGGTGAGCGGGGCCCTGACGCTGATGAAACTCAAGCGCGCCAGCAGCCGGGAAGCCCTTGAAGCCCTGCTCGATGAAGTGGAGCAGCGCCTGCGCAAGCCGCGGCGGCAGATCATCGCGGCCCAGACCATGCGCCACGTCCGACACCTGCTCAGCCTGCCGACACCGTCGCGCCCCTCATGAACGCGCCAGGCGAATCCAAGAAGGCGCGCCGCCTGGCGTGGCGGCGCGCGGCACCCTGGGAGTTGCAATGACTTTCCTGGCCATCGTCATCGGTAACACGCGCCTGAAGTGGGCCCAGTACGCCTCGCCCCGGCCCGGCGCCGCACTGATTGCCAGCGGTGCCGTGTTCCTCGAAACCATCGACACCTTGGGCGAAGGCGACTGGCGCGCGCTGGCCCCACCCGGCAGCATCCTGGGGTGCAACGTCGCCGGCGAAGCCGTGCGCCGGCGGGTCGAGGAGCAACTCGAGTTGTGGGACCTGACCCCGCGCTGGTTGGTACCGTCAGCCCATGACGGCAACGTCGTCAGCGGCTACGACCACCCGACACGCCTGGGCGCCGACCGCTGGGCGGCCTTGATCGGTGCGCGTTGGCATGTGCTTCAGCGCGCGCGCGCCGCTGGTGCCGGCGCCCGACCGGCACTGGTAGTGATGGTCGGCACCGCCGTCACCGTCGACTCACTGGACGCCGAAGGCCGCTTCATCGGTGGCCTGATCATGCCGGGCTTCGGCTTGATGTTGCGCGCCCTCGAACAAGGCACGGCCGGACTGCGCGTGCCGACCGGCGACGTGGTCGACTTCCCGACCAACACCAGCGATGCGCTGATGAGCGGCGGCGCCCACGCCCTGGCGGGTGCGATCGAGCGCATCCACCGCAAGCTCGTCGCACGCTGCGGCGCGGAACCCTTGCTGCTGATGACCGGTGGCGCGGCGGTGAAGATGGCGCCGATCACCGACCTGCCGTTCGAGACGGTCGACTCGCTCATCTTCGACGGCCTGCTCGCACTGCAATCGCACCGCTTGGCGTTGTAGGACCACCCCCGAAGCGGCTGCGCCGCGCCCCCTCAAGGGGGCGCCGCTGGCGGACCGGCAAAGCCGGATCCGCGGCGGCCGCTTGGACGGTCAGAGTGGCGCGGCATATGCGACGCGACCGGCAACCTACAGGATGTAGCGCGAGAGGTCCTCGTTGCCAGCCAGGGCCGCCAGTTTGGCGTCGACCGCCGCCGCGTCGATGCTCACCGCAGTGCCGCCGCGGTTCGGCGCATCGAAGCTGATCTCGTCGAGCAATCGCTCCATGACGGTGGCGAGGCGGCGCGCGCCGATGTTCTCGGTCCGCTCATTGACGTCGAACGCGGTCTGCGCCAGGCGGCGGATGCCGTCGGCGGTGATCGTCAGCGCAACGCCTTCGGTGGCCAGGAGAGCCTGGTACTGCTTGACCAGGCTGGCATGGGTGCTGGTCAGGATGGCTTCGAAGTCATCGACACTGAGTGGGCTGAGCTCGACACGGATCGGGAAGCGGCCTTGCAATTCGGGAATCAGGTCGCTTGGCTTGGCCAGGTGGAAGGCGCCGCTGGCGATGAACAGGATGTGGTCGGTCTTGACGATGCCGTACTTGGTGCTGACCGCCGTGCCCTCGACCAGGGGCAGGAGGTCGCGCTGCACGCCTTGGCGCGAGACTTCGCCGCCGCTGCCCTCGCTGTTGCGCGACGTGACCTTGTCGATCTCGTCGATGAAGACGATGCCGTTGCCCTCGACCTGGGTCAAGGCGGCGGCGCGTATCTCGTCTTCGTTGACCAGCTTGGCTGCTTCTTCGTCGATCAAGAGCCGGAGTGCCTCGCCGATCTTGAGCTTGCGCGCTTTCTTGCGCGAGCCCCCCATCTGCGCGAACAGGCCCTTCAGTTGTTCGGCCATGTCTTCCATGCCCTGTGGGCCCAGCACCTCGAGGGCCGGGCGCGGCGCCTCGACCTCGATCTCGACGTCCTTGTCGGCCAGGCTGCCTTCGCGCAAGCGCTTGCGCATCACCTGCCGGGCCGTGCTGTCGACGGCGGGCCCGGCCTCGTTGCCGAAGCCGACCGCCGTGCGCGCCGGGGGAATCAGGATGTCGAGCACACGGTCTTCCGCAGCGTCCTCGGCCAGCGCGCGCTTGCCTCGAACCTGGCGCTCACGCTCCTGCTTGACGGCGACCTCCATGAGGTCGCGCACGATCGAATCGACGTCCTTGCCGACATAGCCAACCTCGGTGAACTTCGTGGCCTCGACCTTGATGAAAGGCGCGTCCGCGAGCCGCGCCAGACGGCGCGCGATCTCCGTCTTACCGACCCCGGTCGGTCCGATCATGAGGATGTTCTTGGGCGTGATCTCGCCGCGCATCTTCTCGTCGACCTGCTGGCGCCGCCAGCGGTTGCGCAGGGCGATCGCGACGGCGCGTTTGGCGTCGTTCTGGCCGACGATGTGCTTGTCGAGCTCGGAGACGATCTCGCTGGGCGTCATAGAGGACATGTCGGCTCTTGGTGGGCAGCGACCTTCCCAAGCGACCGCCGCGGATCCGGCTTTGCCGGGCCGCTGGCGGTGCCCCCTTGAGGGGGAGCGCCGTAGGCGCAACGGGGGTGGGTCACAGGACTTCGATGGTGTGCTGCTGGTTGGTATAGATGCAGATGTCGCCAGCAATCTCGAGCGAGCGCTTGACGATCTCGGGCGCGGCGAGTTCGCTGTGCGCCAGCAGCGCGCGGGCTGCGGCCTGGGCATAGGCACCGCCAGAGCCGATGGCGACGATGCCGAACTCGGGCTCGAGCACGTCGCCATTGCCGGTGATGATCAGCGAAGCCTCTCTATCGGCCACAGCCAACATGGCTTCAAGGCGGCGCAACACGCGGTCGGTGCGCCAATCGCGCGTCAACTCGATCGCAGCACGCACCAGGTGGCCCTGGTGCTTCTCGAGCTTGGCCTCGAAGCGTTCGAAGAGTGTGAAGGCGTCGGCCGTGGTGCCGGCAAAGCCAGCCAGCACAGTGTCGCGGTGCAGCTTGCGCACCTTGCGTGCACTGCCCTTGACGACGATGCTGCCCAGCGTGACCTGGCCGTCGCCCCCGATCGCCACCACCCCGTTGCGGCGCACGCTGATGATGGTGGTGCCGTGATAAGCGCTGTTATTGGATTCCATGCTGGTATGCCACATGGGGTCGTCGGGATGACCTTCAAGCCGCCCCGCCAACACTTAGCAGTCGCTACAGGTTCTTGACGCGCACGCTGGCGTGCTCGTTGATGCCCATCGCACCGAAAAACAGCGCCACCAGGCGATGCGCTTCGGCAAAGGCCACGCTGCGGTTCTCGCCGCGCTTGGCCAGCACCCAGTTCAGCAGATCTCCAGCGGCGATGAAGTCGACGCGGATCAACTTCGCGCACGACACGGTCACCATCGGCGCGCTCGCCAGCTGGGTGTCGAGCTGTTTCAGGGTCGGACCGATGTCGCCGACCAACTGGCCCGACAACTCGACGGAAACCATGGTCACTGCGCCGGTGTGTTCGTCGATCGAAGACTCGACAAAGGTCGTCGCCACCTCGCCCACCTGCGACAGCGGCGGCGACTGGGTCGACAGGCCCGCGCCACCGATGCGCACCTGGCAGCGCGTGCGCTCCCACGACGGTGGCGACACCTCGTAGGTCATGCAGTAGTCGATCGCGGCCTCGTCGAACTGATCGGGCCGGTTGGCCAGGCGCAGGGCGTCCAGGCGCAAGACCCAGAAGGCCGGGTCGGCGTCGCGCACACCCGTGGGTGCGGCGTCCTGCAAGGCGAGCAAGAAGCGGTCGCCAGACAGCCAGCGCATGTCCAGCGCCTCCGGCGCCCACTGCCGGAGCAACTCCGACAAGTGGCTCGCCGCTTGCGGCTCGACCGATTGCAAGGCGCTCCAATCGAAGACCCAGGGCAGGGGCAACTGCAGGGTGATGGAGCGCAGGCGGGCGACCGCATCGACGTCGAGCACCGGCGGGCAGATCCATCCGATCTCGCCAGCGCTGCGTTTCTCGCGCGGTTTGTCTTGCTGAGCCGATTCGGCCACCAGTTTGGGCAATGAATACCACTGCGGCGCCGACCAGCCGAACTGTTGCGCGTAGTCGAGCGCCAGGCCTTCGAACTTGGGTTGCTGGCCCGTGGCGCGATGCAGGTCGAACAGCACCAACCAGGTTTCGGCATGCTCGGCGCGCGCACCGCCGGCCCGCGTTAGCGCGGTCAGCGATTGCTCACATTGGTCGAAGTCAGCGTTGGCGAAGGCGATCACCGCTTCGTCGAGCTCGGGGTCGTGCACGACTTCGCTGACCTCGACGCTGAACGGGCTGGCGAAATCCGTGCCGGCGCTGCCTTGAAGGCCGCCGAGCGAGATCGCGGTGCCCGGGGTGCGCGGCGGGGCCGTCGGGGCTGCTGACGTCGGCGCTGGCGCCACGGCTGTGGCCGCAGCAGGCGGCAGGGGCGCCGCGCCTTCACGGGCCAACACCGCTGGGCGTGTCGTTGTGTGTCGGAACGGCACCTGCTGGGTTTGACCGTCGAACATGCCAACGGGCTTGCGCGAGCTGGAACTGGCGAAGTTGTCACCCACCATCTGCTGCTCGATCTCGTCGATCTTGGCCTTGACGCCACTGTCGGCCGAGCGAGCGGCGTTGTCGCCGGCCCGTGACTCGGAATCGTCCAGGCGCGAAGACCCGCCCAGCGCCGCCAATTGCTCCGGCGACAAGCCCTCGCGACGCACCTTGCGCAACATGTCGAACTCGCGCTTGCGCACGAAGTCATTGCGCTTCTTGCGCTCGATCATGGCCTTGAGCTCGGATTTCTCCAGGTCAAGCGCGCCCCCATCGTCCTGGCGCGAATTGAGATCGGCCCAGTCCGTGGCCGGATTGGCCACGAAACGCACCACCTTGCGAAAGAAAGTCTCGCCGTCCTTGGGCGGGTTCTGCGGGTCTGTCATTCAGCCCTACCCGTTGCGCACAGGGTTCCCAAGCACGCGCCGCGGAACGGGCTCTGCCCGGCCGCTGGGGTGGCCCCCTTGAGGGGGAGCGGCAAAGCCGCAACGGGGGTGGTCCACATTCAATCGCCGAACATCTTCTGCTTCATCTCGCGGCGCTGCTGAGCCTCGAGCGAAAGCGTCGCTGTCGGGCGGGCCAACAGGCGGCCCAGTCCAATCGGCTCGCCTGTCTCGTCGCAGTAGCCGTAGTCGCCCGCATCGATGCGCGCCAGCGACTGAGAAATCTTCTTGAGAAGCTTGCGCTCCCGGTCCCGGGTGCGCAGCTCGAGCGCGTGCTCTTCTTCAATCGTGGCGCGGTCTGCCGGGTCCGGCACGATGGTCGTGTCTTCGCGCAGGTGCTCCGTGGTCTCGCCCGCATTGGAGAGCAGGTCGTCCTTCAACTTCACCAGGCAGGCACGGAAGTAGTCGAGCTGCTTCTCGTTCATGTACTCACGCTCGGGCATCGCGAGCAGCTCGGCTTCCGTCAACTCACGTCCGCTCTTCTGCTTCCAGGCGCCGGCCAGCTTCGGATCGACCTTGGCCGCCGGCTTGAGCGCGTCGAGCGAATGATCATTGACCGTTCGCGCCAATGGCTTGGGGGGGGCAAACCGATCGGCAAAGCGGCTGGCCGATGCCGCCGAAGCGGCGGCCGCACTGGCGGCGGCTGCCGCCGCAGCGGCGGCCGCCACGGCGGCAGCTTTCCCTGCGGCCGCAGCGGTGCGGGCCTGGCTCATCGGTTTGACGGGGGCAACAGCGGCGACAGGCTTGGCGGAATTGGAGGGCATCGAGCGGGATTTGGAATCAACAGGAGCGGCATGGGTTGCCGCTTTGGCGGGGGGCGGTGCTGCCGTTTTGGCAGCGACCGGCGGTTTGGCCTTGGGAGCCGGCTTGGAGCTGAGTTTGGTCGCTGGCTTCGAGCTTGCCTTGGCAGGTGTCTTGGGCGCCGGCTTTTGGCCCTTGGCCACCGGCTTGGCTGGGCCCTTGGACATCGGCTTGGGGGCGACTTTGGCGGCCGGCCGCGGGGCCGCCTTGGCGACCGGCTTCTTGGCCGCCGGTTTGGCGACCTTGGCAGGCGCCTTGCCGGCTGATTTCCCCACGGCGGCGGTTTTCTTCACCACCTTCTTCAGTGGCAGCGCGCTCTTTGCCGTGGACTTGCTCATTCGCTCTCCTCCTGCCGGTTATACCTGCTTGGCGAGCCCGTGGCCCGCCGTCAGGCCGGAATTTGCAGCGCGCGGATTGTAGCCACGACAAAAAACTCTGCCTTCGACAGTGCCGGGGTGTTCAAACCAGGCACTGCTCCAGGCCTTGCAGCAGGATGTCCTTGGGCAGGTCAATGCCAATGAAAACCATCTTGCTCTGCTTCTTTTCCCCCGGCATCCACTTCGGGCCCAGGTCGCTGCCCATCAACTGGTGCACGCCCTGGAAGATCACCTTCTTGTCGCTGCCCTTCATGTAGAGCACACCCTTGTAACGCAGCATCTTGGGGCCGTAGACCTGCACGATGGCGCCGAGGAAGTCTTCCAGCTTGGCCGCGTTGAAGGCCTTGTCAGCGCGAAACACGAAGGACTTGACGTCGTCGTCGTGGGCGTGATGGTGCGGGTGGTCGCAGGCCTCGCCCTCGGCGTGGTCGTGGTGCGCGTGCCCGTGGTCATGCTTGTGATCGTGGTGGGCATGGGCCTCACCGGCATTGAGGAACTCCGGGTCGATCTCGAGCTTGGCATTCAGATTGAAGCCGCGCAGGTCGAACACCTCCGAGATCGGCACCTCGCCGAAGTGCACCTTGCGCTGCGGGGCACGCGGGTTCATGTGCTTGAGGCGGTGGGTCAGCGCGTTCAGGCTGGCCTCGTCGACCAGTTCGCTCTTGCTGATGAAGATCTGGTCGGCAAAGCCGATCTGGCGCCGAGCCTCCTGACGCGCATCGAGCTGGCCGTCGGCGTGCTTGGCGTCGACCAGGGTCAGGATGGAGTCGAGCAGGTAGCTCTCGGCGATCTCGTCGTCCATGAAGAAGGTCTGCGCCACCGGGCCGGGGTCGGCCACGCCGGTGGTCTCGATCACCACGCGCTCGAAGTCGAGTTCCCCCTTGCGCCGCTTCTCGGCCAAGGTCGACAAGGTCGAGCGCAGGTCTTCGCGGATGGTGCAGCAGACGCAACCGTTGGAGAGCTGAATGATCTGCTCCGTGGTGTCGGCGACCAGGATCTCGTTGTCGATGTTCTCCTCGCCGAACTCGTTCTCGATGACGGCGATCTTGCGGCCGTGGGACTCGCTGAGTACGCGCTTGAGCAGCGTGGTCTTGCCCGCGCCGAGAAAGCCGGTGAGGATGGTGGCTGGGATGAGGCCTTGGGACATGGTCGCTTCCGTCTGGAGTGCAGGCGTGGATATGGGGTCGGCGCAGCGCAGCACAAGGCGGCTCTGGCGCGCAAACCGATCAGGTATTCTCCCTCCAACGCCACCACCGACACCCGCGTTGTCCGAACCGCACCCTCAACGCTCGCTGCGCGCGCCTCTGCCGCAAAGCGACAAACGAAGCTTGTTTGAGCGCCTGGTTGAGTTCCTGTCCCCAGGCCCTGACTCCCGGGATGAGCTGATCGAGGCCCTGGCCGACGCCGAGAAGCGCGAGCTGATCGAGCCCGAAAGCCGCTTGATGCTCGAAGGCGTGATCCGCATGGCCGGCATGAGCGCGGGCGATGTCATGGTGGCGGCACCGCACATGGACTTGCTCGACATCGACGCGCCTTACGACGAGCTGCTGGCGGTCGTGATCGACACGGCCCACTCGCGCTTCCCGGTCTACGAGGGCAAACGTGACAACGTCATCGGCATTCTCATGGCCAAGGATTTGCTCAAGCTGCAGCGCGCGCCCGAGCTGAACCTGCGCACGCTCCTGCGGCCGGCGGTCTTCGTGCCCGAAAGCAAGCGCCTGAACGAATTGCTGCGGGACTTCCGCAGCAACCGCAACCACCTGGCCATCGTCATCGACGAGTTCGGCAACACCGCCGGGCTGTTGACCATCGAAGACGTGCTCGAAGAAATCGTTGGCGAGATCGAGGACGAGTTCGACGAGAAGGACGGCGACAACAGTGTCTACACCCTGGCCGACGGCAGCCACCGGGTGGCTGGCGACGCGCCGATCGGCTCGGTCAACACGGCCTTCGGCAGCGCCCTGCCCGACAGCGACTTCGACACCATCGGCGGCCTGGTGGCGCACCGGCTCGGCCGCGTGCCCCGTCGCGACGAGTCCGTGACCGTCGACGCCTTGCGCTTCAAGGTCATGCTGACCCGGGGCGGCGCGGTGCGTTGGTTCCGGGTCTCGCGGGTCGAGCCCGGCGAGGCCGCCGCCGAGCTCGATTGAGCACCGGCGCCACCCGCCCGGTTGCGCCGGCGGTCGACGCTGTCGCCTCCGCAGCCGTCGGGGCCTTGTTCAGCCTACCGTGCACGCTCACACAGGCCTGGGCACTGCAGCTCCTCTGCCTGGGCCTGCTGGCCTGGCGCGTGAGTGCCCTGGGCCCGGCGCGGGCCGCCCTGCTGGGCCTGGCCTTCGGCGCGGGCTGGCTCAGTGCAGGCACTTGGTGGTTGTTCATTTCGCTGCATCGCTACGGCGGTCTGGCGGCACCGCTGGCCGTGTTGGCCGTGGCGGCACTGTCACTGGCGCTGTCGGCCTACCTGGCGACCGCACTGGCCCTTTTTTCGCGCTGGCGCCGCGGCGGCGTGTGGACCGACGCCCTGCTGTTCGCGGCCCTGTGGCTGGCAGCCGAGCTGGCGCGCGGCGTGCTCTTCACCGGCTTTCCCTGGGTTGCCACCGGCTACGGCCAGGTCGATGGCCCGTTCGCCGCGCTGGCGCCCTGGGTCGGCGTCTACGGCATCGGCTTCCTGGTCGCTGCCTGCGCGGCACTCCCCGCGCTGGCGTTGTCTGCCGGCGGGCGTCGACGTCTCGCGCCGGTGGCGGTTGCGGCGGCGTTATTGGCGCTGGCGCCCCTTGCCGCCCGCGATTTCAGTGCACCGGCGGGCAAGCTGCAGGTGAGCCTGGTACAGACCAACGTCGCCCAGGACGAGAAGTTTGCCCCCGAGCGGTTGCCGGAGGCCTTGGTCTGGCTCGAGGCGGCGCTGCGCGCCGCACAGGGGCCCTTGGTGGTTGCGCCAGAGACCGCCATCCCGCTGCTGCCGGAGCAACTCGGTGCCGAAGCCTGGTCCCGCTTCGCGGAGCCGTTCCGGGCCGACGGCCGCGCCGCCCTGATCGGTGTTCCTCTTGGCAGCTTCGAGGCCGGCTACACCAACTCCGTGGCGGGGTTGTCAGCCCAGACGGCGGTGCTGCCGAACGGCTTCTACCGCTACGACAAACACCATCTGGTGCCTTTTGGTGAGGTGATCCCGCCTGGCTTTCGCTGGTTCGTCGACCTGATGAACATCCCGCTCGGCGACTTCGCCCGCGGCCCCAAGGTGCCGGTCTCGTTCCCGTTCGCGGGCCAGCGCATCGCGCCCAACATCTGCTACGAGGACCTCTTCGGCGAGGAACTGGCACTGCGCTTTGCCGATGAGGCGCAGGCGCCAACGGTGTTTGCCAACGTCAGCAACATCGGCTGGTTCGGCGACACCATTGCCATCACCCAGCACTTGAACATTTCACGCCTGCGGACGCTGGAATTGCAGCGGCCGATGCTGCGCGCCACCAACACCGGCGCCACAGCCGCCATCGACCACCGCGGCCAGGTCTTGGCCAGCCTGCCGCCGTTCAGCCGCGGCACCCTCGACGTCAGTGTCGAGGGCCGTGTCGGCCTGACCCCCTTCGCCCGCTGGGCCGGCGACTTCGGCCTGACGCCGCTGTGGGTGCTTTGCCTGGCCGTTGTGGCGCTGGCTGGTCGCTGGCGGCGCGCTCCGTAGAATCGCCGCTCCCACCCAGAGCGCCCGAGCCGCATGCTGAGCTTCCAGCAAATCATTCTCAAACTCCAGGACTACTGGGCCGCCCAAGGCTGCGCCTTGCTGCAGCCGTACGACATGGAAGTCGGCGCCGGCACCAGCCACACCGCCACCTTCCTGCGCGCGCTCGGCCCAGAGCCATGGAAAGCGGCCTACGTTCAACCCAGTCGTCGGCCCAAGGACGGGCGCTACGGCAACAACCCGAACCGCCTGCAGCACTACTACCAGTACCAGGTGGTGCTCAAGCCCGCGCCGGCCAACATCCTCGAGCTGTATCTCGGCAGCCTGGAGGCACTTGGCTTCGATCTGAAGAAGAACGACGTGCGCTGCGTCGAAGACGACTGGGAGAACCCGACGCTCGGCTGCTGGGGTCTGGGCTGGGAGGTCTGGTTGAACGGCATGGAGGTCACACAGTTCACCTACTTCCAGCAGGTCGGCGGCATCGACTGCAAGCCGATCACGGGCGAAATCACCTACGGCCTGGAGCGCTTGGCGATGTACCTGCAAGGCGTCGACAACGTCTACGACCTGACGTGGACTTCAGGCCTCAGCTACCGCGACGTCTATCTCCAGAATGAAGTCGAACAGAGCACCTACAACTTCGAGCACAGCGACGTCGAGTTTTTGCTCGGCGCCTTTGCTGCGCATGAGCGCCAGAGCAAGCACCTGATGAGCCAGCAGCTGGCATTGCCGGCTTACGAGCAACTGCTCAAGGCGGGCCACAGTTTCAACCTGCTGGACGCGCGTGGCGCGATCAGCGTCACCGAGCGTGCGACCTACATCGGTCGCATCCGCAACCTGGCGCGCGCTGTCGCGCAGAGCTATCTCGACAGCCGCGCACGGCTTGGTTTCCCGATGGCACCGAAGGCCTGGGCTGACGAGACGCTGGCCGCTCTCGCGAAGAAGGCGGCGTGATGGCCGCGACCGAGAACCTGCTCGTCGAGTTGTTTGCCGAAGAGCTGCCCCCGAAGGCCCTGAAGAAACTCAGTGAATCGTTTGCGCAGACCCTGGCCGCGAGCTTGAGGGCCCAGGGCCTCTGCGATGCGGACGCCGCCGTGACGCCCTTCGCGACGCCACGCCGCCTGGCTGCACACGTCAGCGCGGTGCTGGCACAGGCCCCCGACCGCCGCGTGACGCACAAACTGATGCCGGTTGCGGTGGCGCTCGACTCGTCGGGTCAGGCCACGCCGGCCCTGCTGAAGAAGCTGGCTGCGCTGGGCACCGATGCCAGCATCGTCAGCCAGCTCGAACGCAAGGCCGATGGCAAGTCCGAAGCCTTGTTCTGGACCACCTCGGTGCGCGGCGCCACGCTCGCCGCCGGCTTGCAGGCGGCGCTCGACGCCGCACTGGCCGCGCTGCCCATCCCCAAGCTGATGAGCTACCAGCTCGCCGATGGCTGGACGAGCGTGAACTTCGTGCGTCCGGTACACGGCCTGGTCGCGCTGCATGGCGATCAGGTGGTACCGGTCAGCGTGCTCGGCTTGGACGCTGGCCGCACCACGCGCGGTCATCGCTTCGAGGGTCAGCAGGAACCCCTGGTGCTGGCGCATGCCGACCACTATGCGCAGCAACTCGAGCAGAAAGGCGCCGTCATGGCGGGCTTTGCCGGCCGCCGCGCCGAGATCGTGCGCCAATTGCAGCAGGCCGCTGCCAGCCAGGGGCTGACGCCGATCGATGACGACGCACTGCTCGACGAAGTGACGGGCCTGGTCGAGCGGCCCAATGTGCTGCTGTGCCGCTTCGAGCCCGAGTTCCTGGCCGTGCCGCCGGAATGCCTGATCCTGACCATGAAGGCGAATCAGAAGTACTTCCCCTTGCTCGATGCGGCGGGCCAGTTGACGTACCAGTTCCTCATCGTCAGCAACATCCGGCCCGCCGACCCGAGTGCCGTGATCCAGGGCAACGAGCGCGTGGTGCGGCCGCGCCTGGCCGACGCCAAGTTCTTCTTCGACCAGGACCGCAAGAAGAGTCTCGAGGCACGCCTGCCCCTGCTCGACAAGGTGGTTTATCACGGCAAGCTCGGCTCGCAGGGCGAGCGCGTGCTGCGTGTGCGAGCGATTGCGCGGGCGATCGGCGAGCAACTGGGCGGCGCCGCGCTGTCGCAACAGGCCGACCGCGCAGCCCAGTTGGCCAAGTCCGATCTCGTCACCGACATGGTCGGTGAGTTTCCGGAGTTGCAAGGGGTGATGGGTGGCTACTACGCGCGCCACGACGGCGAGAGCGAAGGCGTGGCCTTGGCCATCGAGGATCACTACAAGCCGCGCTTCGCCGGCGACAGCTTGCCGCGCAACGAGGTCGGCGTCGTCGTCGCGCTGGCCGACAAACTGGAAACCCTGGTCGGGCTGTTCGGCGTCGGTGAGAAGCCAACCGGCGACAAGGATCCCTTCGCGCTGCGCCGGCATGCCCTCGGGGTGATCCGCATGCTGGTCGAGCGCGGGCTGGCGCTTGACCTCGATGCAGCGTTCGCGTTGGCCTTGCCGCCCTTCGGCGCGCGCATCGCTGACCCACGCGCCGCACTGGCCGACTTCGTCTACGAGCGCCTGGCTGGCAGTCTGCGTGAGCAGGGCTACAGCCCCCAGGAGGTCGACGCCGTGCTGTCGCTGCGCCCGCCGCGGCTGGCGGAAGTGTCCAGACGCCTGGCCGCCGTGCGTGCCTTCGCCGCACTGCCCGAAGCCGTGCCGCTGGCCGCCGCCAACAAGCGCATCGCCAACATCCTGAAGAAGAGCGAAGCCGCGCCGGCGGCAGCGGTCGACCCGGCCCGCCTGGTCGAGCCCGCCGAGCAGGCGCTGCACGCGGCACTGCAGGCCGTGCAGCCCCTGGCCGACGCGCTCTTCGGCAACGGCGAATACGCTGCGTCGCTGCGCGAACTCGCGGTGCTGAAGGCGCCCGTCGATGACTTCTTCGACAACGTGATGGTCAACGCCGACGACGCCGCGCTGCGCGCCAACCGGCTGGCCCTGCTGGCTACCCTGCACACGGCGATGAACCGCATTGCCGACCTGTCCAAGCTGGCTTCCTGACAAGGCCCCGCCATGCACCGTGACCACCCCAAGCTCGTGATCCTCGGCCGCGACGGTGTGCTCAATGTCTTTCGCGACGATCACGTCAAGGACCCGGCCGAGTGGCAGCCCTTGCCGGGCGCACTGGAGGCGGTGGCGCGGTTGAACCAGGCGGGATGGCACGCGGTGGTGGCGACCAACCAGTCAGGCATCGGCCGCGGTCTCGTCGACATGGCTTCGCTCAACGCAGTGCACCGGCGCATGATGCAGTTGCTGGCCGAGAAGGGCGGGCGCATAGACGCCGTGTTTTTCTGCCCGCATGGGGCCGAGGAACAATGCGATTGCCGCAAGCCTCTGCCCGGCCTGATGCTGCAGATTGCGCGGCGCTACGGGCTCGAAGGCCAGATGCCGGGCATCCCGATGGTGTGCGACACAGAGCGCGACTTACTGGCGGCGCAGGCCGCCGGCTGCGAGCCCCACCTGGTGCGCACTGGGCGCGCCACCACGCCCGCCGCGGAGCAGCTGGCCCAGTGGCACAAAGACATCCAGGGCATGACGGAGCATGCCGACCTCGCCGCATTCGCAGAGTTCCTGCTGCACCGCGAGCACCGCCGCCTCGGGGTGCAGGGCGAAGACTCGCAACCGGGTCCCTTGACCCACTGAAGCGCCGCACGCGTCGTGTTGGCTGCCCTGCGCTCCTGCCTCTTCATCGCCTGGATGGCGGTGACGGTGGTGCCCTACGCGCTGGCGGTGCTGTTGTCCTCGATCTTCATCCGTGGCGACACGCTGTACTGGATCTGCGTGGCCTGGCTGCGCGTGGTGATCTGGGGTGCGCGTGTCATTTGCGGCGTCCGGCATCGCGTGCATGGCATGCACCACCTGCCCTCGGCCGACCCGCTGGCGCCAGTGATCCTGGCGCCCAAGCACCAGTCGGCCTGGGAGACCTTCGCATTCCCGACCCTGATGTCGCACCCCCTGGCCTACGTCTTCAAGCGCGAGTTGCTCTACATCCCGTTCTTCGGCTGGGCTATCGGCCGGCTCGACATGATCCACATCGATCGCAGCAAGCGCAACGAGGCCTGGGCCAAGGTGGCAGCGCAGGGCAAGGCCCTGCTGGCGCGCGGCCATTGGGTGATCATGTTTCCCGAGGGCACGCGCACGCCACGCGGCGCCCAGGGCGTCTACAAGTCGGGGGCGACTCGCCTGGCTGTCGCCACTGGCGCGCCCGTGGTGCCGATTGCCGTGAGCTCGGCGCGCTGCTGGCCGCGCAAGAGCCTGCTCTTGCGGCCCGGCGTGATCGACATCTCGATCGGCGCGCCGATCCCTTCTGCCGGCCGTGAGCCCGAGGAAATGATGCGCGAGATCGAGACCTGGATCGAAGCCGAGATGCGGCGACTCGACGCCGAAGCCTACGCCGCCTGAGGCTGCCACCATGCCGCGCCCGCCCCTCGTCGACGCCACTCAGCTCGATCTGTTCGATACCGCCACCATCCCAAGCGCGGTGATTGCCGCCGACTCCGCGTTGCTGACGTCGACCGCATTGCAGCCGAGCCCGGCCGCGGCCCCCGCCACTGCCGCGCCCGCGGCGCCGCCGGCCGACCTGATGCAGCCAGCGACTTGGCGCCACCCGCGCGCGACCCACGAGGCGCGCCTGAACGGCCACACCATTGCCTATGAACTGCGCCGCGCCCGGCGCAAGAGCATCGGCTTCATCGTCGGCACCGACGGCCTGGTGGTCAGCGCGCCGCGCTGGGTTGGCCGCGGCGATGTCGACACCGCATTGCAGGAGAAGGCGCGCTGGATCCTGACCAAGCTGCAGGAGCAGGACGACCGTGCTCGTCGCCTGGCCCAGGCCAAGGTCGAATGGTGTGACGGCACCACGATCCCCTTCCTGGGCGAGAGCGTGATCGTGGTTCTGGACACACGCAGCACCGGCGCCGTGCTGCACACCGCGCCCGACACCTTGCCCGGCGTGCCGCGCCTGACCCTGCATGTGGGCCTGCCGCAAAACGCCGCGCCGGAGCAGATTCGTGACGCCGTGCAAAGCTGGCTGCAGCGCCAGGCCAAACGCATCTTCGAGGAGCGCTGCCGCCATTTCGCCACCCAGCTTGGCGTGCGCATGACGCGCTTGTCGCTCAGTTCGGCCACCACGCGCTGGGGCAGCGCCGGCGCCGATGGTGCGATCCGGCTGCATTGGCGCCTGGTGCACTTCGCGATGCCGACCATCGACTACGTGGTGGCCCATGAACTCGCGCACCTGCGCGAGATGAACCACAGCGCCGCATTCTGGGAGGTCGTGCGCTCCGTGGTGCCCGATTACGAGCGCGCACGCGGTACCTTGCGCGACGACGTGCTGCCGGTGTTCGACTGACATCGAATCGCGGTCAATCGCATCAGAACAAAAGGCGGCCGCCGCCCATTGCGGTCGTTCGCCCTCGCTTGCGAGACATGGCGCGAGATCAGGACGGCGGGGCGCTCTGCTCCGCGAATGGCCCCCGAGTCGGGCTGCGCCCGCCTCTCCTCCTTGATTTCGCTGCGCAGAGCACCCCACCGTCCTGATCCGGTGAGTGCGGGCTGTTCGCGGGCGGAGGGGGACCGAAGCCTGAGGCCGGGGCTGCCGGGTGCCCGCCGCAGCGAAATCAAGGGGGAGCCCTGGGCGCAGCCCAGGGCGGAGGACATTCGCGGAGGCGGGCACCTGGCAGCCCCGGCCGGCGCGATCCACGACCGCGCTGGAACGAACGTCCGCAAAGGGCCGATCGGCAACGGTCAGATGGCTGCTGTTGAACGCCACTACGTATCAGCACAGTCGGCCGCCCACGCCAAGACCCCGCAATCGGGGATGGCCGATGGCGCGGCGGGGCCGCACACTGCAGACAACGCTGTCACGCAAGCCATGGCCCGCGAGGGCCGGCAACGGAAAGAAGCAGGGGAGTGAGTTGGGGGGAAGACCGAAGCTCGCAGGGTTCGCTCTGCGGGCTTTTGTCTTTGGTCGCCCGCTTCAGGCGACGCTGAAGCGCCAGACCCCTGCGCTGTCGGCGCGCCGCACCAGTTTGCCGGCGTGCCACAGGGCATGCAGATGGGCGACCGACTCACCCATCGCGAAGGTGGTCTGGTGCAGGTCGAGCTTGCGTTTGAACAGGACGGGCAGCAGATCGGCAGCATGGCAGGGCCGTTCGGCACAGGCGGCCATCACCTCGGCCAGACGCTCCGCGTGGTGCTCGTGCAGTTGCCGGGTTCGCGCATGCAGGCCGGTGAAGGGCTTGCCATGCGAAGGCAGCACCAGGGTATCGGCCGGCAGGCTGTCGAAACGCTTGAGCGAGCTCAGGAAGAGGGTCAGCGGATCGGACTCGGGTTCGAGGTCCTGGACGCTGACATTGGTCGAGATGCGCGGCAACACCATGTCGCCTGAGATCAGCAGGTTCAGCGATGGCGCGTACAGCGCAATGTGCTCGGGGGCGTGACCATAGCCCACGATGCAGCGCCAGGCATGGCCGCCGACATCCAGTGTCATGCCGTCCATCAGGCGCCGAAAGCTCTCGGGCACGCTCGGCACCATCGCAGCGTAGTAGTTCGAGCGCGCGCGCACCTTGGCCATCGCCTCGGGATCGGTCAGGCCGTGGCTGGCAAAGAAGGCCGCCGCGCGCTCGCCTCCGAAGCCGGTGGTGCTCTGGCTGGCCATGCGCGCGGCGGTGTAGTCGGTGGCACTGGTCCACATCCGGCATTGCCAACGCTCCGTCAGCCAGTGGGCCAGGCCGATGTGGTCGGGGTGCATGTGGGTCACGATCAGGCGCAGCACGGGCAGGCCGTCGAGGTGCTCGGCGAACACCTGCTCCCAGGCCGCGCGGGTGGCGTCGTTGCTGATGCCGCAATCGACGATGGTCCAGCCTTCGATGCCTTCGTGCCGGTCGCGCAGCAGCCACAGGTTGATGTGGTCGAGCGCAAAGGGCAGGCCCATGCGCAGCCAGCGCACGCCGGGCGCCAGTTCGATCACGCAGCCCGGCGCGGGGACCGCGTCGCCGCGCGGGTAGTGCAGTTCAAGTTCGTTGGGGTTCACTGCCAGCGCTGCCTTTACATTTACGTTTACGTCAACGTCAATTGCCCGCAGTCTACCGAGATGAGTGCCAGCCGCAGTTTCACGATCGCCGAACTGGCCACCGAGTTCGACATCACGCCGCGCGCGATCCGCTTCTACGAAGACACCGGCCTGCTCGAACCGGCACGCGCCGGCCGCAACCGGGTCTACTCGCAACGCGACCGCACCCGCCTCAAGCTCACCTTGCGTGGCAAGCGCCTGGGCCTGTCGCTGCAGGAAATTCTCCAGCTGGTGCGTATGTACGACTCCGAAGCCGACACCGCGCCGCAATTGCAGGCCTTCATGGCGGTGTTGCAAAGCCGCCGCGCCCAGCTCGAGCAGCAGCAGGACGACATCCGCGTCATGCTGACCGAGATCGGCCAACACGAACAACGCTGCAAGCGGCTGCTGACGGGCGCGAAAAAGCCCTTGCCTCTGCGATGAAAGCGTCGACCCCCGCCGATCCCGGCTTTCGCCAGCGCGTCCGAGACTCGTTCGCCCGGCAGGCGGTGATGGCCACACTGGGTGCCACGCTCGAGGTGGCCGAGGCTGGCCGCGTGGTGATCGTGATGCCGCACAAGCCGGAGCTCAGCCAGCAGCATGGCTTCCTGCATGCCGGCATCGTCGCCACCGCGCTCGACTCGGCCTGCGGCTATGCGGCGTTCTCCCTGATGCCGGCCGACGCCGCCGTGCTGACGATCGAGTTCAAGATCAACCTGCTGGCGCCTGCGCGCGGCCCGTGGTTCCGCTTCGAAGGCCTGGTCACCAAGGCCGGGCGCACCATCAGCGTCATCGAAGGCAAGGCCTACCAGCATGAGGCCGGCGGGCCTGAGTCCCTTTGCGCTTCGATGACCGCCACCGTGATGACGGTGCTGGGCCGCGGCCTCACCCACTGAAATGACAACCCCCACGCTTGTCGCTTCACGCCTTCGCTGCCCCCCAAGGGGGCGCAGTCGGGCTTGGGGCGGCCCTGCGCCCGACTGAATCGGAGAAATCACCATGAGCACCCTGCCCGGCCTTGACTTCCAACTCGGCGAAGACATCGACGCGCTGCGCGACGCGGTGCGCGCCTTCGCCGAGGCCGAGATCGCGCCGCGCGCCGGCCAGATCGACCAGAGTGACCAGTTCCCGATGGACCTGTGGCGCAAGATGGGCGAGCTCGGCGTGCTCGGCATCACCGTGCCCGAGGCCTACGGCGGCGCAGGCATGGGCTACCTGGCGCACATGGTGGCGATGGAAGAGATCTCGCGCGCCTCGGCCTCGGTCGGTCTGTCCTACGGCGCGCACAGCAACCTGTGCGTGAACCAACTCAAGCGCAACGGCAGCGACGCCCAGCGCAGGAAGTACCTGCCCAAGTTGATCAGCGGCGAGCATGTCGGCGCGCTGGCCATGAGCGAGCCAGGGGCGGGCAGCGACGTGATCTCGATGAAGCTCAAAGCTGAGGACAAGGGCGGCGTCTATCTGCTCAATGGCACCAAGATGTGGATCACCAACGGGCCGGACGCTGACACGATGGTGGTCTATGCCAAGACGGAGCCCGAGCTCGGCGCCCGCGGCGTCACCGCCTTCATCGTCGAGAAGGGCATGAAAGGCTTCTCGACCGCGCACAAGCTCGACAAGCTCGGCATGCGCGGCAGTCACACCGGCGAGATGGTGTTCCACGACGTCGAGGTGCCGGCGGCCAACATCCTGGGCGACTTGAACGGCGGCGCCAGGGTGCTGAT
>JANNFB010000091.1:0-2893 GCA_031379365.1 Burkholderiales bacterium
GGTCTGGCGGCCCACGCTGTCGGCGCCGCCGCGCGTGCGCAGGCCCTGAAAGCAGCCGACGATGGCGATGATGGCGGCGAACACCGGCGCCTTGGCCAGGCCGACGAAATAGGTCGTCATGCTGACGGCCTTGACGAAGCGGTCGAGGAATTCGGGGAAGCTCACGCCGAGCTGCGAGCGCGCCATCAACATGCCGCCGAACACGCCCAGCGCGTCGGCAAACACTGTCAGCAGCGGCAGCGCGATGATCAGCGCGAAGACCTTGGGCAGCACCAGCAGTTCGAGCGGGGCGATGCCCAGGGTGCGCAGGGCGTCGATCTCTTCGGTGACGGCCATGGTGCCGATCTGCGCGGCATAGGCCGAGCCCGAGCGGCCGGCGATGATGATGGCGGTGATGAGGGGCGCGAACTCGCGCAGCATCGACACACCCACCAGGTCGGCCACGAAGATGTTGGCACCGTACTGGCGTAATTGATCGGCACCCTGGTAGGCCACCACCACGCCGAGCAGGAAGGACAGCAAGCCCACGATCGGCAGTGCATCGAAGCCGGCGCTGCGGATGTTGAACAGCACCTGGCGCCAGCGCCAGCGCGACGGGTGCAGCACGCTGGCGCCAAACACCAGCGCGGCCTCACCCACAAAACTGAGCAAGGCCAGCGCCTGCTCGAACACCGCCACGCTGCTGCGGCCAAGGCCTTGCACCCAGGACAGCGACGCGGTGGCCGGCTTCATGACTTCGGCCCCGGCTTGCGTTGCACCAAGCCCTGGCAGCCGGTCGCCCCGCGGCCCGCTTCTTCGGCATTGCCCAGGTCGATCAAGGGCAGCAGGGCCGCCAGGGGGTTAACCAGGCCCAGCAACACCGAGGCCGCCAGCTTGCCGCCGATGGCGCCTTTTTCCAGCTGGACCTGGGGCTTGGCGAAGCTGCCGCGCACGTGCAGCGGCGAGCGCAGCGCCAGCGGGCTCTTGTCTTTGGGGCTGACCACCGCGCGCAGGTCGAGCTGCTCGCTGACCATCGACGCGTTGCCATCGATCCAGACCGTCGAGTCGCTGGTGTCCAGCACCACCACCCGCGTGCGCAGCACGCCGCGGTCAGCCGCCAGATCGGCCACCGCGCAACTGACCGGCAAGGCGTCGTCGCCCTTGATCATCACGCCCAGGCTCTGCGCGATGTCCAGGCCCGCGGCTTCGATCACCAGGTGGGAAATGCTGCCACCGCGCAACTCGCTGCGCACCGGGCCCGTCAGGCTGGCCAGGATCTCGGCGGTCGAGCGGCCCTGCCCGGCCAGCGTGGCCTGGCCACTCATCGTGCCCGAGACAAAGGGCGGCGCGCCATTCGCGCGCGTCTGGTGGATCCAGCGCTCCAGGCGCACACCCTCCCAGCGCAGCTTGGCTGTCCACAGGGCCACGGCGTTGCGCCCGTCCAGCGCCACATCGCCCTTGAGTTGGCCTTGCGCGGTGCGCGCGTCCAGGTCACGCAGAGTGAGCACGCCGCCTTGCAACACCAGGTGGCCGCGCAACGGTTCCAGGGCTTCGAGGTAGGAGGTGTTGAGATCGACGTTGGCAATGTCGATCAGCACATTCGCATCCATGGCGCTCAGCGTCGGCAGGTCGAACGGCCGGTTCGGCAGCACCTTGCCCGCCGCCTGTCTCGGCTTGACTTCGACCCCGGTGCCCACCGCCACGGCGGGCACGATGGCCGTGGTGCCGAGCACCGGGCCGAGATCGACCAGCATCAGCCGCGAGCCGCCCAGGCGCCCCGACAACAGCGGCGGGTTGCGCGCGGCCTCGTAGACGAAGGCGCCATTCAAATGGCTGCGGCCGATGGTCGCGTCCAGAATCTGTGTGCGCCAACTGTCGCCTTGCACGTGCAACAGACCGTCCATGCGAAAGGGCGCGGTGGTTGGCAAGGTCACCCCGCCGAAGACGTCACCCACCGCGGCCAGGGAGGGCCCCTTCAGGCTGAAGCGGCCGATCAGGCCGGCCAGGCTCGCCACCTCGGTGGCGCTGCCCAGGAAGCTGAACTGGGCGCGGCCGACACTGGCCTGCACGCTCACCGGGACCGGCTGGCTCGGCACCTCACCCGCCGCCCAGGGCAGCACACCGTAGGCCACCGCCGCGATCTTCACCGGCAGCTTGCGCACCCGGCCACTGATGTCGACTTGCAGGCGCTGGCCGGGGCTGCCTGGCGACGGCGTCGCGTCGCCATTCATTGACAAACGCGTTTGCACGTCGATGGCCAGCGGCGCGTCGCGGTACTGCACCAGACCGCTGCCGACCTGCAGGCTGCCCCATTGCGGCAGCGCCGGCGGCACCAGCGGCAGCGCCGTGGGCGCCGGCCCGGTCTGCCATGAGGCGCGACCATCGGCCAGGCGTTCGAGCTGCGCGTCCAGGCTGCCCGCCTTGAGGCGCGCGATGCGCAGGCGCTGGCCGCGGTAGGCGCGCCACAGGTCGGCATAGTCGATATCGACTTCCAGATCACGCGCTTGCAGCGTGTGCGGCGCGCGGCTCCACCCTGGCGCTGCGATCTCGAGGTGGGTGACTTGCAGGCGCAGGCCACCGATGAAGTGCAGCGAGAACTCGCGGTCCGACTCGGCGTCGAGATAGTTGTCGACGCCGACCCCATCCGACAGCAGCACACGGCGCTCGAACCGCTCCGCCAACAGGCGCTGCACGGGCCCGGCCAGGAAGGGCCACCCCAGCCACTCGCAGACCCCCACGCCCGCCACCAGGGCCAGCAGCGTGGCCGCCAGCACCCAGGGCCATCGGCGTGGTGGCGGCGCGAGCCGGGCCCCCCGCGACGTAATGCCCCCCATCTGCGCACTTATCCGGCGCACACCCACAGCGCCACAAAAAGGGCGGAGCTAGGCGGCCGCGCCCCCCAGCCAGGGGGGTG
>JANNFB010000134.1:0-5824 GCA_031379365.1 Burkholderiales bacterium
CGGCGCAGCAGCACAGGGCGCTGACACAAGTACCATGCCGGCCAACGCCCTTTCTATCTCCCTCACATGACATGGTTTGCGCGCTTGTTCAGGCATGGCACCGCGGCCAAGCTGAGGGTTCACCTGCTGGCCCTGGCGAAACTCATGCGCCACCCGCAGACGCCGCGCGCCGCCAAATGGGTCGCCTTTGCCGTGATCGCCTACGCTGTCAGCCCCTTCGATCTGATCCCCGACTTCATTCCGGTGCTTGGCCTGCTCGATGACTTGCTGCTGTTGCCCTTGGGCGTAGCGCTCGTGATCCGCATGACGCCGGTTGCGCTTTGGCAGGCTTGCCTGCGTGAGGCCGAGGCCTCGGGCGAGCGGCTGCCACGCTTGTGGTGGGGAGCGCTCGCCGTGTTGTTGGTCTGGCTGATCGCGCTTGCGCTGTTCGTCGTCTGGCTGGTCAACATGTTGAAGGTGGCATGATGTGGGTCGGCGCTCTGGTGCTGCCGATCTTCCTTCTGTTCCTTGCGCTACAGGCGTCCGCGCAGGCGTTGAGCGGCACGGTGACCCTCGTCATCGATGGCGACACGTTGTGGGTGCGGCCCGACGCCGGCCAAGGCGGCCCCACCAAACCGCGCGCGATTCGCCTGCGCGGCATCGACGCGCCCAAGATTTGCCAGCTATGGGGCCCGCAGGCCAAGTCCGCGCTCGAATCAAGGGTCCTGCACCGGCATGTGAGGCTGCGCGGCCACGCGACCGACGACTATTCGCGCCAGGTGGCGACACTTGAGTTGCAGGGCGAGGATATCGGAGCCTGGATGGTCGGGCAGGGGCATGCCTGGAATGCAACGTTTCGGCGCCACCCGGGAGCCTATGCGGCACAGGAACATTCAGCACGTGTCGCGAGGCGCGGCCTGTTTGCGCACGAAGGCGCACTCGAACCGCGCCGCTTTCGCAAAGTCCACGGGTCTTGCCGAAGCCGCTGAAGCGAAGCGGCCCGGCACTCGCATGCGCTTCACTTGCGCATCAAAGTGCTCTTGCCGAACAGGCTTTCGATCAAGTCCACGGCAAGCTCCGCGGTGCGATTGCGTACGTCGAATGCCGGGTTCAGCTCCATCACGTCGAGCGAAGCCAGCCTGCCGGTGTCGGCAATCATCTCCATGCACAACTGCGCTTCGCGGTAGGTCGGGCCGCCGGGCACGGTAGTACCGACGCCGGGGGCGATGGCCGGTTCGAGGAAGTCGACGTCGAAGCTGACGTGCAGGTGGGTGTTGGCGTCGAGCGTGGCCAAGGCCAGCTCCATCGCGTGGCGCATGCCCATCTCGTCGATGTAGCGCATGTCGAAGACCTCCAGGCCCTGCTCGTGCACCAGGCGTTTCTCGCCCGGGTCGACGCTGCGGATGCCGATCTGGCGCACCCACTTCGGGTTGATGGCCGGCACCGTGCCACCGATCTCGATCAGCGCCTGCGGGCCGAAGCCGCACAGGCAGGCCACCGGCATGCCGTGGGTGTTGCCGCTGGGGGTGAGGGTGCTGGTGTTGAAGTCGGCATGCGCGTCGAGCCACAGGACACGCAGCTTCTTGTTGTTCTCGCGGCAATGCTTTGCGACCGCGCTGATGCTGCCGATGCCCAGGCAATGGTCGCCGCCGAGCAGGATCGGCAGGCGGCCGAGCTTCAGTTCGAGGTACATCGCCTCGTGCACGGCGAGGTTCCAGCGCACCACTTCGTCCAGGTGGCGGTAGCCGTCCACTGGCGGCAGCCAGGGGTTCGCTGGGCCGACCAAGTTGCCGCGGTCGACGACCGACAGGCCGTGGGCTTCGAGGATCGGCACGATGCCGGCCACCCGCAGCGCTTCGGGCCCCATGCTGGCGCCGCGCGCGCCGGCACCGATGTCGGTGGGCGCGCCGATGAGAGAGATGTCGTGGTTCATGGGAGGCAATTGTCGAGCAGGCTCAGATGTCCACCGCAAACTCGCCGGTCTCGGTGCTCGGCGCGTCGAGCGCAAAGGCCGTTACCAGGATCTGCCAGGCTTCTTCGGCGCTGTCGACGAGGTGAAAGAGTTCCAGGTCGGTGGCGGCGATCATGCCGGTCTCGACCAGCCAGTCGAAGTTAATCAGCTTGGTCCAGAACTCGCGCCCGACCAGCACGATCGGCCGCTTGCGCACCTTGCCAGTCTGTGTGAGCGTCATCACCTCGAACAACTCGTCGAGCGTGCCGAAGCCGCCCGGAAAACACACCAGCGCCACCGAGCGCATCAGGAAGTGCATCTTGCGCAGCGCGAAGTAGTGGAACTGGAAGCACAACTGGGGCGTGATGTAGGGGTTTGGCGCCTGCTCGTGCGGCAGCACGATGTTCAGGCCGATGCTCGGGCCGCCGGCCTCGCTGGCGCCGCGGTTGCCGGCCTCCATCGCCCCCGGCCCGCCTCCGGTGACGACCACGATGCGCTCGTCGAGCCGCTTGCTGGCGTGGGTGACGAGCGCGGCAAAGGCCCGCGCCTCTTCGTAGTACGTGGACATCTGCAGCGCCATGCGCGCGCGCGCCAGCACCTGGGCGTCGTTGCCGGCCTCGGCTGCGGCCAGGCGCTGCGCGGCGACATCGGGCGGCAGCAGGCGGGCGCTGCCGAAGATCACCACCGTGGCAACGATGCCCGCCTCGCTCAGTACCAGCTCGGGCTTGAGCAGCTCGAGCTGCATGCGCACCGGCCGCAATTCTTCGCGCAGCAGGAAGGCCTCGTCGGTGAAGGCCAGGCGGTAGCTGCTGTCGGGGCCGTCGTAAAGCGGTGCCGGGACAACGGTGGCGGCTTCCTCCGACGCGCTGGGGAAGTTGCGTGCGCCAATGGCGGGGTGCTTGGGTGTCATTTGCGCAGCTTAGCGCCCTTGGGGCCGGCGATCATTGCGGCCGCGTGACGAGGTTGACGTACTCGTGCTGCGCGGTGTGCAGGGTCGAGACGCGGTACTCGACCGGTTTGTCATTGAAGGTCAGGGCGGTGCGGCGCACCTGCAGCACGGGCAGGCCGGGCGCGACGCCCAGCACGCGGGCGGTGTTGCGGTCGGCGGCCGCAGCGCGCAAGCGCTCCTGTGCCCGCACCACGGTGATGCCGAACTCCACCTGGTAGAGGTGGTAGAGCGTGCTCGGCCGCTCTCGCAGGCGCTTTTCGGTCAGGCCCTTGAACAGCGCGGCGGGCAGGCTCAGGCGGTCGTGCACGACGGCGCGGCCCTGCAGGCTCAGGCGGTTCTCGATCATCACAGCGGCGTCGCCGGTCCGCAGGCCGAGGGCCTCCGCGGCTTCGTCATCGAGCCGCCCGCGCTCGAAGGACAGGGTTTCCACCCGGGGCGGGTCGCGATGGCCATCGGTGCGCTCCACATGGAAGAACTGGAAGAGGAAGCGGTCGGCGCTGTGCATGGCCACGAAGGTGCCGCGGCCCTGGCGCCGCGCCAGGATGTGCTCGGCCACCAGTTCGTCGACGGCGTGGCGCAAGGTGCCGATGGAGATGCCGAACGCCGCCGCCAGGGTGGTCTCACTTGGCAAGGCCGAACCGGGCGGGCAGTGGCCCCCTTCGATGGCCTGCAGCAGCGCCCGCTTGGCCACGCGGTAGAGCGGGGCGCCGCCGGCGTCGGGTGCAATCGGCGTGAACACGGGGGCCTGCGCCATGCGCCGATTCTAGGGGGCGGCAGCCTACTCATACAAATCATTCAAATGACCTGTTTGACAGTCGGAGTTGGCTCACTAAACTGCCGCCCATCGCAGACACATCTCAGGAGCCGCGAATGATTCACTTTGTATTGCACGACACCAAAGACACGGTGGCCGTGGTGGTGGTTGAAGGCGTGAAGGCCGGCATGGAAATGCAGGGCTGGATCATGGACGCTGACAAGATGACCAACGTGGTCGCCCGCCAGGACATCCCCATCGGCCACAAGGTGGCACTGGCCGACATGGCCCCCGGCGATACCGTCTGGAAGTACGGCATCGACATGGGCAAGGTGGTCGCGCCGATCAAGGCCGGCGAGCACGCCCACGTCCACAACATCAAAACGAAACGTTGGTAACCCCCCGAAGCGGCTAACGCCGCTCCCCCCAAGGGGGGGCGCCGCTGGCGGCCGGGCAGAGCCCGATCCGCGGCGGCCACTTGGCAACACACCTCATTTATCTGCCTCAAAGGAACGCAACATGTCCGCTATTTCCAACGACACCACCTTCCTCGGCTACCGGCGTGAGAACGGCCGCGTTGGCATTCGCAACCACGTCATCATCCTGCCGCTGGACGACTTGTCCAACGCGGCGGCCGAGGCCGTGGCGCACAACATCAAGGGCGCGCTGGCGATCCCGCACCCCTACGGCCGGCTGCAGTTCGGCGCCGACCTGGAGTTGCACTTCCGCACCCTGATCGGTGCCGGCTGCAACCCGAATGTGGCGGCCGTCGTCGTCATCGGCATCGAAGACGGCTGGACGCAGAAGGTGGTCGAGGGCATTGCCACCACGGGCAAGCCCGTGGTCGGTTTCGGCATCGAGGGCCACGGCGACCACGAGACGATCATGAAGGCCAGCAAGGTGGCGCGCGAGTACGTGCAGTGGGCCAGCGAGAAGCAGCGCGAGGTCTGCCCGATCCACGAGCTGTGGGTCAGCACCAAGTGCGGTGAAAGCGACACCACCAGCGGCTGCGGCGCCAACCCGACGGTGGGCGCGGCTTTCGATCAGCTGCACCCCCTGGGCAGCACCCTGTGCTTCGGTGAGACGAGTGAGATCACTGGCGGCGAGAAGATCGTTGCCGCCCGCTGCGCCAACGACGCCGTGCGCGACAAGTTCATGTTCATGTTCAACCGCTACCAGGACATGATCAACCGCCACAAGACGACCGACCTGTCCGACAGCCAACCCACCAAGGGCAACATCGCCGGCGGCCTGACCACGATCGAAGAAAAGGCCCTGGGCAACATCCAGAAGATCGGCAAAAAGTGCACCGTTGACGGTGTCATCGACAAGGCCGAGATCCCGACCCACCCGGGCCTGTGGTTCATGGATTCCTCCAGCGCCGCGGCCGAGATGGTGACCCTGTGCGCCGCTTCGGGCTATGCGGTCCACTTCTTCCCCACCGGCCAGGGCAATGTCATCGGCAACCCCATCCTGCCGGTGATCAAGATCTGCGCCAACCCGCGCACCGTGCGCTTGATGAGTGAGCATGTCGACGTCGACACTTCGGCGCTACTGCAACGCGAGCTGACGCTGGAGCAGGCGGGCGACAAGCTGCTCGAGTGCATGCTGCGCACCGCCAACGGCCGGCTCACCGCGGCCGAGGCGCTGGGGCACCGCGAGTTCGTGATGACGCGGCTGTACGAGAGCGCCTGATGGTGCCGCGCGCAACTCGCCGGCTGGCGCTGTTCGCGCTCGCCCTCTCGGCCCTGGGCGCCACGGCATCGGCCTGGGCCCAAGCCGACTACCCGAACCGGCCGATCACTTACGTGGTGCCCTACCCACCGGGCGGCGCGGCCGATGTCTTTGCGCGCCAGTTGGCGGCGGAGCTGAGCAAGCGGCTCGGCCAACCGGTGGTGGTGGAAAACCGCGCCGGCGCCAACGGCAACGTCGGCTCGGCCTCGGTGGTCAAGGCGCCGGCTGACGGCTACACGCTGCTGCTCGGCACGGCCAGTACGGTGGCCATCAACCCGCATCTGTATGGCAAGAACATGCCGTATGACCCGCTGAAGGATTTGCAGGCGGTGTCGGGCACGCATTCGATGGCCAATGTGCTGGTGGTCAACACCGCCACACCGTACAAGACCGTGCAGGACGTGGTGGCCGCCGCCAAGGCCAAGCCCGGCGCGCTGGCCTATGCCTCGGCCGGCAA
>JANNFB010000273.1:0-4529 GCA_031379365.1 Burkholderiales bacterium
TGGCGCCAACGGCCAGCACCACGGCGCAGCTGGCCATGGGCGATGCGCTGGCGGTAGCACTGCTCGATGCACGTGGCTTCAAACAAGAAGACTTTGCCCGCTCGCACCCGGGTGGCGCGCTCGGCCGCAAGCTCTTGCTGCACGTGCGCGACTTGATGCGCAGCGGCGACGCCCTGCCGCGCGTCGGCCCCGACGCGGCCTTCAGCACGATGCTGCGCGAGATGACGGGCAAGGGGCTGGGATTCACCGCCGTCGCGAGCGAAAGCGATGCTGTTCTGGGCATCTTCACCGACGGCGACCTGCGCCGGCTGATCGAGCGCGAAGCCGATCTGCGCACCCTGGTCGCGCGCGATGTCATGCACCCGAACCCGCGCCACATCCGCGCCGACGCTTTGGCGGTGGAGGCCGCGGAGTTGATGGAGCTGCACCGCATCACCAGCGTGCTGGTGGTCGACGGCGACGGCCGCCTCGTCGGCACCCTCAACTCCAACGACCTGATGCGGGCCAAGGTCATCTGATGGCGGCCCTGCAGTTTGCGCCCGCGCTGTTGTTGAAGGCGCAAGGCCGCGGCTTGGGACTCAAGGCGGCGATCTTCGATGTGGACGGGGTGCTGACGGACGGCCGCCTCTTCATCGGCGAGCACGGCGAGGCGTTCAAGGCGTTCTCGGTTCTCGACGGTCATGGCCTGAAGCTGCTCGCGCAGGGCGGCATCACGCCCCTGGTGATCACGGGCCGCGACTCGCCCGCGGTGCGCCGCCGCGTCGCCGACCTCGGCCTGCCGCATGCGGTCTACGGCGCGCATGACAAGCTGGCGGCGGCAGCTGCGCTCATGCAAAGCCTCGCCCTGGCCTGGCCTGATATGGCCGTCATGGGCGACGACTGGCCCGACCTGCCGCTGATGACGCGGGCCGCGTTCGCGTGTGCCCCGGCCAACGCGCATGCCGAGGTTCGCGCTGTGGCGCACCACATCACTGCTGCGCGCGGTGGTGACGGCGCAGCGCGCGAGTGCTGCGACCTCTTGCTCATGGCGGCCGGCCGCTACGCGCCATTGCTCGCTGCACACCTGACCACACTCGACGGCGCCTGAATGGACATCGACACCCTGCTGCAGCCGCTCGAGCCCGCCGCCCCGCGGAGCACGCCGCCGCGGCCGCGCCAGCCCTGGCCCTGGCGCGTCGGCCAGTGGCTTTCGGCCTACCTGCCCTTGCTGTTGATGGCCTTGCTGGCGCTGGGCACGTGGTGGTTGGTGCAGAACACCCCGCGCGGCGATGACGCGCGGCCGGAAGCGGCCGCCCGCCACGAGCCCGACTACAGCATGCAAGCTTTCACCCTGCAGCGCTTCAGCGCCGACGGTCAGCTGCGGGTTCAGGTGCAGGGCACGCAAATGCGTCACTACCCGGATACCGACACCCTGGAGATCGACGGGGTCACGATCCGTGCCCTGGCGGCTGACGGCAGCGTCACCCGCGCCACGGCACGACGCGCCCTGACCAACGGCGATGCCAGCGAAGTGCAATTGCTGGGCGCGGCGCGCGTGGTGCGCGAGGGCCTGGCTGGCCAGCCGCCGCTCGAGTTCGAGAGCGAGTTCCTGCACGCCTTCTTCAACACCGAGCGGCTGCGCTCGCACCTGCCCGTCCGGCTGCGCCAGGGCAGCAGCGACCTGCGCGTCGGCGCCATCGACTACGACAACCTGACGCGCATCGCGACACTGGGTGCGCCGGTGCGGGCACGCCTGGATGTGCCTCGGCGATGACGGCGCCACCGCCGCTGGTTTTCATCACGGGCGCATCGAGCGGCATCGGCCAGGCCCTGGCCGCGCGCTACGCCCAAGCGGGCTGGCGCCTGGCCCTGGTGGTGCGGCGCCCCGCCGAAACGCTGGCCTGGGCCCGCGCGCAGGGGCTGGGCGAAGACCGCTGCGCGGTGTACGGCGCGGACGTGCAGAACATCGACAGCATCGTCGCCGCCGGCCAGCGCTGCGTGAGTGCGCAGGGGCTGCCCGACGTGGTGATTGCCAACGCCGGCGTCAGTGTCGGTGTCGACACCGCCGACCGCAACGATCTGGCGGTGATGCGCGAGACCTTTGCCATCAACAACGTCGGCGTCGCTGCGACCTTCCACCCCTTTGTGGCCGCCATGCGCGCACAGCGCCACGGCTGTTTGGTCGGCGTCGCGAGCGTCGCGGCCATCCGTGGCCTGCCCGGCCACGGTGCCTACTGCGCGAGCAAGGCCGGCGTGGTCGCCTACTGCGAGAGTCTGCGCGGCGAGTGCCGCGCGGCGGGCGTGAAGGTGGTGACCCTGGTGCCCGGCTACATCGCCACGCCACTGACGGCTGGCAATCGCTATGCGATGCCTTTTCTCCTGCAGCCGGCCGAGTTCGCTGAGCGCGCTTTTCGCGCCATTCAGAGTGGCACCAGCTATCGCGTGATTCCATGGCAGATGGGCGTGGTCGCCAAACTCATGCGCCTGCTGCCCAATCCGCTGTTCGACCGCCTCTTTGCCGGCCGCGGTCGCAAGCGGCGGCGCAGCGAGTAGGCGCGCCAATCGTCTGGCAACATGCGGCCCATGGTCGATGTGGTGGTGTTCTTCTTTGTGCTCGGTGTTGCCGCGCGTCTGCTCAAGAGCGATCTGCGGCTGCCCGAGGCACTGTACGAGACGCTGTCCATCTTCCTCTTGCTCGCCATCGGGCTGAAGGGGGGCATCGAGCTGTCGAAGCAGCACTTGGGGGTGCTGGCGCCCCAGGTGCTGGCCTGCCTGGCGCTCGGTTTCGCAATACCCTTTGCGCTCTGGCCGTTGCTGCGTGCCCTGAAGCTGTCGGGTGCCGACGCCGCCTCGCTGGCGGCGCACTATGGGTCGGTCAGCGTGGTCACCTTTGCGGTCGCCATTGCGGCCTTGTCGCGCCAGGGCATCGCCTACGAGAGCCACGCGGCCCTGTGGGTGGCCGTGATGGAAGCGCCGGGCCTGGTGGCCGGCATCCTGTTGGCACGGTTGGCCGCCCGCCGGTCGAACGCCGACTCGACCGCTCCGACGCGCTGGGGTGCGCTGATGCACGATGTGCTGTGCGGCAAGAGCGTCTTGTTGCTGGCCGGCGGCTTGCTCATCGGCGCCGTGGCCGGCGTCGAAGGCACGGCGCCGATCCGGGGCTTGTTCGTCGATCTGTTCAAGGGCGTGCTCGCACTGTTTCTGCTGGAACTGGGCCTCGTCGCCGGCGCGCGCCTGGTTGAAGTGAGGCGTTTCGGCGCCGCCGTGCTGGTGGTCGGCTTGGGGGTTCCGCCGCTGCTGGCCCTGGCCGGCGCCCTGACCGGCGTGGCACTCGGCGTGTCGACCGGCGGCGTGGCCATCCTGGCCACCTTGGCGGCCAGCGCCAGCTACATCGCCGCACCCACTGCGATGCGGATTGCCGTGCCCGAGGCGAACGCGGCGCTGTCGATCACGGCCGCGCTCGGCCTGACCTTCCCCTTCAACATTGTCGTCGGCATCCCGCTGTACATCGCACTGGCGCAATACCTGACCGCTGCAACATGAGCCTGCCCAAGCACCCCAAGACGCTTTTGGTCATCGTGGCCGAGGCGGCGCTGGAGAAGTCGATCGTGCGCGACGCGCGCGAGCGTGGCGTCCACGGCTGGACCGTGACCGAAGTGCGCAGTGCCGGACTGGACGGCGTGCGGGAGGGCGATTGGGAGGCCGACCGCACGGTCGAGATCAAGTTGATCTGCGAGCCGGCCGTGGCGGACACCATTGCCCAGCATGTCTTGACGACCTATGCACGCCACTATGCGGTGGCCATGACCTTCAGCGAAGTCAGCGTGCTCAGACCCGACCGCTTCTGACCCCACGGCCCACTGCAGGCCTGATCGCGCGCCGCGCGGCCCGAAGCAGCCTGGTCTCGCGGCGTGCGCGGGCCCACGAAAAAGGCGCCGGTGTTGCCACCGGCGCCTTTGTTCAGAGCTTCTTGCAGTACGGGCTGATTGCTCAGTAGCCGCCGCGGCCACCGCCGCCGCCGCCACCACCGTAGCCGCCGCCACCGCCGCTGCGGCCACCGCCGCCACCGCCGTAGCCACCGCCACCGCCACCGCCGCTGCGGCCACCACTACCGCCGCCACCGCCGTAGCCACCACCGCCGCCGCTTCCGCCGCCGCCGTAGCCACCACCGCCGCCGCTGCGGCCACCACCACCACCGCCACCGAAGCCACCCGGACGCTCTTCGCGCGGGCGGGCCTCATTGACGACCAGCGGACGGCCGTCGAGCGCCTGACCGTTCATGCCATTGATGGCGGCTTGCGCCTCGGCATCCGATCCCATCTCGACGAAGCCGAAGCCCTTCGAGCGGCCGGTTTCCCGATCCATCATGACCTTGGCCGACGTCACGGTACCAAATTGGCCAAAGGCCTCTTGCAACGACTCATCACGTACGCTGTAGGCGAGGTTGCCCACATAAAGCTTGTTTCCCATCGGGGAGCCCCTTTCAATCGCAGTAAACCATGTGGAGCTTCAACCCGTCGTGACCCATTCAAGCGAAGGCGCCGCATCCA
>JANNFB010000174.1:0-21083 GCA_031379365.1 Burkholderiales bacterium
GGCCACGATGCCGTAGCGCTGGGTCTGATCGGCCGGCACCTCCTGCACCGCCAGCATCGAGACGCGCCACTCCTTGAATTGCTCCACCATCTGCGACAGCACCGGCGGCGTGCCGACCATCAGGTCGTCGGCCAGCAGCACGGCGAAGGGCTCGTTGCCGACCAGCTTCTGGCCGCACAGCACAGCGTGGCCCAAACCCAGTGCCTGGGCCTGGCGCACGTAGATGCACTCCATGTCATCGGGCTTGACGCTGCGTACAACGTGCAGTAATTCCGCCTTACCCGCTTGTTCAAGGGCTACTTCCAACTCGAACGTCATGTCAAAGTGATCCTCGATGGGGCGCTTGTGGCGACCCGTGACGAAGATCATCTCTCTGACGCCGGCGGCATACGCCTCTTCGACCGCATACTGAATCAGCGGTTTGTCGACCACCGGCAACATCTCTTTGGGCTGGGCCTTGGTGGCCGGCAGGAATCGGGTTCCGAGGCCTGCAACGGGAAAGATCGCCTTTTTTATGTGCATTTGCTTACAATTAGCGCTAGGGAGACGGGCGGATTCTGGCACGCAGGGTGATTGCGCCCGCCGTGAGAACTGCCCGAAGGGTGCATGGACGTCCTGATCGTTGAGCCGCTGGAGCCGGACGTCATGCAGTGGCTGGGCGAGCGCCATGCCGTGCGCTATGCGCCTGAACTGGCACGCGATCCGCGGGCGCTGCGCCAGGCGTTGTTCAACGTGCGCGCCCTGGTGATTCCGCCCTCCGTGGCCCTGGATGCCCAGGTGCTGCACTACGCGCCGGTGCTGCGTGCCGTCGGCCGCCTCAGCTCCGGTGCCGAAAACATCGACATCGATGCCTGCGGCCGCGCCGGCGTCGAGGTGGTCCGCAGCGTCACGGCCAGCGCCGTGGCCGAGGCCGAGTTCATGGTCGGGGCCCTGCTGGCCATGTTGCGTCGGGTGCCCGTCGTGAACGCCGAGGGCCTGCTGGTCGGCCGTGAGCTCGGTGGCGCCACCATTGGCCTGATCGGCATGGTGCCCGCCGCGCGCTCGCTGGCCCAGTTGCTGGCCGCCTTCGGCTCACGCGTGGTGGGCTACGACCCTTCTGTGCATGCATCAGACAACGTCTGGAACCGCTGGCGTGTCGAGCCCCTGCCGCTGCGCGAGTTGATGGAGCAGAGCGACGGCGTGTGCGTGCAGCTGGCTTACTTCACCCGCTACCAGGGCTTGATCGGCGAGCGCTTCCTGCCGTTTTGCAAACCGAACCAGGTGGTGGTGAGCATTGCCCACTCGAGCCTGTTCGACGAAGCCGCGCTGGCCGACGTGCTGGCCACCGGCCGCATGGCCGCCGCTTGGTTCGACAGCCTGGAGCCCGGTGCGATGGACCCGGGCCGGCCGCTGCACGACATCGACACCCTGCAGATCACCCCGCGCGTGGCCGCCACAACGCGCGAATCCCGCATCCGCAGTGCCTGGGCCGTGGCCCGGCGCATCGATGAAATCCTGACGGCCGGCAGCGCGCCCAAGCGCGCCGAGTTCAAGGCGACGGCACCAGACGTTTCGCTTGATCTTCCAGCTGACGAAGCGTCTGGCTGAACTCCGCCAGGCGCAGGCGCTCCTGCTCCACCACGGCCGCCGGGGCGCGCGCCACGAAGCCTGCGTTACCCAACTTGGCTTCGGCTTTGAGCACCTCGCCCTGCAGGCGCGCAATCTCCTTGGCCAGTCGGGCTTGTTCTGCCGCCGGATCGATCTGCACTTTGAGCGCAAAGCGGGCGTCGCCCACCACGGCCACGGGCGCGTTCTGCGTGGCCTGCGCGAAAGCCGCCTCGTCGTGCAGCCGCTCGACGTTCGACAGCTTGGCCAGGGCCTTGAGCAGCGGCGCGGCAGCGTCGAAGAAGGCGGCGTCACCGAAGGCCAGCAGCGGCACCCGTTCGGCGGGTGACAGCGACATCTCGCTGCGCAAGTTGCGGCACGACCCGACCACGGCCTTCAACTGCGCGACCCAGGCGTCGGCCTGTGCGTCGATGCGCTCGGGCTGCGCCACAGGGTAGGGCGCGGTGACGATGCCGTCGGCCGCGCCCGCCACCTTGCGCTGGGCTACCGGCGCTACGCGCTCCCACAATTCGGCGGTGATGAAGGGCGTGAGCGGGTGCAGCAGGCGCAACACCGTTTCCAGCACGCGGATCAGCGTTCGCCGCGCGGCGCGCTGCTGCGCGGCGTCGCCGCCCTGGATCTGCACCTTGGCGATCTCGAGGTACCAGTCGCAGTACTCGTCCCAGACGAAGCTGTAAACCGCGTTGGCGACGTTGTCGAGCCGGTAGTCGGCGAAGCCCTGCGCAACGGCGGCCTCGACGCGCTGTAGTTCGCTGACGATCCAGCGGTCGGCCAGCGAGAAGTCGAGGTATCCCCCAGGCACGCACTCCTCGGCGCCGTGTGGCGCGAAGCCGCAGTCCTGTCCCTCGCAGTTCATCAACACGAAGCGCGTCGCGTTCCAGAGCTTGTTGCAGAAGTTGCGGTAGCCCTCGCAGCGCTGGGTGTCGAAATTGATGCTGCGCCCCAGGCTGGCGTAGCTGGCCATCGTGAAGCGCAGCGCGTCGGCGCCGTACGCCGGCATGCCGTTCGGGAACTCCTTCTTCACCCGTGCAGCCACCTTGGGCGCCGTTTCGGGCTTGCGCAGTCCGGTGGTGCTCTTCTTGACCAGGGTGTCGATGTCGCAGCCCTGGATCAGGTCCACCGGGTCGAGCACATTGCCCTCGCTCTTGCTCATCTTGTTGCCGTGGGCGTCGTGCACCAGGCCGTGGATGTAGACGTCCTTGAACGGCACCTTGCCGGTGAAGTGCAGGGTCATCATGATCATCCGGGCGACCCAGAAGAAGATGATGTCGTAGCCCGTGATGAGCACGTTGGACGGCAGGAACAGGTCCTGCTCGACCGTCTTGGCCGGCCAGCCCAGCGTGGAAAACGGGAACTGCGAAGCCGAGTACCAGGTGTCGAGCACGTCTTCGTCGCGCTTCAACTCGCCGCTGTAGCCGGCGGCCGTGGCTTTCGCGCGGGCCTCGTCCTCATTGCGGGCCACGAACAGCTCGCCGCCGCTGCCGTACCAGGCCGGGATCTGGTGACCCCACCAGAGCTGGCGCGAGATGCACCAGTCCTGTATGTTCTTCATCCACTGGTTCCAGGTGTTGACCCATTGCGGCGGTACGAAGCGCACATCGCCACGCTCCACCGCCGCCATCGCGCGGCCGGCGATCGACTCGCCGTCGTGGCCCGGCTTGGTCATGGCCATGAACCACTGGTCGGTCAGCATCGGCTCGACGATCTGGCCGGTGCGCGCACAGCGCGGCACGGTGAGCTTGTGCTTCTTGACCTCGACCAGCAGGCCCAGCGCTTCCAGATCGGCGACGACGCGCTTGCGCGCGACGAAGCGATCCAGGCCGCGGTAGGGCGCCGGCGCGTTGTCGTTGACCGTGGCATCGAGCGCCAGCACGCCGATCATCGGCAGGCCGTGGCGCTGGCCGACCGCATAGTCATTCGCGTCGTGCGCTGGCGTGACCTTGACCACGCCGGTGCCGAAGGCGCGATCGACATAGGCGTCGGCGATGACGGGAATCGTGCGATCGCACAGCGGCAGCCTGACCTGCTTGCCGACCAGCGCCGCGTAGCGCTCGTCTTCCGGGTGCACCATCAGCGCGGTGTCGCCGAGCATGGTTTCCGGCCGCGTGGTGGCCACCACCAGCGAGGTCGGGCCCCCGGCGGCTGCCAGGCTGCCGTCCTCATCCACCAGCGGATAGCGGATGTGCCAAAGGAAGCCGTCCTCCTCTTCGCTCTCCACCTCCAGGTCCGACACGGCCGAGCGCAACACCGGGTCCCAGCTCACCAGGCGCTTGCCGCGGTAGATCAGGCCTTCTTCGAACAGACGCACGAAGGTCTCGTTGACGACGGCCGACTGCGCCCGATCCATCGTGAAGTACTCGCGGCTCCAGTCCACCGTGTCGCCGATGCGCCGCATCTGCCCGGTGATGGTGTTGCCGCTTTCCTGCTTCCACTCCCAGATGCGGGCGACGAAATTCTTGCGCCCGATGTCGTGCCGGCTCTTGCCTTCGTCCTGCAGCTGACGCTCGACGACGATCTGCGTGGCGATGCCGGCGTGGTCGGTTCCCGGCAGCCACAGCGTGTTGAAACCACGCATGCGGTGGTAGCGCGTCAGCGCATCCATGATGGTGTGGTTGAAGCCGTGGCCCATGTGCAGCGTGCCCGTCACGTTGGGCGGCGGCAGCTGGATGCTGAACGAGGGCTTGGCGGCGTCGAGCGTCGGCGCGAACAGGCCGGGCTCGGCCCAGCGGGCGGCCCATTGCGCCTCGATGGCGGCGGGCTCGAAGGACTTGGCAAGTTCGGTCATGGCAGCAAACGAAGGCAACACACGCCGACACAAAAAGTTGTCAACGCGCGCAGGGTCTCAGGGGTTGCATGGATTCTAGGTCGTGCTACCTTGGCGTCGACCCGTCCCTGGAGACCTCCTGATGACCTTCGCCCCTCGCCGTTCCTTGCGCGCACTGGCCTGCGCTGTACCGATGTTTCTGGCGGCCTGTGGCGGCGGTGGGGATGGCGGCACACCGCCGCCGCTGACCTGCAGCACCGCTGGCCAGCAAGACTGGCTGCAGACCTACATGAACGACTGGTACTTCTGGTACGCCCTGAGCCCGAAACCGTCGCCCGTGAACTTCACCACTGTCGACAGCTACTTCGATGCATTAATCTATCGCGCGCAGGATCTGATCCCCAACGGTGGCGGAGCGCGCTGGCCAATAGACCGCTACAGCGGCTTCCAGTCCACCGAGAGCTTCAACCGCTTCTTCGGCGACGGCCAGACCCTCGGCTACGGCGTGTCGGTGGCAGGCATCGAAGTCACCACGCCTTCGCCGCAACCGACGCAGCCGCTGTACGTGCGCTACATCGAGCCCTTGTCGCCGGCGGCCACCGCCGGTGTGGCCCGTGGCGACCGGGTGGTGTCGATCAACGGCGTGGCTGCGGCCACCGTCATCAGCGACAACAACGGTTTCAGCGGCTTGACACCGAACGCGGCCGGCGACCGGCTCAATCTCGTGCTGCGCAGCCCTGGCGGCGTCGATCGCAGCGTGGCGCTCACGGCAGCCGTCTACGGCCTGACGCCGGTGCAGAACAGCCAGATCGTGCAAACCCCCAACGGCCGCTCGATCGGCTACGTCACGGTCAAGGACATGATCAGCCAGGTCGGCACGCCCCTGGCCAGCGCGTTCTCCAACTTCCGCGCCAACAACGTGCAGGAACTCGTGCTCGACCTGCGCTACAACGGCGGCGGCCTGGTGTCCGTGGGCCGCGACGTGGCGTCCTACGCGGCGGGCTCGCGCGGCAGCGGCCAGCGGTTCGCGCAGCTGCTCTACAACGACAAGCGCAGCGCCAACAACGAGAGCTTCGCCTTCTCCAACCCGAACAGCTGGACGGGTTTCTCCAAGGTCTACGTGCTGGTCGGCCCGCGCACCTGCTCGGCCAGCGAGCAGGTCATCAACGGCCTGCGCGGCGTGGGCGTGAACGTGGTGGCCATCGGCGACACCACCTGCGGTAAGCCGGTCGGCTTCCTGCCGCAAAGCAACTCCTGCGGCACGACCTACAGCGTCGTCAACTTCGAGAGCGTCAACGCCCGCAGCGAGGGGCGCTATTTCGACGGCTTCCAGGCCACATGCGCGGTCGCCGAAGACTTCACTCGCCCCACCGGCTCCACCACCGATCCCCTGCTGGTCGCCGCCGCCCATCACATAGACAACGGTGCCTGCCCTGCTGGCACCGCGCTGCGCGAACAGCCCTTGTCGCGCCAGGCCGGGCCGCGCGCCCGCTACAGCGGCGCCGACGGCGGCGAGCGCACGGGGATGTCGGCACGCTAGGCTGCCGGCCAGTCGGTGCCGCACCGGCTGGCCTGGTTAACGTTCGCGGGCAGCGCGCGACACCATCAGAGTCAGCGGTTCCATCAGGTACTGCAGCGCCGTGCGCGTGGCGCCCTGGATGTACACCTCGGCCGGCATGCCGGCCACCAGCTTGATGTCGCCGGCTTCGACCAGTGAGGCCGCGTCGGCCTCGATTTGCGCCACGAAGTAAGGCGCGCCTGACTGCCGGTCGATCAGCCGGTCGGCCGAGACATAGCTCACCTTGCCGCGCACCAGTCGCGTCGCACGGTTGCTGAACGCGGTGAAGCGGATCTCGGCCGCCTGATCGCCGTGCACGCGGTCGATGTCTTCCGGGCGCAAGCGCGCCTCCAGCACCAGGCGCTGCGCCGAGGGCACGATCTCGGCCACGGTTTCACGCGCGCCGATCACCGCGCCTGGTGCCGTCACACGCAAGTCGATCACTTCACCTGAGGCGGGTGCCACGATGACTTGGCGCGCCGCCGCATCGCCGGTCTTGCGCTGCTCCTGCTGCACCTCGGCCAGACGCGCGGTGGTGACCTTCAACTGATCGCTCGCCTGCTGGCGGTAGTCGTTCTCGAGGCCCTTGATGCGCAACTCGGTATCGACCATGCGCTGCTCCGCGCGCGCGAGCTCAGAACGTCGCTCTTCGAGCTTCACGCCGTAGTCAGCCACCTGTGACTCCAACTGCGTGATACGTGTGGCCGAGACGAAGCCGTCCTTGAGCAGATTGCGGTTGTTGCGCAACTCCTCCTGCTGCAGCCGCAGCGACTCGCCGGCACGCTCTATCTGCGCGCGCAATGCCTGCACCTCCTGTGCCACCTTCTCGCGCTGGGTGCGCAGCAAGGCGGTCTGGCCATCGAGGGCACCGCGCCGGGTTTCGAACAAGGCGCGTTCCTTGGTCAGCAACTCCGCCAGGCCGGCATCGTCGCGTGCGGCCTGCTGCAACGCAGCGCCGAAGCTCAAACTCGGCTGTAGCGCCTGTTCGGCTTCGAGCCGCGCCAGGCTGGCGCTCTCGGCGCGCACACGCTTGTCCCAGCGCTGCATGTCGGCGTTCACCGACACATCGCCGAGCACGATCATGGGCTCGCCCTCGCGCACCTGCTGGCCATTGCGCACCCGCACCTCGCGCACGATGCCACCGTCGGCGTGCTGCACGGGGCTGCGGTTGAACTCCACCTTCAACACCGCTGGCGCTACCACGGCTGAGGCCAGCGGCGCCAGCGCCAGCCAGGCCAGCAGAGGCACAAGCCCCAGGCCGGCCACCAGCGCAGCCGTGATCATCAGGCGGCGTGCCTCGGCCGCGTGCGCCAAAAGAGCAGGCGTCGCCGCGGGCTGGAGCGCTTGCGTTGCGGTGGTCATCGGGCATGCTCCCCGGTGGCAGCCTGCCGAGTCAGCGGCACCACCTGGGCGCTGGCCTGCTTCATCGCGTGCAGCACCTCGGCCACGGCGCCGAAATGGCGCACGCGGCCCGCTTCCAGCACCAACAGTTTGTCGATGTGCGACAGCAGCGTCGTGCGGTGCGTCACCATCACCACCGTGACGCGCCCACGCAAGGCGGCCAGCACCTCGCCAAGGGCCTGCTCGCCGGCACCGTCGAGGTTGGCGTTGGGCTCGTCCAGCAGCAGCAGGCGCGGCGAGCCGTAGAGCGCGCGCGCTAGGGCGATGCGCTGGCGCTGGCCCGGCGAGAGCAGGGCGCTGCCGGCCTCTACCGGCGTGTCGTAGCCCTGCGGCAAGCCCAGCACCAGCTCATGCACGCCGGCGGCCTGCGCCGCAGCGACGATGGCCTGGTGGTCGCCTTCCTGCAGGCGGGCGATGTTCTCGGCCACCGTGCCCTTGAACAGCGCCACGTCTTGCGGCACGTAGCCGATGTGCGGGCCCAGCGCATCGCGCGGCCACGCGGATACGTCAGCGCCGTCCAGCCGCACCGTGCCCGCGGCCGGGGCCCACAGCCCCGCCAGCAGGCGCAGCAGGGTCGACTTGCCGGCGCCGCTGGGCCCCGTGATGGCCACCGACTGCCCGGCGGCCAGGTCGAGCGAGACGCCGGCCAGCACCGCCTGCTCGCGCCCCGGCGGACGCCACAACAGGGTCTCGGCACGCAGCGCGCCCAGCGGGGCCGGCAGCTGCGTCACGGCCGGCGCCTCGGCGCCAGTTGCAAACAGCGTGCTCAAGCGACCATAAGCGGCGCGGCCTTCAGCCAGCACCTTCCAGCCGGCCACCAGTTGTTCCACCGGTGCCAGCGCGCGGCTCAGCAGGATCGTGGTGGCCACCATCACACCCGGCGAGGCCACCTGGGTGATAACGAGGTAGGCACCGACGGCGAGCATCGCAATCTGGATCGCCTGGCGCAGCGTGCGCGTCAGCGCCGCCATGGCCACGCTGCGCCGCGCCGTCGGCGCCTGCAACGCCTGCACCCCTGCATTGCTGCGCCCCCAGCGGGCCAGCAGCGCCGGGGCCATGCCCATGGCCTCGGCAACTTCCGCGTTGACCATCGCCGCCTCAAGTTGGCGCTGCGAGGCCGAGGCCTCGCGTTGCAGGCTCTCGATGCTCTTGCGCGTTAGGCGGTCATTGAGTAGGGCCACGCCGAGCATCAGCAGCGCGGCCAGGGCAGCTGTCATACCAAGCACCGGGTGCGCCAGCCAGATCACGGCCACATAGATCACCACCCAGGGGGCATCGAACACCGCCAGCAGCGCCTGCGCAGAAAACAGACCACGCAGGCTGGCCACATCGCGCAGCGCCTCGCCGTCCACCGGCAAGGGCGAGCGCGCCCGTGCGGCGAGCACTCGCCGCGCCACCACCGGCAACAACGACTCCCCGAGCAGGTTGCCCGCAACACCCTGCAGCCGGCTGCGCAAGTGGTCCAACGCGAACATCAGGGCCAGCGCCACGCCGGCACCAATTAGCAGCACCACCAGCGTTTCGCGGCTGCCGCTGGTCAGCACGCGGTCGAACACCTGCAGCATGAACAACGCCGGCACCAGCAACAGCAAGTTGACGGCGAAGGACAGCGCGGAAACGACGATGAGGGGTGCGCGGACGGGCTTGAGCACGGCTTTTATGAAAGGACGTCGGCTCGCGAGAGGTTCAGCCGCACTGGCGGCCAGCCCTCTCGCGTTGGATCAGAGGCCCGGTGGGGGTGTGGTGGTGAAGTCGGTGAAGTCGAGCGTGCCACTCAGCCCGGTCAGCGTTGCGAACAAAACTTTCGCACCCGCTCCGCTGCCATCGGCATCGTAGAAAAGATTCCCGGTTGCCGTGTCGTACAGGATGTAGTCGTTGCCGTCTGTGGCATTGCCTCCGACGTTGGCTCTGAAATTTCCTATCGCGATGCCCCCGGCCAGGGCGCCGAAGACGCTGGTGTCGAGGTACAGCTTGTCGATCGCACCCGTGCCATTGCCGCCCGCTTCGAAGCCGGTGATCGTGTCCCTGTTGGCAGAACCGGTCTCGCGGAACACGAAGGTGTCGGCGCTGCCGTCGCCCCGCGTGTTGCTGCTGCCGTAAAGAAAATCGTTACCCAGGCCGCCCGCGATCACGTCAGCGCCGGTACCGCCGTAGATCGTGTCGTTGCCCCCAACGCCGCGCAGGATGTCGCTGCCCGCGCCACCATTGATCGTGTCCTGGCTATTCGTGCCGGCGATGTTGTTGTTGCTGTTGTCGCCTTGGAATGACGTCGCACCGACCGCCGACATCCCCGAAAAATCGACCAGACCGGTGGTCTTCACACTCAATGCGAAGCCGTTCATGTTGACGGTCTCGATCCCAGTGGCCGGGCCGTTGAATCCGGTACTGAGTGTCAAGGCCTTGCTGAACAGCAGCGTGTCATTGCCGGTGCCGCCAATCAGGGTCGTTCCGTCGAGTTCGGTCCCGCCGACCTGGAAAGTGTCATTGCCATCGAAGCCGTTGAGCGTGTCGCCGCCACCGCCCCCAACGATGACGTCATTGCCCTTCGTGCCGATGATGTTGTTGACACCGCTGCTGCCTGCCAGCACGCCAGCACTGAGCAGCGTCAGCCCGGAGAGGTCGAGGTTGCCGGAGGCGCTGAGCGTGAAGCCGTTCAACGCAAGCTGTTCGACATTGGTCATCACCAGCGGCCCCGACAGGCTGGCACTGCCGATCAGCGAGAGCGTGTCCAGAAGACCCGCCCCGCCGTCGATCTGATCGCCATTCAGCTCGGTGCCGCTGGCTTTGAAAGTGTCATTGTCCGCGCCGCCATTCAGGCCGTCGGCGCCTGCGCCACCGGTCAACGTGTCATCGCCATCGCCGCCGTTCAAGGTGTCGATGCCTGCCTTGCCGTCGAGCGTGTCATTGCCTGCCAAGCCGTTGAGTGTGTCGTCCGTCGAGCCTCCAGTCAGCGTGTCATTACCTGCAGTGCCGTTGATCACCGGCAGCACCGTGAGCTTCACCGCCGCGGTGGCGGTGCCCCCGGCGCCGTCGCTCACGGTGTAGCTGAAGTTCACCTGGCCGCTCCAGCCGGCGGGGGCGGTGTAGCTCACCGTACCGAGCGCCGCATTGAGGATCGTGACGGTGCCATTCGTCGGCTGGGTGACGCCCGTCAGCGTGATGGCATTGCCATCGACGTCGCTGTCGTTGGCCAGCAGGTTGATGACCGTCGATTGACCTGAGTTGATGCTCGGTGCGTTATCGTTCACCGCCACCGGCGCGTCGTTGACCGGCGTGATGTCCAGCGTCGCGCCGCCCGCGGCAGTGAGGGTACCGTCTGTGACGGTGTAGTTGAAGCTCACCGAGGTGTCGTCGTTCAACGCCGGCGTGTAGCTCCAGGTGCCGTTGTTGTTGTTGACCAGGGTGCCACCGCCGGTGGCAATCGCCAGCCCGGTGGCGGTGAGACCGGCACTGTCCACATCCGCGGCATTGGCCAGCAGTTGCGCTTGGTTGATCAGCCGCACGCCGCTGTCTTCGGCGATGGCGGTGAGCGTGACCGGGGTCGTGGTCGGCGCATCGTTGACCGCCACCAGCGTCAGGCTCAGTTGCGCGGCCAGCGTGCCGCCCTGACCGTCGGACACCGTGTAGCTGAACGTCACCGGGCCGTTGTAGTTGAGAGTCGGCTGCAGCGTGTACGTGTCGTTGCCGTTGTCGGTGACGGTGCCACGGTCGCTGGTCAGCGCTTGCACACTCAGGTTGTCTCCATCGGCGTCGGTGATGCCGGTCAGCAGCTGGACCTTGGTCACCGTGTAGCTCGTGTCCTCCGCACCTGCCGCCAGCAAAGTGGTCGGTGCGCCCACCGGGGCCTGGTTGCCGCCGCCGACAACGAGCGAAAAGTCGTCGCTGACCGAGACCAGAGCGCCGTCAGTCGCTGTCACGCGTACCACCAGGCTGCCGACATCGGTGTTGCCCGGTGTGCCGGAGAAGGTCTGTGTGGTGTCGTCGAAGGTGAGCCATCCTGGCAGCAGGTTGCCATCGGCCAGGCTGGCGCTGTAGCCGAGCGTGGCGTCGACCGTGTCCGGGTCGCTGAACGACCCGGCCGGCACCGTGAACAAGAACGCGGCGCCGCTGGTGGCTGTCTGGTCCGCCAGCGCAATCGTCACTTGCGGTGCGTCGTTGGTGTTGACGATGGTGAGGTCGAAGTCGCTCGAAGCGCTGGCGCCCTGGGAGTCGGTGGCGATCACGCGAACCGTGAGCACGCCCACGTCGGCGTTGGTCGGTGTGCCGGAGAGCGTCCCAGTCTGGGTGTCGATGCTCAGCCATGCCGGGAGCGACGAGGTGGTGGACCCGTTGAAGAGCGTCGCGCTGTAGGTCAGCGTGTCGCCCGTGTCGACGTCCGTGAAGGCACCCGAGGGCAGTGGCAGCGCCCAGCCGATGGCATCTTCAAAGACCGCTGTGTCGTCTAGCGAAACGGAAGCAACTGGCGCATCATTGACTGGCGTGATGTCCAGCGTGGCGCTGGTTGCTGCGGTCAGACTGCCGTCGCTGACGGCGTAGCTGAAGCTCACCGAGGTCTCATCGTTCAATGCGGGCGTGTAGCTCCAGGTGCCGTCGAGGTTATCGAACAGCGTGCCGGAGCCAGTGGCAATTGCCAACCCCGTGGCAGAAAGCGCGGGGCTGTCCACATCGGCGGCGTTGGCCAGCAGTTGCAGCTGGGTGATGAGCCGCGCGCCGCTGTCTTCTGCGATGGCGGTCAAGGTCACGGGCGAAGTTGTCGGCGCCTGGTTGGTGAGCAGCTGCGCCCGTGTCAGCGTTGCGTTGGAGAACTGGAAGCTCTCGACGTTGCTCACGGTGTCGGTGCCGTCGGGTGAGCCGACGCGAAGGTCCTGGATCGCGATCGACCCGTCGCCGTTCTGCGAAACCAGGTAATTGGTTCGGCTACCTGTGTAAACCGCGGTGTCGGTACCGTCGCCGCCGAGCAGGGTGTCGTTACCGCCCTGGCCCGACAGGGTGTCATCGCCAGCGCTGCCGTCCAGGCGGTTGTCTTGGCTGTTGCCCGTGATCGTGTCGTTGAATGTCGAGCCCTCGACGTTCTCGATGTTGACAAGCGTGTCAGTGCCGATCGTCGCGCTGGGGGTGCCTGCCGCGACGATTTGGCCACCGAGCACGGGGCTGCCATCGCTTGCTGTGCCACTGCTGCCGGGGTTGCCGAGCGTGACGGTCACGCCCTGCAGCGACAAGTTGTAGCGCACGGCGTCGACGCCGCCCCGGCCGTCGATCAGGTCGTCGCCGCCGCGGCCGTCGAAGGTCTCGATGACATCGGTGCGGTCGGAGCCGTAGAGCGCGTCGCCGCCGTTACCGCCGCGAACGCCTTCAATGTTTGAGAAGGTGTCCGTCTCGCTGATGTTGGGGCCGCTTAGAGTGGGCTTAACCACGCCACTGCCCACGGCAAGGTCCACCGTCACAGTGGTCGTGACGTAGTCATAGCGCACCACGTCGAAGCCGCCGCGGCCGTCGATGGTGTCGTCGCCCTGCCGGCCATCGAAGGTCTCTATGAAGTCGGTGCGATCCGACCCGTAAAGCAGATCGGCGGCGGTGCTGCCTGCAATCTGATTGATGTTGACTAGCGTGTCGGTGCCGATGGCGGCGATGGCGGCGTTGGCGACGATGGGGTCGGGGTTAATGGCGTCTCTGGCAACCACGGTGTTCGCTTGAAAGTCCGCGCGGATCGCCACGTTCAGATTGTTGTACGCCACACGGTTGCTCGCGGTGGGCCCCAGCGCGCCTCCGTTGACGGTGTCATTGCCCGCGCCCGGGAAAAACACTTCGACGAACTGGCCGCCGTCTGACCCAATGAAGGTGTCGCCGAAGCGACTGCCACGCACCGTGGTGATGTTGGACACCTGGTCCGTGAAGCCAAACTCGTCGACGATGGTGCCGGCAGCGAGGTTGGCGATGATGCCTAGAGTGCCAGAACCGTTGTCGTAGTTCGCAGCGTTGTTGTCGAGGTTGAAAGCCAGATCCGTGATTGCGCCGCCGACGATGATGTCGGCGCCGGCACCACCATTAAACGTGTCGAACCCTGCTTCGCCGTTGAGCGTGTCGTTGCCGTCGCCGCCGTTGAGCGTGTCGTCGCCGTCGCCACCGTTGACCGTGTCGCTGCCGGCGCCGCCGTTGAGCGTGTCATTGCCGGCACCACCGTTGAGCGCGTCGTTACCGCCTTGTCCGTCGAGCGTGTTGGCCTGTTCGTTGCCCGTGATGGTGTCGTTGAAGTCGCGCGAACCGGTCACGTTCTCGATGTTGAACAGTGTGTCAGTGCCGCCCCAGCCGTCCTGGGCGCTGCCATCGGCGCCATTGAGGCCGAGCGTGACGGTGACGCCAGCGATGGAAGAGTTGTAGGACACGCGGTCCAGGCCGCCGCGGCCGTCGATCAGGTCGTTGCCGGCGCGGCCCTCCAGGGTCTCTTCGCTGGTAGTGATGTTGCTGCCGGTTAGCGTGTCGTTGAACTGCGAGCCGCGCACCGATTCGATGTTGCGCAGGATATCGGTGCCGACCACGGCGCCGACGGTGTCCGCGTACTGGATGGCGCCATTGAGGATGGGCAGACCGTCGGAGGCGCTGCCGTCTGTGGCATTGCCGCTGGCGCCGCCCAGCGTCACCGTCACGCCCTGCATCGCATTGACGTAGTCCACGCGGTCGAGACCGCCCAGGCCGTCGATGGTGTCGCTGCCGCCGTTGCCCTGGAACACTTCCGTCAAGTTGGTGCGGTTGGAGCCGGTCAGCGTGTCGGCGAATTGCGAGCCGCGCAGGCCTTCGATGTTCTGCAGTGTGTCGACGTCGGTGACCGTGTAGTTCGTGCCACCGATGTTCTGCGTGGTCGTCGGCCCCGTTGCGGTGCCGGTGCTTGCGCCCGTGCTGGTGTCGAAGAATAGGCTGGCGACCACGCCGCCCGTCGCGTAGTCGTAACGCGCGATATCGAAGCCGCCGCGGCCGTCGATCAAGTCGTTTCCGGTGCGGCCTTCCAGCGTCTCGGTGAAGTCGGTTCGGCTCGAGCCATAGATGAAGTCGTTGCCGTTGCCGCCCTGGACCTGGTTGATGTTGATCAGGGTGTCGTTGCCAGAACTCCCTGTGGCCCGCGCGAATGCGCCCTGAGTGGTGATGCCAACCCCGTCGGTGGTATCCAGGTCGATCGTGACCGAACTGAGCGCGTTCACGTTGCCGTAGCCGGCCCGGTTGCTGTTGAGCGAGTTCAGCGTGTCGGTGATGGCGCCGCCATCGATGGTGTCGTCCCCGAGCCCTCCGGTGAAGATCTCGAATATCAGGTCGGTGGAGCCGGTCAGGCTGTCGTCGAAGCCAGAACCCGCGACGAAATTGATGTTCACCAGCATGTCGGTGCCGCCGTTGCCATCGGTGGACGTGCCGGTTTGCAGGTTGAGCGTGATGCCCGTGCCGGCTGCGCCATAGTTGACGGTGTTGGCGTCAAGGTAGTTCAAGCGGTCGAGAACGGCGCCACCATCCATCAGGTCATTGCCTGCGCCGTTGAGATTGCCACTGGTGGCCGACGCGCCCGAGTTGAACGTGTCGGCGCCCTCCCCGCCGAAGAGCTGGTCGTCTCGGGCGCCGCCAGCGATCACGTCATTGCCCGCGCCGCCCTGGATGGTGTTGGCGTCTGCACTGCCGACCAGCAGGTCGTTGAACGCACTGCCAACTAGGTTTTCTATGCTCACCAGCGTGTCGGCGCCGGCCACGCCAGCGGACGTGCCCGCACCCACCAGCGTTGAAGGATTGATGCCGAAGTTACTGGAGTTGATCTGGGTTGCGCCCAGGTTCACCAACACGGCGCCCGTGGCTGCGCTGTAGTCGGCGGTGTCGGTGCCGTCGCCACCATCGAGCTCGTCATTGCCGGCCAGGCCTGCGAGCGTGTCATTGCCTTCGAACCCCGCGAGGTAGTCGTTGCCTACGGTGCCGACCAGGATGTCATTGCCGCCGACACCCAGGAAGTTGTACTCGTCGACACCCGGGCCAACGACGTGCACCTGGATCACGCCCGCCGCGAGCGAAAAATCAAAGTAGCCATCGGAGAACTCGATACGTTCGAGCAGGTTGCCTGCGTCGTTAAGGAATAGATTTTTGACGGTGACGCTGCCCAGGGCTGGCCCAGTGTGCGCGCTGGTCTGGTAGATGGAGAAGACGACGTCGTTGCCGACGCGGTTGACTTCCACGTAGGTGATGGATACCCCGGAGATGACGAGTTTGTCGTACCCACTGCCGCTGCCGTCCTGGTTGTCGATGGTGTCGAAGCCGTCGGTACCGGTCACGTTGCCGCTGGCATCCGTCGTAACGCTGTAGAGGTACGTGTCGTCGCCCGGCCCGCCAACGAGGTTGTCATTGCCTGGGGTTCCGATGATGGTGGCCATGGTGGTTCCTTAATGGTTCTTCGAGTCGGGTCAATTGACGGCGAAAGCGAAGGGCGTCGGTGTGGCGCACAGGCTAGCCAGACGCCGGCGGGTCCGCCTCACCACTTCTGGTGACGCGCGGGCGGGTTCGACCGTCGACCTCGTGATGGCGACGGTGCGGGTTGGCGTTGGCGTCACGCGCTTTGTGCGTTGACGGGGCGGCCACGCGGGCGCGGGGCCTGTTCTGGGACGGCCGGATCGGCGCTCCCAGCACAGCAGCGGCGCTGGCGGCCGCAGTGCCACCAACGCAGCCGGCTGCGTTGGTGTTGTGGGGCCTGTGCCTGCCCAAGGCGTTGTCGGCGGCTGCCATGCTCTGCAGTTTTGATTTGCGGCCTGCGGGAGCAACACAAATCGCCGGCGGCGCATGTTGCTGCTTTGTCGAGGCCGGTGCTAGTTACCTTCTGAAACAACCCTACCAGATTGATGGCATTCAAGAAAGCGCGTTCAGCACTGCCTCGGGTTTACGAGCACCCAATCGCGGGGGCGCACGCCGACACCGCACGCGGGCGTGATCGCCCGTAAGCCGCTGCGGCGTGCGCCGGCCGGAGACCATGTCATGCTTGCCGCTGTCTGACATGGAGCAATGCGATGCGTGAGGTGGATCTGTTCGTCATCGGCGGCGGCTCGGGCGGCGTGCGCGCTGCGCGGGTGGCCGCGCAGCACGGTGCGCGCGTGGCGCTGGCCGAGGCTTACCGCGTGGGCGGCGCCTGCGTCATTCGCGGCTGCGTGCCCAAGAAGTTGATGGTGCTGGCCTCCCGCTTTGCCCAGGGCTACACCGATGGCCCGGCCTTCGGCTGGCATGCGGCGATGGCGCCGCGGTTTTCCTGGGCCGATCTGATGGGCCGGGTGCGTGCCGAGGTGACGCGGCTGGAGGGCATCTACACCGCCAACCTGCTGAAGGCGGGTGTGGCCGTGCATGCCGAGCGCGCCGTGCTCGACGATGCCCACACCGTGCGCCTGCTGGGCAGCGGCGAAACCTTTCGCGCCGGGCGCATCCTTGTCGCCACCGGCGCCGAGCCGCAGCTCTCGCCCGACATCCCGGGCGGCGAGCTGGCGTCGAGCTCGAACGATCTGTTCGACTGGCCGGAGCAACCGCGCCGCGTCGTGGTGCAGGGCGCGGGCTACATCGCGCTCGAGTTCGCCTGCCTGCTGCGCCGCCTGGGCTCCGACGTGACGGTGGTGCTGCGCGGCGACAAGGTGCTGCGCGGCTTCGACGACGAGGTGCGCGGCCACCTTCACGCCCAGCTCGAAGGCCTGGGCATCCGCTTCATCACCGGCGCGGCGGTGGCGTCGATCGGCGCGCGGCGCGACGGCTTGACGGTGACGCTGGATGTCGGTCAGGTGCTCGACGCCAATGCCGTGCTGCGCGCCATCGGCCGCGTGCCGCACACGGCCGGCATCGGCCTGGAAGCGGCGGGCGTGTCGCTCGACGCCGGTGGGGCGGTGGTGGTCGATATCAACGGCCAGAGCTCGGTGCCGCACATCCACGCCGTCGGCGATGTGACCGACCGCGTGCAACTCACGCCGGCCGCAATCCGCGAGGGCCAGGCCTATGCCGATGCGGTTTTCGGGGGCCGCGGCATGGTGCCAATGCCGCACCTCGGCGCGAAGGCCCTCGTGCCTTGCGCGGTGTTCACGACGCCCGAAGTCGGCACCGTCGGCCTCACAGAAGCCGAGGCGCTGGCGCTGCACGCCGACATCGACATCTACGCCACCCACTTCCGCGCCATGAAGGCGGCGTTTGCCGGCAGCGAAGAGCGCACCCTGATGAAGCTGGTGGTGCAGCGCTCGACCGACCGCGTGCTGGGCTGCCACATCGTCGGCGCCGAGGCGGCCGAGATGATCCAGCTGATCGGCGTGGCGCTGACGCTCGGCGCCACCAAGGCCAGCCTGGACGCGACGCTGGCGGTGCACCCGACCGCGGCCGAGGAGTTAGTGACGATGCATGCGCCGACGCGGCGGCATGGGGCGGTTCGCGCAGCGCGCGCCTGAGCGAGTCGAAGCGCGGCAGATTGCATGGGTGGTGTTCGACGACGGCGCACAACCAAGGGCGCCGGATCGGACCGCTGGGGTGCCCGGCGCAGCGAAATCAAGGAGGAGGCCAGGGCCGCAGGCCCAGGCCGGGGGACATTCGCGGAGCAGGGCGCCGCAGTGGCCCGATCTCGCGCCAATCATTGCGCGCCAGATAAACGCCGGACCGTCGGCAGTTCGGCCCGTCGACCCCTACATGAACAAATGCTCGCCCGCGTTCTCGCCGCCCAGCACCACGTAGTTGACCTTTTTCAGGTCTGACAACTGGGTGCCGCCGGCATAGCTGATCGAGCTTTGCAGGTCCTCGCGCATCTCGCGCAGGGTGTCGGCCAAGGCGCCCTTGATGGGCTCGAGGATGCGTTTGCCCTCGACATGCTTGTACTCGCCCTTGTTGAAGTCCGAGGCCGAGCCGTAGTACTCCTTGTACAGCTTGCCGTCGACCTCGACCGTCGCGCCCGGGCTCTCTTCGTGGCCGGCGAAGAGTGAGCCCACCATCACCATCGCCGCGCCGAAGCGCACGCTCTTGGCTATGTCGCCGTGGTGGCGGATGCCGCCGTCGGCAACGATGGGTTTGGTGGCCACGCGCGCGCACCATTTCAAGGCCGAGAGCTGCCAGCCGCCGGTGCCGAAGCCGGTTTTCAGCTTGGTGATGCAGACCTTGCCCGGGCCGACGCCGACCTTGGTGGCGTCTGCCCCCCAGTTCTCGAGGTCGATCACGGCCTCGGGCGTGGCCACATTGCCGGCGATGATGAAGGTCTTGGGCAGGCGCGTCTTGATGTGCTCGATCATCTTGCGCACGCTCTCGGCGTGGCCATGGGCGATGTCGATGGTGATGTAGTCGGAGCCTACGCCGTCGGCGGCCAGGCGGTCGATGACGGCGGCGTCGCTGTCCTTCACGCCGGCGCTGATGGAGACGAACAGGCCAAGCTTCCTCATGCGCTGGGCGAAAGCCACGCTGTCGAGGTCGAAGCGGTGCATCACATAGAAGTGCTCGCTGCGCGCCAGGCTTACGGCGATGGCCTCGTCGAGCACCGTCTTCATGTTCGCCGGCACCACCGGCAGCTTGAAGCGTCGCGGTCCGAACTCGACCGAGGTGTCGCACTCGGCGCGGCTCTCCACGCGGCACTTGCGCGGCAACAGCAGGATGTTGTCGTAGTCGAAAATTTCCATGGTGCACCTCGGCGCAGGCAATAAAAAACCGGGCGCGACAGATGCCGGGCCCGGTAGCCCATTCTACGCGCGCGATATGGGCCAACCCGCTGCCTAGAATGCCCCGATGCCCGCCACTGACGACTCCCTGCTGCGCCACCTCAATCCGGAGCAGCTCGCGGCCGTCACGCTGCCCGCCGAGCCGGCCCTGATCCTGGCCGGCGCGGGTTCGGGCAAGACCCGCGTGCTCACGACGCGCATCGCCTGGCTGCTCAACACCGGTCAGGTCTCACCCGGCGGCTTGCTGGCCGTGACCTTCACCAACAAGGCCGCCAAGGAGATGCTGACGCGCCTGACGACGATGCTGCCGGTGAACGTACGCGGCATGTGGATCGGCACCTTCCACGGCCTGTGCAATCGCTTCCTGCGCGCGCACTGGAAGCTGGCCGGCCTGCCGCAGGGCTTTCAGATCCTCGACAGCGCCGATTCGCTGTCGGCTGTCAAGCGCGTCATCAAGGGCATGAAGCTCGACGAAGAGCGCTTCGTGCCCAAGCAGGTGGCCTACTTCATTGCCGGCAGCAAGGACGGCGGCCTGCGCCCGCGCGACATCGAGATCCGCGACGAGCAGACACGCCAGTTGGCGCTGATCTACCAGGCCTACGAAGAACAATGCCAGCGCGAAGGCGTGGTCGATTTCGCCGAGCTGATGCTGCGCACCGTGGAGCTGCTGCGCGACAACGACCCGCTGCGCGCGCATTACCAGCACCGCTTTCGCCATGTGCTGGTCGACGAGTTCCAGGACACCAACCGGCTGCAGTACCGCTGGCTGCAGATGTTTGCCCCGCCCGGTGGCGAGGGCCAGAGCGTGTTCGCCGTCGGCGATGACGACCAGAGCATCTACGCCTTCCGCGGCGCGCGCGTCGGCAACATGGCCGACTTCGAGCGCGAGTACCGCGTCAAGCGCGTCATCAAGCTGGAAGAGAACTACCGCTCCTTCGGCAACATCCTCGACGCCGCCAACGGCCTGATCTCGCACAACGTGCACCGCCTGGGCAAGAACCTGCGCACGGAGGCCGGGCCGGGAGAGCCGGTGCGCGTGGTCGAGGTGACGAGCGACTACGCCGAGGCGCAATGGATGCTCGACGAGGCGCGCCAACTGCACCGCACCGGCACGCCGCGCTCCGAGATCGCCTTGCTCTACCGCAGCAATGCGCAGAGCCGCGTGCTGGAAAGCGCGCTGTTCAACGCCGGCATCCCCTACCGCGTCTATGGCGGGCTGCGCTTCTTCGAGCGCGCCGAGGTCAAGCATGCGCTGGCCTACCTGCGCCTGTTGGAGAACCCGAACGACGACACCAGCTTTCTGCGCGTGGTGAATTTCCCGGCCCGAGGCATCGGCGCGCGCACCCTCGAGCTGCTGCAGGACGCGGCGCGCGCCAGTGGCCGCAGCCTGTACCAGAGCGTCGGCGCGGTGGCCGGCAAGGGCGGCGGCAATTTGGCCGGCTTCAACACCCTGATCGACGCGCTGCGCGACAGCACGCGCGGCCAAACCCTGCGCGAGATCATCGAAGCGATGCTGCAACGCAGTGGCCTGGTGGAGTTCTACCGCAGCGAGAAGGAAGGCCAGGACCGCATCGAGAACCTGGATGAACTGGTCAACGCCGCCGAGGCCTTCGTGACGCAGGAGGGCTTCGGCAAGGACGCGGTGGCGCTGCCGGTGGACGAGCAGGGCCCGGGCAGCATCGCCGGCAGTGCGGTGGCCCTCGTCGAGGCGCTGACGCCGGATGCTGAGACGGGCGAGATCATGAGCCCGCTGGCCGCCTTCCTCACCCATGCCGCGCTCGAGGCGGGCGACAACCAGGCCCAGGCCGGGCAGGACGCCGTGCAACTGATGACGGTGCACGCCGCCAAGGGCCTCGAGTTCGACGCCGTCTTCATCACCGGCCTGGAAGAGGGCCTGTTCCCGCACGAGAACTCGATGTCGGACCACGACGGCCTGGAGGAAGAGCGGCGCCTGATGTACGTGGCGATCACGCGCGCCCGCAAGCGCCTGTACCTGAGCTTCTCGCAGACGCGCATGCTGCACGGCCAGACGCGCTACCACGTCAAGAGCCGCTTCCTCGAGGAGCTGCCTGAAGAGACG
>JANNFB010000220.1:0-34920 GCA_031379365.1 Burkholderiales bacterium
AGCGCTCTTGCCCGCAAGGCGGCGGGCGGGGCCTGGGCGGGGCGAATCGGCGCCGCCGAGAAGCGCAGGCTGGCCGGCCGCGCGCGTACCCGCGCGCTTCGTGCTCTGACTCGTTGCAGGTGTCTGAGCGCCGAGAGCGAAGCGAACGCAGCGAGTTCTGCAACGGGGCCCTGGACCCGAGCAGCGCAGGGCAGTCGAAGCGAAGCTGAGACCGCCGAGGTTGCGCGCCGGGCCCTGCCCGGCTGCCCCGTTGCCACGCAAGTGCCACGAGAGCGGGCATGGAAAGTCCACAATGGGCCGCGAACCGCCTTTCGTTCTCATGCGGTAGAACGAGGTTCGGTATGAGCGCAGCTCTCAGCGCACTGCATCGTCCGCCGGCGGCAGCGCGCTGGGCGGCCCCCAGGCGGTGGGTCGCCCGGCGCCGATCTTGCCCTGGCCAATTTCATCGGCCACGCGACGCGCTGCCGTCAGGGCTGCCCCAAACAGGGCTAAGGCGGCGCGCAGAGCGACCACGTCGGGCTGGGGCAGTGCGCAGCGCAAGGTCAGTCGGCCACGCTGCATCATCAGCACCAAGGGCAGTGGCTCGGGCAGCCAGCTGGGCGCCAGATCGAGCTGTTTGACCAGCGCGGCATCCAGCCACGACTGTGCCGCACGCGGAAAGTTGGACAGCGCGCCGAAGGCATCGCGCAGGGGACCCAGTTCTGTGCGCGGCAACTTGGGATAGAGCACCAGCCAACGCATTTCTTCAGGCAGGGTGTCGTCGACGCGGGTCTCGGTGCCTTCGGTCGACTCGTCGAACACCTGCTGCTCGAGCAACCGCATCAGCTCGCGCGCGATGACCAGCATCTGCAAGTCGCCCGTGCGACCGACCTCGCCGCGCACGCGCAACTCCGCCCCGCTGAAGTAGTGGCGCTGGGAGGCGCCCCACTCGAGGCGCCAAGCAGTTTGTGCCGGACCGCCTTCAATGACGAAACCGCTGCCATCGATGCTGCGGGCGAAGCGGTAATCGCAGCGCTTGGCCCAATCGGCGACAGCCGCCCAGTCGTCGGCGCCGCCACGTGAACCACCGAACCAGCGCCTCAGAGCATTGAACATCGCGATCAGTGGTTTGGGCGTTGCTGTGCTCTGTGGTCGGCGCCGAGCTGGTTCATTCGTAGCGCTGGCGCGCTTTCCAGGCAGCCGCATCGGTGAAGCTCACGGCGGGCGCGGTTTGCGCCTTGTGATCGCGCGAGAAACCGAGGAAGGTTCGCGTGCGGGCGGTGGTTGGCGCCAGCGCCGTCGCCAGAACGGCTGCGGTGCGCTGCTGCGTCAAGCGGTCGAGCGCGGCCAGTGTGGCCGCCGTGCGCGTCCAGTCGGCCCGGCGCTCGTACGCCAGCTCGAACAAACGCCCGGCCCGCTCGCTGATCGACTTGTCCTTCTCCAGCAACTTGGTGCGCACGCCTGCGAGGATGGTCTGCCATTCGCTGTCGGACAGCGCTTCGAGCTGGCTGGGCAAGGTGCGAATCAGTGCGTCGGCCCGGGTCTCCAGCACATCGGCCGGGTAGTCGCCCGACTGCACGATGAAGTACGCAAACTGCGTAGCCCCTTCGTCGCCCGCGCCGCCAGAGACGATGTAGCCCAATTGCTGCTTGGTGCGCAGTTCGGCATTGACCAGTGGTCCGAGAAAGGCCGACAGCACCAGCGTGGCGCCGCGCAACTCGGGTGTGTCGCCGCCGAGCATCACCTCGCGCCGGAAAGCCGAGTTGTTGACGAGCAAGGTTTCACTGGTGCGCAGGGCTTGGCCCGCCGGCATCGACAACAAGCGCCGGCGCAGTTGCTGCCCTGGCGCCACGGCCGCTGGCCGCAGCACCGCGGCGACACGGCGCGCCGTGGCGACAGCGTCGGTTGGACCGAGGTTGCCGTAAGTCAGTGCCTCGATCTTGCCGCGCGCATACAGGCCGCCCGCAAAGGCCCGAACCTGGGCCAGCGAGAGGTCACGCGCGACCGGCAGCAATTCGTCGGGCCGGTAGTGGAATTCGCGCACCGCGCGACGGCGCGATTCCTGCAGCGTCACATAAGCATCGACGCGATCGAAGGCCGACAACTCACGCAGCAGGCGGTCTTTCAGCGCAGCATAGCGTTCGGGGGACAAGGCGCAGTCGCGCAAGCTGGGCAAGACTTCATCGAGCAAGCGCCCCGCCGACGCGTCGTAGCCGTCGATGCTGAGCGTGACGCCTTCGAGCGAGGCGCCGAAGTCGAACTTCAAGCCCGCCTCGGCGGCGGTGTAGGTGGTCTCGTTCAGCGCCTCCTTGACGCAGGCCTGGTAAAAGTAGAGCAGCGCCGCGTTGCGCCGCGAGGCCATGTCGCGCGGCAGGCGCATGCGCACCACGTGGGTGACCAGGGGGCGCTGAAACTCGGTGTCCTGGGCGTAGTACAGGCTCAAGGTGGGCTCGTCGATCAGCCGCACCGGCTCGATCGGCAACACATCGGTCCGCGAGGGCACATAGCTGTTAGGTGATGGCAGGCGCACCGTCGCCACGGCGGGTGGGCGTTGCAGTGCGGCCCACGCGGGGCCCGTGTCTTCCACGTAGCTGTAGCGCGCGCCGAAGTAGGCCTCCGTCTTGTCGGTCGGCAGGCCCTTGGCCACCAGGGTCACCAGCAGGTTGTCGGGGCGCAGCAGGCCGAGCAGCCGTTGCACGGCGGCCGGGTCCTCGCGCAGCCAAAGGTAGGGCACGCGTTCGGCGATCTCGATCGGGTGGTCCATCAACTGGTTGGCCAGGGCCGTGGCCAGGCCCGCGCCCTCACCCTTGTCGCGGAAGCGCTCGTCGAGGGTCGCCATCGTGCGCCGCTCGCCGAACACATGCGCCGGCACACCACTGCGCCGCAGGTTGTCGATCGCCGCGAACACCATGGCCAGCACGCGCGGGTACTGGTCCAGGCCCTGCGGCGTCAGGTTCAGCGCCATGTCGAAGGAGCCGTAGTCAGGCGTATCGGCTTCGGCGCCGACTGACAGACCGGTGGCCAGGCCCGCCTGCTTCAAGGCCGCCAGCAGGCTACCTGCACCTTCGGCCCCGAGCACGAAGGCCACCAGTTCAGCCGGCTTGCTGCCGGCATCGGCGCGCAGATCGGGCAGCGGGAAACTCAAGGTCATGCGTCGCAAGTCGTTCACCGGCTCCAGGCGCAGCAGGCGCAGTGCGGCCTTGGGCGGCAGGTAGTCGGGCGGGTAGCGCAGTTCGGGGCGCTGCATGTCGGGCACGGCCACGAAGTAACGGCGCGCCAAGGCTTCGAGCTGATCCAGGCTGCCGGGCCCGGTCAGGGCCAACGTCATTCGGTTCGCGCTGTAGTAGCGTTGATGGAAGGCCAGCAGCTCCTCGCGCGTCGTGCCCTGGAGGGTGTCGCGATTGCCGATGCTGAAGTTGCGCGCTGGATGGCCGGTACGGTAGGCAGAGTTGCGCAGCGCGTACTCGCGCCAGCCATCGTTCTCGAGGTTCTTCTGGAATTCCGAATGCACGGCGTTGACTTCGCGCTCGTTGAACTCGGGCGTGAACTTCGGGGCGATGAAGAACTGCGCGAAGCGGTCGACCGCCCCCTCGAAGGCCCCGGGCTGCACTTCCAGGTGATAGTTGGTGCGATCGCGCGCGGTGTAGGCATTGCTGTAGCCGCCATTGCGCTGCAGATATTCGTCGAACTCGGCCACCGACGGGTACTTCTCCGTGCCCAGGAACAGCATGTGTTCGAGGTAGTGGGCCAGGCCCAGGCGCGCCGGGGGGTCACTCAGGCTGCCGACCCCGACGGCCACCGAGGCGGACGCCACGTTGAACTTGGAGTCCGATAACAGCAGCACCTTCATGCCGTTGGGCAGCACGAAGCGGCGGTAGCTTGAGGCGTCGTTCGGCGCCGCCTGGCGCGGCGACACGCTTGCGACATCGATGGCGTTGGGCGCTGGGGCCGCAGCGGCAGCCAGGGGACCGCTGATGACCAGCATCAGCACGGCGACAAGGCGGCTCAGGAGCATGGTCATCAAACGGCTCGTCACAAGGGAGGCGGCAGTGTAGAGGCGCCGCTGCCCGCCGACAGCCCGCCGACACGTGACCAGATGTGCCTGGGCGCTTTGGCCCCAGCGCGGCGCGGGCAGGTCAGCGCTTGCTGAACTTGAACTTCTGGCCGGCGATGGCGGCCTCGTACATCAGACCGCCCTTGACGACCGTGAAGATGGCCATGCCGTTGTTGTAGGCCCCTGCCACCTTGGCTTTGTTCTTGTCGAGGCTGGCACCGACGGCTGCGCCGCCCGACCCAGCCTTGACGCTCGCGCCCAGGGTGATGGCCACCGCCGAGGCTTCGGCACCGAACTCGTACTCGCCCTGCGTGAAAGCCTGCAGCGCCGCCGCGTTCTGGAAGAAGATGATCTGGCTGAAGCCCTGGCCGCCGAGTTGAAAGCCGACGGACAGCTGCGTCATCGAGGTGTCCCCGATGTGCCGCCCGCGGTCATATACGCGGCCCTTGCCATAGGCCCCGCCAATGCCGATGCCCGCTTTGCCGATGGTCGGGAAAACAGCATAGCCATGCGCGTTCGCAAAGAACTTGCCGCTCTCCTCGGCTTTCTTGAACACCGCGACGGTGTCCTGGTATTCGTCAGCCTGCGCCGGTGCGCTACCGAGCAGGAGCAAAGAGGTCGCCAAGGCGGCGAAGAGGCGATGGATGTGCATGGCGCAGACCTTTCACACAGCAGACCGACGCGGCCCCAGCCTGGGTCGAATGGCCTGCCCGGCAGGACTCGAACCTGCGACCCCCAGCTTAGAAGGCTGGTGCTCTATCCAGTTGAGCTACGGGCAGTGAGTGTCGGCACAGGTGCTGTGGTCGGGGCGACACGATTCGAACGTGCGACCTACTGCTCCCAAAGCAGCCGCGCTACCAAGCTGCGCCACGCCCCGACTGACGCCCATTCTACGGGCCGGCCCGGTGCGGCGGGGCCTATGACACCGCAGGCGCGGGCAACTGCAGCTGGCGCCGCACGGCGATGCACTGCAGGATGTGTTGCTCGCAAACGTAGCGCAAGGCGCCGTAGGTCAGGGCCGCCGACAAGGCCTGGCCGGCGATGGGCACGAACTTGGCTGCCTGCTGCGTGGTCAGACGCACGCCAACGACCTTCAGCGCCTTGAGCACCAGTTCGCGCGTGATGAGCTTGCCGACCAGCATGCCGCCGCCTGCGCTGAGGGCCTTGTAAACCACCACGCGGCGGTCCGGTGCCAGGCGCTCGATCTGCTCCGGCGCGAGGCCGAAGGCGTAGTTGATGTCGGGCAGCAGCTTGACCAGGACGCCGATGTCGGTCAGCCAGTCCAGCCCGGGCACCGGCACCATGGCCACGCCCGCCGCCAACAGCGCGCGCTGCTTGACGCGCTGGCGGCAGCGGCCCGCGATAGCGTCGACGCTGTCGACGGCATCCGTCGCATCGGCCGTATCGCCGCGCCCAGGCCGGCTGCGCAGGGCCATGGTGCTCAGACGGCCCAAGGCCGGTCGAGCACGACGATGCCGTCAGCATCGGCGTAAAGCCAGTCACCCGGGCGCACCGCAACGCCCTGCAGGCGCACTGGCAGGTCGCGCTGGCCGGCGCCGCGCTTGGCCGGTGGCACAGGGCACAGGGCCAGGGCACGGATGCCGATGGCGCAGCGCGCCAACTCGGCCGCGTCGCGAACACACCCATCGACGACGATGCCGGCCCAGCCACTGGCCACGGCCAAGGCACCCAGGTTGCCGCCAACCAGGGCGGTGCGCAGCGAGCCGCCGCCATCGATCACCAGCACACGGCCCGCACCCGGAGACTCGAGCGCAGTGCGCACCAGGCTGTTGTCTTCGAAACACTGCACGGTGCTGACCGGCCCGCTGAACGACGCGCTGGCGCCGAACTCGCGCCAGTGCGGCGGCAGCACGCGCAGTGCGTCGCCGGTGTCGCTGCGGTGGGCGTCGCAGATGTCGCAGGTGGCAAAGGCGCTCATGGGTCGGGCCGGGTGGCAGCGCCGTTTGGCGCCCACACAATGTAGCGCGCGGGGGCGGCGGCAGCGTTCAACCGAAGCAATAGGCTGCAATCTTCAGCCACAGGCCGTGGCCGAGGGCCCACGCCGACGCGGCAGCCAGCATGCCCCCCGCCACGCGCACGGCCCAGCGCAAGGCCTGCGGCGTGGCCAGGGCGCGTTGCCACACCGCGCTGGCCAGCAACAGGCCAAGCGACGAGGCCAGTGCGAAGACCGCCATCACCGCCGCGCCGCCGAGCGCATCATTGGCCAGGGCCGCCACCAGCAGCGCCGATTGCAGCAAGCCGCACGGCAACAGCACCCAGGCGCTGCCGAGCGCTGCGCTGCGCAGCGGCGCTTGCATCGGCTGCCAACCTGCGGGCGCATGGGCCACCAGCGGGGCGCGGCCGAGCGCCATCATCCAGGCCGGCTGGCGGCCGGTCCAGAGTAAGCACAGGCCGAGCACCAGCGCCGCTCCATGCACCAGCGACCAGAGCGGCCGCAGCGCCGGCACCGCTTGCGACCAGGCCCCGAGCGCACCAACGCTGGCGGCAGCCAGCGCGCCACCGGCGGCGTAGCTGGCGAGACGGCCGAGGTGAAAACCCCACAGGGCCCTCGACGAGCCCGGGGCGCTGCGCTGCGTGATTGCCGAGCAGGCCGCGCCACACATCGCCGTGCAGTGCAGAGACCCCGCCAGGCCCATCAGCAGCGCCGCCAGCAACAAGGACAGGTTCATGACGGTGGCAAACCCGGTCGGGCGCGCGTGGGCCTCAGGCCCGCTTCGCGTTGGTGTCGACGTCTTGCATCAGCAGCGCCGTGACCGCGCTGGCCATCGCAGTGACGGCCCAGAAGACCAAGAAGGCCAGGCTGTAGACCGCCTGGCGTGACAGCTCGACCACGGCGCCGCCCGGCCAGTGCAACTCGCTCGGATCGACCAGCGCGAAGACACCGATCTCGAGCACACCGGCCATCATGAAGGCCGGCCAGAGCACCTGCAACGCGGTGCGGGCCATGCTTTCAGCGCGGCGTGGCTGCATGGTTGCGTCCCTGCACTGCTGGCAGTTGGTCGGGCTGGCTGGCCCCCCGCTCCAGCACCGGATCGGGGTGCGTCAAGGCGATGAACAGGGTGGCGAAACTGGCCACGACCACGACGGCAGGGCCACCCAGCACCAACCAGACCATGCCATGGCGCCACCAGGGCGAAACCGGCCCGGTTGGAGCGGAGGAAAGCGATGGGCGCTCGGGCAGTGTCGACATAGTGGGGTGCTCCGGATCAACGAGGAAGAAGGAAAGTCGACCGCTCCGCGTGCCGCCAGACGGTGGCGTCGTCAGGCGTGGGCCGGCGTTCGATGGCGAACTCGATCGCGTGGGCGCCGCTGCCGAGTTGTTGCGCCTGCAGCGCCGGCAACTCCACGGCCACCGGCACCCAGCGTGCCTCGGCCGGGCCGACGGCGATGTCTGCGGCGGCAATAGCCTGAAGGCCGTCGAGCCCGCTCACGCTGATGTTGAAGCGCTGGGTCGACTCGCTCGAGTTCATGATCTGCAGCCGGTAGACGTTCTCGATGCGGCCATCGTCGACCATGCGCGCCAGTGCACCGCGGTCTCGCACCACATCGACCTTGAACGGCGTGCGCCCCCACAGGCTGGCGCCCAGGGCGACGCAGATCGCCAGCAGCACGGCGCTGTAGATCAGCACGCGCGGCCGGGCCACACGGCGCCAGCGCTGCCAGCGCGTCAGGTGCTGGGCCAGACCGTTCTGGGTGTCGTAGCGGATCAGTCCACGGGGGTACTGCATCTTGTCCATCACGCCGTTGCAGACGTCGATGCAGGCCGCGCAGCCGATGCACTCGTACTGCAGGCCCTTGCGAATATCGATGCCGGTCGGGCAGACCTGAACGCACAAGTCGCAGTCGATGCAGTCGCCCAGGTCGTTCGGCTTAGCCTGCCCGCTGCGGCCCCGGCGCGCGTTCTGGCCGCGCAGCTCGCCGCGTTCGGCGTCGTAGCTGACGATCATCGTGTCCTTGTCGAACATCGCGCTCTGGAAACGCGCGTAGGGGCACATGTACTTGCACACCTGCTCCCGCAGGAAACCGGCGTTGCCATAGGTCGCCAGGCCGTAGAACAGCACCCAGAACCACTCCCAGGGGCCGAAGTCGAGCGTGAAGGCCTCAGCCCACAAGGTCTTGATGGGGGTGAAGTAGCCGACGAAGCTGAAACCCGTCCAGAGGGCCAGGGTGAGCCAGAGCGCGTGCTTGCCGCCGCGACGCAGCAGCTTGGCCGTGCCCCAGGGCGCCGTGTCGAGGCGGATGCGGGCCATGCGATCGCCTTCCATGCGGCGCTCGATCCACATGAACATTTCGGTGTAGACCGTCTGCGGGCAGGCGTAGCCGCACCAGATGCGGCCGGCCACGGCCGTGACCAGAAAGAGGCCGTAGGCGCTGACGATCAGCAGACCCGTCAAGTAAATGAAGTCCTGCGGGTAGAGCACCAGACCGCCGAGGTAGAAGCGGCGGGAGGCCAGATCGAACAGCACCGCCTGCCGGCCGTTCCAGCTCAGCCACGGCAGGCCGTAGAAGACCAGTTGGGTGAGCCAAACCAGGGCCCAGCGCCAGTTCGCGAACCAGCCCGCCACGCTGCGGGCGTGGATCGTTTTGCGCTTCTCGTACAGCCAGAGGACCTCGCCGACGGGCGCAGTGGCTGGCGGCGGTGTGTTCACGGTGCGGCCGCCACCACCTTGGAGGGTCGCGAGAGCTTCCAAATATAGGCGGCCAGCACCCGGATCTGTTCGGGCGTCAGACGTTCGGCCTGGGCCGGCATGAGGTTGTTCTTGCCGTTGTTGATCATGGCCACGATGGCGGACTCGCCCCAACCGTGCAGCCAGACCTTGTCGGTCAGGTTGGGCGCGCCCAGGGCGACATTGCCCTTGCCGTCCGCGCCGTGGCAGGCGGCGCAGACCGTGAACTTGCTGCGGCCCAGCTCAGCGGCCAGGTTGCTGTGGGCGCTGCCCGACAGGCTGAGGACGTAGTTGGCCAGGTTGCGCACATCTTCGCTGCTGCCGACTGCTGCGGCCATCGGCGGCATGACGCCGTTGCGGCCCTGCGTGATGCTCTGCTGAATCGCTTCGAAGGAGCCGCCCCACAGCCAGTCGCTGTCGGCCAGGTTGGGGAAGCCCTTGCTGCCGCGCGCGTCGGAGCCATGGCAGGCCGCGCAGTTGTTGACGAACAGGCGCTCACCGATGCCCATGGCCTGGGCATCGCCGGCCAGGTCGGTTTCCTTCATGGCGGCGAAGCGGGCATAGAGCGGCGCCATGGCGCTGGCAGCCTTGGCTTGTTCGCTGGTGTACTGGCCGCTGCTGCTCCAGTTGAGCTGGCCCTTGAAGGCGCCCAGGCCGGGGTAAAGCGCCAGGTAGGCGAAGGCGAAGACCACGGTGAGCACGAACAGCCACATCCACCAGCGTGGCAAGGGGTTGTTGAGTTCGCGCAGATCCTCGTCCCAGACATGGCCCGTCGTGTTGTCGTCGATGCCGGTGGCGACAACGCGGCGGCGCGCAGCGATGACCAGCAGGGCGAGGCAGGCGATGAGGCTGACGACCGTGACAGCGGCTATGAAGACCGCCCAGCCGCCAGAGACGAAGTCGCTCATCGCGTGCCCTCCTCTTCACCCTGGAACGGCAGCTTCGCAGCGGCATCGAAATCGTCGCGCCGACGCTTGCTGTAGACCGAAACCACCAAGCCCAGGAACAACAACAGCCCGATCACTGTGACAGCGCTGCGCAGGTCATTGACATCCATGATGACTCCTCACTTGACGGTGGTGCCGAGCACTTGGAGGTAGGCCACCAGTGCATCGAGTTCGTTCTGGCCCTTGACGGCATCGCCGGCTGCCGCGACTTCTTCGGCGCTGTAGGGCACCCCCAGGCGGCGCAGGGCGGTCAGCTTCGGTGCCATGTCGGCCGGGTCGACCGGGGTGCGGGCCAGCCACGGGTAGGCCGGCATGTTGGACTCGGGCACCAAGTCACGCGGGTTGTTCAAGTGCACGCGCAGCCACTCGTCGCTGTATTTGCCGCCGACGCGGTGCAAGTCGGGCCCAGTGCGTTTGCTGCCCCACTGGAACGGGCGGTCGTAGACGAACTCGCCGGCCTGCGAGTAAGGCCCGTAGCGCAGCGTCTCGGAGCGGAAGGGCCGGATCATCTGCGAGTGGCAGTTGTAGCAACCTTCGCGGACATAGATGTCGCGCCCCGCCAGCTGCAGTGCCGTGTAGGGCTTGAGGCCGGGTGTCGGCTGGGTTGTCGAGCGCTGGAAGTAGAGCGGCACGATTTCGACCAGGCCGCCGATGGCCACCGTGAGCAAGATCAGCACGATCATCAGGAAGTTGTTGGTCTCGATCTTCGCGTGACCGGTCGGAGTGGTGTTGTCAGCCATCTGAGGGTGCCTTCTTGTTCAAGCGTGGGCTGGGCGCAGCGGCGGGATCGCAACCGGCTTGGGCTCGCCGATGCGGACCGTCATGACCACGTTCCAGGCCATCACCAGCATGCCGGTCAGGTAGAGCAAGCCACCGACCAGGCGCACGACATAGAAGGGGTAGGTGGCCTTGACACTCTCGACGAAGCTGTAGACCAGCGTGCCGTCGGGGTTGACCGCGCGCCACATCAGTCCCTGCATCACGCCGGCGATCCACATGGCGGCGATGTAGAGCACGATGCCGATCGTGGCGATCCAGAAGTGCATCTCGATGGCCCGCTTGCTGTACATCTCGGTGCGGCCGTACATGCGCGGGATGAGGTGGTACAGGCAGCCCATCGAGACCAGACCGACCCAGCCGAGCGCGCCACTGTGCACGTGCCCGATGGTCCAGTCGGTGTAGTGCGACAGCGCGTTGACGGTCTTGATCGACATCATCGGCCCCTCGAAGGTGCTCATGCCGTAGAACGACAGGGACACGATGAGGAACTTGAGGATGGGGTCGTCGCGCAGCTTGTGCCAGGCACCCGACAAGGTCATCACACCGTTGATCATGCCGCCCCAGCTCGGCGCCAGCAGCACCAGCGAGAACACCATGCCGATGGACTGCGCCCAGTCAGGCAGCGCGGTGTAGTGAAGGTGGTGTGGCCCGGCCCACATGTAGGTGAAGATCAGGGCCCAGAAGTGCACGATCGACAGGCGATACGAGTACACCGGCCGCTCGGCCTGCTTCGGGATGTAGTAGTACATCATCCCGAGGAAGCCTGCCGTGAGGAAGAAGCCCACCGCGTTGTGGCCGTACCACCACTGCACCATGGCGTCCTGAACGCCCGCGTAGGCCGAATAGCTCTTGGTCAGGCTGACCGGCATCGCCGCGCTGTTGACGATGTGCAGCAGCGCCACCGCGATGATGAAGGCGCCGAAGAACCAGTTCGCCACATAGATGTGGCGCACCTTGCGAATGCCGACGGTGCCGAAGAAGACCACCGCATAGGCCACCCACACGACGGCGATCAGCAGGTCGATCGGCCACTCGAGTTCGGCGTATTCCTTGCCGCTGGTCAAGCCGAGCGGCAAGGTCACTGCCGCCAGCACGATCACCAACTGCCAGCCCCAGAAGGTCAGCTGGGCCAGCCAAGGCGCGAACAAGCGCGTCTGGCAGGTCCGCTGCACCACGTGGTAAGACGTGGCAAAGAGAGCGCAGCCGCCGAAGGCAAAGATCACGGCGTTGGTGTGCAAGGGGCGCAGGCGGCCGTAGCTGAGCCACGGAATGCCGAAATTGAGCTGCGGCCAGGCCAGCTGGGCCGCGATGATCACGCCCACCAGCATGCCCACCACCCCCCACAGCACGGATGCCAGTGCGAACCAGCGCACAGGGTCATCGGTGTAGGCCGGTTCCTGGTCCATCGTGCGCGTTGCCGCCATTGAATTCCTCCGCTGGGTTAACGGATCGATTGTTCCGGCGCGTCAGGCGCTGCGTCTTGACGCGCATCAACTGCGGGCTCGAGGATGCGACCGCCCTCACGCTCCAGGTCGTCGAACTGGCCACCGCGCAAAGCCCAGGCAAAGATCACCAGGATGGCCAGCACCAGCAAGGCCGAGAACGGGATCAGCAGGTAGAGGATGTCCATGGTGTGCAGTTGAACGAGCCAGGGGCTGTCACATCAGGCCAGCGCCGGGCCGCCCCAAGCGGCCTGATCGCCCCTTGGGGGTCGCGAGCGCAGCGAGCCAGGGGCCGTCATCTTCCCAGGCGCAAGGCATTGGCGATCACCACCAACGAGCTGGCCGCCATGCCGAGGCCGGCCAGCCAGGGCGGCAAGGCACCGATCAATGCGAGCGGAATGCAGGCCGCGTTGTAGAAGGCCGCCCAGACCAGGTTCTGGCGGATCACACGTCGCGTGCGGCGTGCCAGGGCAAAGGCTTCGGCGACATCGGTCAGGCGCATCGACAGCAGCACCGCATCGGCACTGCGACGCGCCAGATCAGCGCCCTCGCCCATCGCCAGCGAGACGTCGGCCTGAGCCAGCACCGGCGCGTCGTTCAGGCCGTCACCGAGCATGGCCACGGTGCCGCCCCTGGCCTGCTCGCTGCGCAACGCGGCCAGCTTGTCCTGCGGTGTGGCACCGCCCTGCGCTGCGGCCAGGCCGAGTTGGCGGGCCAGGCGCTGGACTCGCGCGTCCTGATCGCCCGAGAGCAGTCGCACCTCGATGCCTTGCCGCTTCAGGTTGGCCACGGCCGCAGCCGCGTCGGGGCGCAGGGCTTCGCTGAAGTCCAGACGCAACAGCGCACGGCCGCCGCTGCCGAACCAGAGCTGCAACGCGTCGTGGTCCTGGCTCTCGGCGCCGACGAAGGCCGCCGACCCCAGGCGCCACTCGCGCCCCGCGGCGTCGTGCCCTGTCAGGCCGGCCCCAGGCGACTCCACCACCTGGCGCCAGGCATCGACAGCCCGGGCCGACGCCCTGTCTGCGTGCGCGAGCGCCCGTGCCAGGGGATGGCTGGACCAGCTCGCCAGCGCAGCCGCGGCGTCGGTGAGTGCGTCGACCTGACCGACCTCGCCCACCTCACCGCCACCGACCCAGACCGCGCCGCCCCACTGCAGCTGCTCGCCCGTCAAGGTGCCGGTCTTGTCGATGAACAAGGTCTGCACGCGCGCCATTGCATCCAGCGCATCGGCACGGCGCAGCAGCAGCCCGCCGCGCGCCAGCTTGCCGCTGGCCGCCAGCAGCGCCGAGGGGGCGGCCAGCGACAGGGCGCACGGGCAGGTCACGATCAACACGGCCACGGCAACCCACACGGCCCGGCTCGGATCGATCACGCTCCAGACGGCAGCTGCCGCCGCCGCGAGCAGCAGCACGGCGACGAGGAAGGGCGTCGCCCAGCGATCGGCGCTGGCGCTGGCCGACGGCCGCAAGAGCGTGGCCTCGCGCGCCAGCGCGACGATGGCCGCCTGACGCGTGGCCGCGCCGCTGCGCGTGACGCGCACCTCGACCGGCATGCCCAGGTTCAGGCTGCCGGCAAGCACCTCGTCGCCTGAGCCCTTGCGTACCGGGTGCGACTCGCCTGATAGCAACGATTCGTTGACGCTGGTGGTACCGGACAGCAGCGTGCCGTCGGCGGGAAAGGTGGTGCCGAGCGCCACGCGCACGTGATCGCCGGCCACCAGCCGCTGGGCCGAGACCTGTTCGGTGCGGCCATCGGCCAGCACGCGCGTGGCGCGCTCCGGCAGGCTGGCGGTGCCGGCTTCCAGCGCCTCGGCGGCATGGCCACGGGCGCGGGCATCGAACCAACGCGCGCCGAGCAGGAAGGCCACGAACATGGTCAGCGAATCGAAGTAGACCTCGTGGCCGAAGACGCCGCCGGGGTCGAAAGCCGCGCCGCTGCTGGCGACGAACATCACCGCGATGCCCAGGGCCACGGGCAAGTCCATGCCGATGCGGCGCTGGCGCAAGCCGCGCACGGCGCCGCTGGAAAAAGGCGCGGCGGAAAACAGCAGCACCGGCAGGCTCAGCAGCCAACTCGCCCACTGCAGCAGGCGCTGCAGATCCGGCGCGATGTCCCCCGGGGCCGCCAAATAGGCCGGCGCCGCAAACATCATCACTTGCATGGCGCAGAAGGCCGCCACGAACCAGCGCCACAGGGCCAGGCGCTGTTCGCGCTGGCGCAGGGCACGGGCGTCGACCGCCAGGTCGGGCGCGGCGTCGTAACCCGCCGCACGCACCGCAGCGATCAGCGCGGAGGGGCGCAGGCGCTGCGGGTCCCATTCGACCTGGGCCAGCCCCGCCGCGGCATGCACCCGCGCGGCGCCGACGCCGGGCACGGCGCGCAGCGCGGCTTCGATCAGCCCGGCACAGCTGGCGCAGTGCAAGCCCGCCAGGCGCAGCGATGACTCCGCCCGGCCGTCGGCGCGCCAGCGGGTGTAGCCGGCCAGGGCGTCGGGGTCATCGACGGCCAGTGGGTCGGCGCAAATGGCGGCAGCGGCGTTCATCGATATCGGCAAGCCTGAAGCACTGCCGATAATCTAGGCAACCGGCCCAGCCCCCACCATGACAAATATCAACACCCGTTCACGGCTCGCTGCCGTCCTGATGACGCTGACGCTGCTGTGGGGCGGCGCGGCGCCAGCCCAAGGCGTGCCACAGGATCTGCCGACCATCGCGCTGCAGGCCGGCATGCACAACATCCGCGCGGCCGTGGCCCAGACGCCCGATCAGCGTCAGACTGGCTTGATGCACAGGCGCGAGATGGCCCAGCACGAAGGCATGTTGTTCATCTTCGAGCAGGCCTCGCCGCAGTGCTTCTGGATGAAGAACACCCTGCTGCCGCTGTCGATCGCGTTCCTGGCCGACGACGGCAGCGTGGTCAACATCGCCGACATGAAGCCGCAGAGCTTGGACAGCCACTGCTCGGCGCAGCCCGTGCGCTTTGTGCTCGAGATGAACCAGGGCTGGTTTACCAAGCGCGGCATCCAGCCCGGCTTCAAGATCGCCGGCGCGCCCTTCCGCGGCGGCGCCACGGCACCGCGCTGAGCGCGGCGCCCGGACTCAGCCGAAGTTCTTGGCCGCGAAGTCCCAGTTCACCAGCTTGTCGAAGAAGGTCTCGACGTACTTCTGACGCAGGTTGCGGTAGTCGATGTAGTAGGCGTGTTCCCACACGTCGACGGTCAGCAACGCGGTGTCGGCCGTGGTGAGCGGCGTGCCGGCGGCGCCGGTGTTGACGATGTCGACGCTGCCATCGGCCTTCTTCACCAGCCAGGTCCAGCCCGAACCGAAGTTGCCCACGGCGCTCTTGACGAAGGCCTCACGGCAGGCGCTGTAGCTGCCCCACTTGGCTTGGATCGCCGCGGCCAGTGCGCCGCTGGGCTCACCGCCGCCAGCCGGCTTCATGCCGTGCCAGAAGAAGGTGTGGTTCCAGATCTGGGCCGCGTTGTTGTAGACGCCGCCCGATGACTTCTTGATGATCTCTTCGAGCGCGAGGCTCTCGAACTCGGTGCCCTTCTGCAGGTTGTTCAGATTCACCACGTAGGCGTTGTGGTGCTTGCCGTGGTGGAACTCCAGCGTCTCGCGGCTGTAGTGCGGCGCCAGCGCGTCGATGGCATAGGGCAGTGCGGGCAGAGTGTGTTCCATGAGAGCGCTCCTGGGCGTTGGATTGAAGGTTGTTTTGAGATTGTAGGCAGGCCCGCGATGGCCCTGCCCTCATTGGTGTCGATCGGGCTCGACCTGTGTCACCTCGGTCAGCGCGCGTCCGTCGTGCCATACCGCGACCAGGGCCTGGCCCACCGCCACCTGGCGCGCCGACAGCACCGGCTGCCCTGCTGCGTCCGTGACCCAGGCGTAGCCGCGTGCCAGAACGCGCGCAGGATCGAGTGCGTCGAGCCGGCCCCTGAGCACGGACAGGCGCAACGCCGCCTGGGCGCGCAAGCCGGCCTGGCCCCGCCGCAAGCGGTCGCCGAGGTGAGGCAAGGACGCGCCGGCCGAGCGCAGGGCCTCGCGCACGGCCTGGCGTTGGCGCACGCTCAGCGCCTCGAGCTGTTGCGCTCGACGCGCCAGGGCCCGCGTCGGACGCGCCAGCTGCAGCGCACGCCGATCCAGGCGCTGCGCCTCGCTGTCCAGGCGGGCACGCACGCGGCGCTGCAGCCGCGCCGCCAACGACTCGAGGGCCTGGAGCAGGTCATCGCGCACCGGGGCCACCAACTCGGCCGCCGCCGTCGGTGTTGGTGCGCGCAGGTCGGCGGCAAAGTCGGCCAGCGTCACATCGGTCTCGTGGCCGACGCCGCAGACCAGCGGTATCGGCGAACCCGCCACCGCCCGCACGACGCGTTCGTCATTGAAAGCCCAAAGGTCTTCCAGCGAACCGCCCCCCCGGGCCAAGATGAGCACGTCGGTCTCGCGCCGCTGGGCTGCCAGCGCGAGGGCATGGACCAGGGCGGCTGGCGCATCGCTGCCCTGGACCAGGCTGGGATAGATGACCACCGCGACATGCGGCGCACGGCGCGCCAGGGCCACCAGCACGTCCTGCAAGGCGGCGGCACCGAGCGAGCTGATCACGCCGACGCGCTGCGGAAAGCGCGGCAGGCTGCGTTTGCGCACCGGGTCGAACAGGCCCTGGGCTTCGAGCTTGGCCTTGAGCGCGAGGAACTGTTCATACAGCGAGCCCGCGCCGAGTGGACGCATGGCCTCGGCAACAAACTGCAGCTCACCGCGCGGTTCATACACCGCGATGCGTCCGCGCAGCTCGACCTGGAGGCCGTCGCGGGGGGCGAACTCAAGCAGGCCCGCGGCGCGTCGGAACATGGCGCAGCGCAAAGACGCCTGGGCGCCGTCGGCGTCCTTCAGCGTGAAGTAGCAATGCCCGCTGGCCGCGCGCGAAAAGCCCGACAACTCCCCACGCACCGTGCAGGCGCCGAAGCGCGCCGCCAGCGCGTCGGCCACTGCCAGCACCAGCGATCCGACGCTCCACACCCGGGGCAGCGGCGACGTCGCGTTCGCGTCAACCACCGGCAAACCCAGCATTGGCGCGGCCCGAGAACTCCACAGCCGCGCCAACAGTGGCTTGGCGGCGGGCTGTGGGCGTCACATGCCTGTCATCTGTATGCAAGTGATTGATATACAAAGGATTTTTCCTGCTGAATGTTTGAGCAATCTGTCACCGCGCCAGCCTGGATGCGCCTTTGCGCCGTGACAACTGGAGTTACGCACAATGTTGTCCACAGCGGCGGTGGATGGCTGAGCCCGATTCGGCCGGGCTGCGTGGCCACGATCACAAAAGCGTGCCTTGTCGCGCCACCCGCGCACCGAATGGGGCCTGCCACGGCCCCATAATCGCGCGGCCCCGTGCCGTGACCTGCCCACCCCGGGCCCGTCTCGTGCGGGGCCCTTTGTTGCTGCCGAGGACCCCTTGTTTTCGATCATACAAGCCGCTGGTTGGCCGATCTGGCCCTTGATCCTCTGCTCCATCGTGGCCTTGGCCCTGATCATCGAGCGCCTGGTCAGCTTGCGCGGCGCGAAAGTGGCGCCCGACAAACTGCTCGACGAAGTCATCTCCATCACCCGCACCAGCCTGCCGTCGTCTGACGTGGTGAACAAGCTGGCCGCGAGCTCGGCCCTGGGCCAGGTGCTGGCTGCGGGGGTTCGGAGCGTGGTGGCCGAGCCGCGCCTGAGTGAACGGGCGCTGCGCGCCGTGTTCGAAAACGCCGGTCGCGTGTCGGTGCACCGGCTCGAGCGCTATCTCAACACCCTGGGCACCATCGCCACGGCCGCGCCTTTGCTCGGCTTGTTCGGCACGGTCGTCGGCATGATCGAGATCTTCGGCTCGCAGGCGCCCACGGGGGGCAGCAACCCTGCGCAACTGGCGCATGGCATCTCGATTGCCCTCTACAACACCGCATTCGGGCTGATGATCGCCATCCCGGCGCTGATGTTCTACCGCTACTTCCGCGGTCGCGTCGATGGCTTCACCATCGACATGGAGCAGGCCGCCGAGCGCCTCGTGCCGCACCTGATGCGCTTCGCGGTGAAGTCCAGCGTATGAACTTCCGCAAGGGTCGCAGCGAGGAGCCGGAGATCAACCTGATCCCCTTCATCGACGTGCTGCTGGTGGTGCTGATCTTCCTGATGCTGTCCACCACCTACTCCAAGTTCACCGAGTTGCAAGTCAACCTGCCGACGGCCGAGGCCGACAAGCCGCGCGAGCGGCCGGCCGAGATCATCGTTTCGGTGTCGGGCGAAGGGCGCTACGCCGTCAACAGCAAGGCGCTGGACGGGCGCAGCGTGGAGATGCTGAGCGCCGAGCTCGGCGCCGTCGCGGCCACCCTGAAAGACCCGGTGGTCATCGTCTCGGCCGACGCCACCGCCGCACACCAGTCTGTCATCAACGTGCTCGATGCCGCCCGGCGTGCTGGCTTGGCGCGCCTGACCTTTGCCGCCCAGACGGGCGGCGGCAGCTCCGACGGCGCCGCGCCGCGCTGACGTCGATCCAGGTCGGCGCCCTGCGATGACGGGTCCCGCACCCTCCGCCACCGAGGGACTGTCAGCGCGCCTGGGTGCCGCCCTGCAGCGCCAGTGGTGGATCAACCCACCCACGCTGCCGGCGCACGCCTTGCGGCCGCTGGCGGGTCTGTATGCACAGTTGGCGCGCCTACAGCGCTGGCGGCAGCGGCCGCAGGCGCTGGACCTGCCGGTGGTGGTGGTCGGCAACCTGATCGTCGGCGGCGCCGGCAAGACGCCGACCACGATTGCCGTGGTGCGCCTGCTGCGCGCCTTCGGCTGGCACCCGGGGGTGGTCTCGCGCGGCCATGGGCGGCGCGGCACGGGCATCGTCGCCGTCAGCCGCGACAGCCGCGCCAGCGTCTGCGGCGACGAGCCGCTGCTGATTCGCCTGCGCACCGGCATGCCCGTGATGGTGGGGGCCGACCGCGTGGCCACCGCCAAGGCCCTTTGCGCCGCGCACCCCGAGGTCGACATCATCGTCGCCGACGACGGCCTGCAGCACCACCGCCTGGCGCGCAACCTGGAGATCATCGTGTTCGACGAGCGCGGCGCTGGCAACAGCCTGCTACTGCCGGCGGGGCCGCTGCGCGAGGCCTTGCCCGGCCGCACACCCGCCAATACCTTGGTGCTGTACAACGCGCGGCGTGTCACCACCCACCTGCCCGGGTGGCTGGCCAGCCGGCGCCTGAAAGGCCTGGTGAGCCTGGCCGATTGGTGGCAGGGCCAGGTGGCCGACCCGTCGCATTGGCAGGCCCTGCGCGACGCGCAGGTGCTGGCCGTCGCCGGCATGGCCGCGCCAGAGCGTTTCTTTGCGATGCTGCGCGAGCACGGCCTGACGCAACTGCAAACTCTGGCCCTGCCTGACCACCACCCCTTTGACACCCTGCCCTGGCCGGCCTCCGCCGGCGACGTGATCGTGACCGAGAAAGACGCCGTCAAGCTGCGGCCCGGCACCTTGCCGGGCCTGGCGGGTGCCACGCGGGTGTGGGTCGCACCGCTAGACTTCGAACCTGAAGTGGCCTTTGCCGCTGCGCTCAAGCGCCACTACCCGAACCCACCGAAGTACTGACTGGACCGACCCCCATGACCGCGCTCGACCACCGCCTCATCGACCTGCTGGTCTGCCCGCTTTGCAAGAGCACCTTGCACATGCAGCGCGACGCCGCCGGCCAGCCGCAGGCCCTGACCTGCGCCGGCGACCGCCTGGCGTTTCCGATCCGCGACGGCATCCCGGTGATGCTCGAATCGGAGGCCCAGCCCTTCGACCCGATGGCCGCCGTTTGAGCTTCAGCGTCATCATCCCGGCGCGGCTGGCGTCGACGCGCTTGCCGAACAAGCCGCTGGCCGACCTGGCCGGCTTGCCGATGGTGGTGCGGGTGGCGCAGCGCGCCGCGCTCTCTGGCGCGCGCCAGGTGGTGGTGGCGGCCGACGACGCCCGCATCGTCGCCGCCTGCCAAGCGCATGGCGTGCAGGCACTGCTGACCCGCACTGACCACGCCAGCGGCAGCGACCGCCTCGCCGAAGCCTGCGTTCTCCTCGGCCTGGACGGCCAGGACGCGGTGGTCAACGTGCAGGGCGACGAGCCGCTGATCGACCCGGCCTTGGTCAATGCCTGCGCGGCCCTGCTCGACACGCATCCCGACTGCGCCGTGGGCACCGCTGCGCACGCCATCGACACCCTGGCCGACTACCTCAACCCGAACGTCGTCAAGGTGGTGCTCGACGCCGCGGGCCGCGCCCTGCTCTTCAGCCGCGCGCCGCTGCCCTGCTGGCGCGATGGCCCGCTGGACGCCGCCGGCCGGCCGAGCGCCCTGCCCACGCCGCGGCCCTTGCGCCATGTCGGCCTGTATGCCTACCGCGCCGGCTTCCTGCGCCGCTTTCCGAGCCTGGGCGCGGCGCCGCTGGAGCAGTGCGAGGCCCTTGAGCAACTTCGCGTGCTGTGGCACGGTGAGCGCATCGCCGTGCATGTGACAGCGCAGGCGCCCGGCGCGGGTGTTGATACGCGGGAAGATCTGGAGCGCGTGCGGGCCCTGCTCGGGGCCTGAGCACGGCGATAATCCGCGCAGCACAGGCGCGTTCGCACGCCGGCCTATACAAGAACATTCCAAGGACGACCATGAGACTGATCCTGCTGGGGGCGCCCGGCGCCGGCAAAGGCACGCAAGCCACCTTCCTGTGCCAGAAGTACGCCATCCCGCAGGTCAGCACTGGCGACATGCTGCGCGCAGCCGTCAAGGCCGGCACGCCGCTCGGCCTCGCGGCCAAGAAGGTGATGGACTCGGGCGCGCTGGTGAGTGACGACATCATCATCGGCCTGGTCAAGGAGCGCATCGCGCAGCCCGATTGCGCCAACGGCTTCCTGTTCGACGGCTTTCCGCGCACCATCGCCCAGGCCGATGCGATGAAGCACGCCGGCGTGAAGCTCGACGCCGTGCTCGAGATCGACGTGCCCGACGCAGCCATCGTCGAGCGCATGAGCGGGCGCCGCGCGCACCTGCCCTCGGGCCGCACCTACCACGTCAAGTTCAATCCGCCCAAGGTGGAAGGCATCGACGACGTGAGCGGCGAGCCGCTGGTGCAGCGCGCCGACGACAGCGAAGAAACTGTGAAGAAGCGGCTCGAGGTCTACCACGCGCAGACCCGCCCCCTGGTCGACTACTACGCAGGTTGGGCCGCCAGTGGCGACGCCGCCGCGCCGCGCTACCGCCAGATCAAGGGCACCGGCAGCGTGGACGAGATCACCCAGCGCGCGCTCGACGCCCTGCGCTGAACCGAACCCGACCGACAAGCAGGCCGACCCATGGACATCGCAGGCAAGGTTTTCATCGTCACCGGCGCAGCTTCTGGCCTGGGCGAAGGCGCGGCGCGCATGCTGGCGCGCGAAGGCGCGAAAGTCGTCGTGGCCGACGTGCAGGCCGACAAGGGCCGGGCCCTGGCGCAAGAACTGGGCGGCGCCTTCGTCAAGTGCGACGTGACGCAAGAGGCCGACGGCCAGGCCGCCGTGGCGCAGGCCGTGGCGCTGGGCAAACTGATGGGTCTGGTGAACTGCGCCGGCATCGCCATCGGCGCCAAGACGGTGGGCAAGGACGGCGCCCACCCCCTGGCGCAGTTTGCCCGCGTCATCAACATCAACCTCATCGGCAGCTTCAACATGATCCGGCTGGCCGCCGAGGCCATGTGCAAGAACGCACCCGAAGCCACCGGCGAGCGCGGCGTGCTCATCAACACCGCCAGCGTGGCCGCCTACGACGGCCAGATCGGCCAGGCCGCCTACGCCGCCAGCAAGGGCGGCATCGTCGGCATGACCCTGCCCATCGCGCGCGACCTGGCGCGAAACGGCATCCGATGCATGACCATCGCGCCGGGCATCTTCGGCACGCCCATGTTGTTCGGCATGCCGCAGGAGGTGCAGGATGCGCTGGCCGCGGGCGTGCCCTTCCCCAGCCGGCTGGGCACCCCGGCCGACTATGCCCGTCTGGTGCAGAGCATCGTCACCAACGAGATGCTCAACGGCGAAGTGATCCGCCTGGACGGGGCGATTCGGCTGGCGCCGAAGTAACAGGTCCCTGCCGCGATCAGCCTGCGACCGGCAAGCCGGCTACCATTTGCGCTCGTGTCCAGTCTGGACACCCTGCCTTATGAGGATACGCATGCGCATTTGCAAGTGGTTGACCATCGCAGTTCTTTGCCTCGCGACCCAGCAAGGTGCCGCCCAGGCACCCGTTGCGGCGCCGATCATTCCCATCGAGACGATGTTCAAGGCGCCGGCCTACCGTGGGTTGACCTTGTCGCCGAATGGGAAATACATGGCGGCGACGGTTCGGTTCAATGACCGGCAGAACCTCGTCGTGCTCGACATTGAGAAGAAGTCTGCCTATGCCTTAACGGCATTCAAAGAGGCGGATGTCAGGAGCTTCCGATGGGCCAATGATGACCGTATCGTCTTCAGTACAGGCGACGAGCAAGGCAAAGAGTTTCGTGGCGATGGCGGGCTCTTCGGGGTAGACCGCGACGGCAAGAACCTGCGTACGCTGGTCGAGCCTTTCATCGCCGCAGACAAAGTGAAGTTCGTATGGCGAGAAACCACGCTGCTGGGCCGTGTGCCCGGCAGCCCCGACGAAATGTTCGTCATGGCCAACGACCGCTCCGCTGACAGCCAAGACGTGTACAGAATGGACGTGCGCAGCGGCCGCCCCGGCGGCAAGGCGCTGATCAGCGTTTCGTCGCCCGGCAAAGTGATCCGCTGGGTGCTGGACGGCCAAAATGCGCCCCGTGCCGCCCTGAGCATGGACGCTGACAAGAAGCGCTGGTGGACCTCCTATCAGGCCCCTGGCAGCACTGATTGGAAGGTACTGGCGGAGTGGGATGAGGGGCTGAGAAATGTAATCATCCCGGTCGCGTTTGACCCTGCCAGTCCACGCAACCTGTATGTCGCCAGCAATGTCGGGCGCGACACGCTGGCCTTCTTCCGTTATGACCTGGAAGCCGGCAAACTGGGCGAGTTGGTGGCAGGGGCCGACCGCTATGACATGAGCAGCTTCCTGTTGATCGGAAGCCCCCTCGGTGAGGGCGGTAGCCTGATCTTCGACGGCAGCGACGACACACCTGGCAAGCTCATCGGCCTGCGCCTGTTTGCCGACAGGCAGACCACGATATGGTTCGACGAGCGCTCACAGCGGCTCCAGGCGGCCATCGACGCGGCGCTCCCCGGCCGCGTCAACTTGTTCGATCCGCGCCTGAAGCGCTCACTGGTGCGCTCCTACTCGGCGACCGACCCTGGCGCCTGGTATTTCTTCGAACCCGAGACCCGCAAGCTCGAAGACTCGGGCATTCGCGCGCGGCCTTGGATCGACCCCAAACAGATGGGCCCGGTCAGCTACGTGACTTACACCGCCCGCGATGGAATGAAGGTTGGCGCCTACCTCACCGTGCCTGTCGGTTTCACCAAAGCCAGCCCGCCTCCGTTCGTGGTGCTGCCGCATGGTGGGCCGTGGGCCAAGGACAACTGGGAGTTCGACGCGGAGGCCCAGTTCCTGGCCAACCGCGGCTACGCTGTGCTGCAACCGAACTTTCGCGGCTCCACCGGCTACGGTGCTCAGCACTTGCGCGCCAGCTACAAGCAGTGGGGTGGCACGATGACGGACGACATCATCGACGGCGTCGAGTGGGCCATCCGCGAGGGCTATGCCGACAAGAACCGCGTTGGCGTCTACGGCGCGAGCTACGGCGGGTTCGCTACGCTTTCAGTGATGGTCAAGCGGCCCGACCTGTTCAAGTGGGGCGTCAACTATGTCGGCGTGACCGACATGGTCGTGCACCAGGACACGCAACCCGCCCAGCGACGCGGCAACTTCGCGCCTCTTGCGAAGGCTCTCAACGGCGATCAGCGCGACGACGCAGCACTGTTCCTTGCTCAGTCACCTGCCCGCCAAGTTGAGAAGTTTGCCGCGCCCGTCTTCCACGCCTATGGCGGCGAAGACCAAAACGTGGACTTTGCCAACGGCCGCGCGATTCGAGCTGCCTTCGACAAAGCAGGAAAGCCCTACGAGTGGATGTTCGTCGCTGACGAGGCGCACGGCTACCGCGAGATGCCCAACGTGGTCGCCTTCTACACCCGCTTCGAAAAGTTCATCAAGGCGAACACGCCAGCGGCAGTCAAGTAGCCAGGCTGTCTGCGCGACGCAGGTAAAAGAAAGCCCGGCGCCGCGTCTGCGGTGCCGGGCTCTTGCGAACGCCGGGCCAGAGCCCGGCGCGCGCCACGTCAGTTGAACTTGTAGTTCATGTTGAACGTGTAGGTGCGGCCGCGCGGGTCGCCGTAGGTCGGGTCATAGCCGACATGGAAGTAGTCGTTCTGACGCGTGTACGGCGGAGCGGTGTCGCCCAGGTTCTGGATGCCGGCACGCAAGGTCAAGTTCTTCACGCCGCGATAGGCAACACTGATGTCGAACAGCTCATAGGGCCGCACGTCGCGCGTGTTGCCCTGGTCGCGATAGCCTGTTTGCCAGCGTTGACCAAAGGTCGTCGTCCAGTTGCCGTACTCCCAATCGAGCGAGCTGTTCATCTTCCAGCGCACGACAGGGCCGAACGACGCATAGCGGCCAACCAGCTCCACGCCGTCTTGCTTGTAGGAGTCGATGTACGCCAGTTCGATGTTGCCCTTGAACGTCCCACTCTCAGTGCGGGCCAGCGTGGCGCCAATCGAGATATCAACCCCTCTTACGACGGCAGTCGAGATGTTGTCGAACTGCGCGCTGACAAAGTCCAGATTGCCCGTTGCACCGGGTTCACGCACGATCCCCGTGCCGGTGGCGCCTGCCAGCAAGGCCGCCTTGCCAGCAGGGGTGAGCTTGGCCGTTGAAGCGTCGTAGTCTACCGACGGGTCGACGACGAACTGTTGAATGAAGTCAGACAGGCGGACATCGGCGTCCGGGATCCCGATCTGCCCGTCAATCTTGATGCGCCACAGATCGACCGAGAGTTGCCAGTCACGGTTGGGCTGGAAAACCAGGCCAAACGTCGTATTGCGCGACTCTTCAGCCTTTAGCCTGGTGTTGCCACCCTGCTTGACCGTCAGCTGCGCACTGCAGAAGGAAGGGTTGAAATTGGCCGTCGGGTTGCCCGCTGCGTCGTAGCAGTCGCCCACACGTGCCTCGTAGTACGGGTCGTTGTAGCTTCCACCGGTATTGGTCTGCGTGGTGGGTGCAAACAAATCTGGCAAGGTTGGCGCCCGGAAACCACTGCCCGTTGAGCCGCGAATCACCAGCTCCTTGGTGGGCGACCAACGAAAGCCGATCTTCGGGTTGGTGGTGTTACCGAAATCACTGTACTTGTCGAAGCGAGCCTGGGCGACTGCCTCGAAGCCCTTGAACACAGGAATGTTCAACTCGGCGAAAACCGCCGTGACCTTGCGATCTGCGTTGACGGGCGCCTGATCGCCGCCGCCGCCGAGCACGTCGCCAGAAGACAGAACGGCTTGCGGCTGGTCGTTGTACTTCTCCTTGCGGTATTCGGCACCGAAGGCCGCGGACAACGGACCTGCCGGCAGTTGCATCAGCTCACCACTGATCTTGCCGTCCACACTGCTGCGCGTCGACTTGGATATGCGCACGGGCTCGAGGATCAGAGCGGCTTGGATTGCCGCCAAGCCGGCCGCGTCATTCGGTCCGAACGGGTTGATGTCCGGGTTCATCGTGCCCGGCGTGAAGTTCGGATTCAGCGGCCCGCACGGCGCCGTGCTGCCCGGGCAGGTTGCTCGGCTCAGTCGGGTCTCGGAGAACAGACCACCAACGTACTTCTCGACCGCCTTGCTGGTCGAAGTCATGAACGCAGTGTCGTAATCCCACTTGCCGAAGGTGCCCTTGGCACCCGCCACAAGGCGGTCTTGGTTGGCCACTGCTTCGTTGGACCGGGGACCTGCGTCCACGGTACGCCAGAAGATACTGAGGTCGCCAGCAAGCGGCTGGAAATACCTTGCCGTGCCGTCATTCGTGGCCGGCGTGTACCAGAGCACCCCGTTTTGCAGGAGTCCCGTCGCGGGATTGATGGCCTGCGGGTACCACTTGCCGCCGGCGGGGTACAGCAGGTCGTTGCCGCTGTACGTCGTCGCATTCGATGCGGGTGTCGGCGAGATATTGAAGGTGGTGGTCGTGCGCGACTTGCTGTACTCGGCGAACAACTCATGGTTGGCGCCAAGCTGCATCGAGGCTCGCAACAGGCCCGCCATCTTCTCCTGGGGCGCCAAGATGTCGATCACCGAGGCGTAGTCAAAACGGCAGGCGCCGGTCGCGGAAGTCTGGAACGAGTTGGGCGGCAAGCAGTTAGGCACGCCTGGATTCACAGTGCCCACGCCAGGAACAAAGATGCTGGCCGGGAAAGTGTTGCCGCTGGTGCGGTCAAAGCGCCCACCTTCGGCATTGGGCAAGAAAGCGGTTTTCGAGAACTCGCGGTCTTTGGCTTTCAGCGCGTCGTACTTGTCGTACGAAAAATTGGCAAAGACGTTGAAGCCTGTCTTTGCTGGGTCACCGAAGCCTCCCGTGACGGAAGCGTGCTTGTCGCCGCCCCCGGTGGCCTGTGGCCTGCGAACACTGGCTGACAGATCGACACCACTGAAGTCCTTGCGGGTGATGAAGTTCATCACGCCGGCGATGGCGTCAGCGCCGTAGAGGGCTGAAGCCCCGTCGCGCAGGATCTCCACGCGCTCGATGGCGCCCAGGGCGATCGAGTTCAGGTCGGTACCGCCACCATCGAAGGCGTAAACCGCCAGGCGTCGGCCATTCAGCAGCACCAAGGTGGTGTTCGAGCCCAGCCCGCGCAGCGATGCCCCCGCAAAGCCCGGGCGGGCGCTGTCACCAATGGCCAGCACTTGGCTGTAGCCACCGCCATTGTTGGCCGCGATGCGATCCAGCAATTCGGCGGCGGTCGTGGCGCCGCTCTTGACGATGTCTTCCTTGGTGATGATCGTGATGGGCGAAACGCCTTCAGCGTCAATGCGCTTTACAGCAGACCCAGTGATCTCGATGCGCTGTTGCGCAAAGGCCGGCAGCGCTGGCACCAACAAGGCGCCACCCAGTGCCAACAGCGCGCAGCTGCTGATTTTTGTTCGCTTGAACATGAACTCTCCTAGACAGGTTGAGGGATAACCATGGCCCTAAAGCAATCACTGGGCCCGCGTTGTGGGCAGGCCAGTGCTTTTCCTCATGGCACGTAGAGTGAATTGTCACGGGCGCGTCACCGCGCCTCGGCCCGGGTAACTCCGTAGGCGGGGGGAGGAAGGAAGTTCGCGAGCTCGCCGTGAGCCGCGACGCGGCACGGCCCGAAGCGCGCGAAGCCTTGATTTCATTGGCTTGCAGCGCGATCAACCCCTGAACCGGCGCCACGGGCCGCAGCCTGAAACGGCGGCCGCTGGTGCCCCGCCACTAGGCCGCGTTTACATCTAGCGTTGTCCGCCGGCAACAGGTATGCGTCGTCGCCGGCCACGTTAAGGCCAATGGCTACAAACCCGCGGCGCCGCAGCCGCTCGCCAGGTACTGGCTGATGAGCTTGAGCTGCCTGGCATTCGTGTCGACCGTCCACGCCGGGCCGTGCGCGTAATCCTGCAGCACGTGGTACTGCACCGCCTGCCCCGAGGCCCGCGCCCGGTTGACGAACTGCTCGGACTGGATCAGCGGCACGATCCGGTCGCGGTCACCGTGGTAGATCATCATGGGGATCTTGATCTTGTCGGCTTGGCTCAGCGGGCTCAAGCCCCTCACCGTTGCCTCCTGCCTGTCACGGAAGAACGGGTTGGTATAGAAGTCGGCCCAGATGGTTTCGATGTCGGAGACGCCCGCTCCCGAAATAGCGCACTTGTACAACCCATTCGGCCGCACCGCAGCCGCGAATGCCGAGTAGCCGCCGTAAGAGAAGCCGAACATGGCCATGCGCTTCGGGTCGGCGAGTTTCTCACTCACCAGCCACTGGGCGCCGTCGTCCTTGTCGTCCTGCATCTTCTGGCCCCACTCCCTGTCGCCGGCCAGCCAGAGCGCGCGGCCCCAGCCGGACGAGCCGCGGAACTGCGGCTGCAGCACCACGTGGCAGCGCGAAACCATCATGGGCACCCAGCCCGAGTTGTCGAAGCCCATGGCATCGCGCGCCCACGGGCCGCCATGCGGGTGGATAACGGTTGCGTAAGGCCCGGGTCCGCACAGCTGCCGATTGGGCACGGTGAGGAAGGCGGGAATGTTCAAGCCGTCGCGCGCCTTGTAGTAGACGAACTTGGCGCTGCCCAGGGCGCGACGGTCGACTTGCGGGCGCTCCTTGGCCAGCAGCGTGAGTTGCGGGCCACGCAGCAGGTAGTGCTCCGTCGGATAGGCCAGACCGCTCACCCGCAAGAGGTAGGTGGGCACGGCGCCGGCATGAAACCCGGCGATCGCGACGGACACGCCATCCAGCATGCGCACCTCGGAGCGCTTGCCGCTGACCACGTCAACCAGGGGCTGCGAGATCTCGGCAATGCCCAGGGACTGCGCCACCCCCTTGATTACCGCCTCGAAAGTCGGGTTCACCCAGTGCACGTCACTGCCGTGCAGGCCCTCGTAGTTGAAGCCGTCGAAGTCGCCTGCGTTGGTGGGGTCATCGCCGCTGGCCGCCCGCACGCCGCTGGCCTCGAAGAACTGGTGCTCGAACAGGGTGCTGACGATCTTGCGTTGCGCGATGTCGTACTCGTACAGCACCGCCAGTTCGCGCCCCACATTGCTGCGCAACACCACCGTATTGGGGCTCGCGCCCACGCTGGTGACCTCGACCACATCGCGGTCCTTCACGTAGGAGCGGAAGTGCTCTTCCCAGGTGCCCGCGCTGGCGTTGCGCAGGTCCGTCGCGATGAAGAGGCCCTTGGCGTCAGAGCCGGCGCGCGACCGGGCGCGCGGCGCGCCCTTGGCATCGACGAGCACGTCGAAGTCGTTTTCGCCCAGGCGCAGCACGCGTGCTGAAGCACCGGTGCGCACGTTGTAGCGGAACAGATCGCGGTCGGTGGCACCGCCGTCGCTCTCGACGATGATGTTGTCCGGGTCGCCAGGCATGCGGCTCTTCACCGTCGGCACCGACAGCGCGAGCAGCTTACGGGTGGCATCGGTGCGGCCGATGTCGGCAGACACCAGCGGCTCTTTCCACTCCTTGCCGGCCAGGTCGGTGATCAACAACTTGTTGATGAAGGTCTTGGTGAGGCTGCCCTCGATGCGCGCGTCATAGGGCTGCCACAGCGTCACCGCCAAGACGTCGTTCTTCAGGAAGGACGCCGTCCTGATGCGCATGCTGCTCGAGCCGATGACCTGCGGCTTGGTGGACAGGCTGTCGGTCTTCCACACCAGCACATTGCGCACGTCGCCCTGGCTCTCGAGGGCGATCATGTGCTTGCCGTCGGGCGACAGGCGAAAGCCCGTCATGCGCGGGTACTGCGCGAGCTGCTCTTCTGTCGGCACCTGGATGGGTGGGGGGGCGGCTGCTGGCAACTGGGCCAACACCGCAGGACTCGCCAGCGTGGCGAACAAGGCGCACGTCACAGCATGAAATCGCAAACACTTCGTTGCCACTTTGAAACTCCCAAATGAAATGACCTCTGCAGCGCGAACGCAGCAGAGGTCAGAAAAGACCGAAAGCGATTAGAAGGACTTGGCCACGTTCAGGTAGACCGTGCGGCCAACGTAGTCATACCCGCTGTACAGGGGCGCGTTGCCAACGCGGTTGTACCCAGCCTGCGCCGAGATCGTCGGCGGCTTGATGTTCGCGACGTTGCGCACGCCGAGGGTGGCATCCCATTGGTTGGCTTTGTACCCCAGCGCCACGGTGTGCACGTAGTAGTTCGGCACGCTCAGCTTGAAGGTGCTGGTGGCCGGGTTCTCGCCTAGGTAGGCGTACGAGTCCTGCTTGCCGACCCAATCCACGCCGTAGAAGAAGCGCCAGTCCTTGATGGTGTAGTTGATATCCAAGGTGCCGGAGTACTTCGGGCTGGTGAGCGTGCCGTTGACCTCATCCACCGGATCGTCGGCGAACAACTGATTCGCCTGCGACAGGAACCTGGTGACACTGAGGTTCACACGCAGCTTGCCGATGCCGACGTTGTTGGTGTATCGGGCCGTGTAATCGAAACCCTTGACCTTGTCGGTGGCCAAGTTAACGAAGCTATCGTTGACCGTCAACGCGTTGTTCGACGGGTTGCGAGGATTGATCAGGCGACAGAACCCACCGCCGGCCCGGAACTGGGGATCGTCATAGCAGCGTGCAAGGATATTGGTCGCGCCGGCCCGGGAAACGCCGTTGTCGACCTGAATGTTGAAATAGTCGGCAGACACGGAGACATCACCCCAACCCGTTGCCAAATCCGGCTGAACGATGACGCCGAAGGTCTTGTTCTTCGAGGTCTCAGCCTTCAAGCCCGCGGCTGCGCCCCCGGAGTTGACGACCGCGATGCTGTTGTTGTTGGTGAAACCCGCGGGCAAGCCTTCACTGGCGCAGTTGGCGGCACGTGCAGTGCCTGCATTGGAGGGGGCATCCCAGCTGTTGCAGGGGTCGTTCGTGTTCGAGATGAAGCCGCTCGTCGCCCCCAGGAACTGTTCATACAGTGCCGGCGCGCGGTAGGACGTGCTGGTGGTTCCGCGCAGCGTGAGCCACTTGGCCGGCGACCAGAGCGCACCGAACTTGTAGGTCGAACCACTGCCGTAGGACTTGTAGTCAGCCCAGCGGCCGGACACGTTCAAGCCAAGTTCGTGCGCCAAGGGCAGCCTGGCCAGCAGCGGGATTTCCACTTCGGCGAAGACATCCTTGGCCGAATCGCTGCCACGGGTCGGCGTTGAGGTTGTCAGGTTGTAGAGATTACCGGTTTGCGAGTCCAGGGCTGGCGTGTCATCGATCTCGAATTTGCGGAACTCGGCGCCAAGCGCGGCCTTCACCTTGCCGTAGGGCAGGCTGAAGAGGGTGCCCGTGACGGACGCCGACGCGACATCTTCCTTGTACTTGCTCACCCCTGTGACAGGCTGGAAAACGTAGTTGACCCACGCCGAAGGAAGCTGACCGCCGATGACTGCGGGGGTCAATGCGGGCGCGGCAACACAGCCGCCCGAGGGATCCACGCAAGCAAAGCCACTGCCGCTGGCCACAACGTTGAGACTCTTCGTCAAACGATCTGTCAGGAAGGACTCGAATGTGTACTGGCCCTTGCTGTCGCTGCGCGACAGCGAAACGTCATAGTCCCATCCCGTCTTGAGAACCGACCCGCGCAAGCCCACGACAGCCCGCGTAAAGTCGACGATTTGGGAAGAAGTGTCGTTACCAAAACCGATAAAGGCACGCACACCCACCGGGCCGCCGCCGCTCGTGGCCGAGGAGCTGAGGAATGAGGTGGTGAATGCAGCCAGAGTCGCGGGAATCAGGGGACTGCCACGGTTGTAGTCCAGGCTCAGCTGACGGTAGCTGGTCTGGTTGGAAGCCCGGCGGTTGTACAGGAACTCCCCGTAGAGCTCGGCATCACCCAGGGCAGCCAGGTCGATGCCGCCCTGCAGATACACGTTGTGATTCGTCGTCGGGGAGATCAGCGAACGGTTGAGCGTTCGCGGGTCGAAGGTGTCGCGCACGTTCAGATTGTTGGCCCCGCCACCGACGCCTTCAAATCCCACGAGGCCCGTTGTCACCCCGGCATTCGGCCGCCAGCGATTGAAAGTTGTTCCCACAGAGCCAGGAGCCCCCACGCCGGTTCGAGAAGGCGTGCCCAAGGTGTTGATCGTGACGCCGTTGGAGCCCGTGCCGCTGATCGGGTAGCACTTGGGCTTGCCCGTCTTCGGATCAACAAAGTCACGGCTGCCCCACTCGCCGACGATGCCGTTAGCGCTGGTACGGCGGTAGTCGGTGTTGCACTGCGTCCAGTCGCGCTGACCCAGCGTCAAAGCCGAGCGTTCGCTGTAGTCGTACGCACCGGAGATGCGGATGCGGTCGGAGACAAAACCGGAAGTGAGGGACAGGTTGAACTCTTCGCCACCGCCGTCGACAGGAAAGCTCAGGCGGGTCGCGGCCGTGGTGGTGTCGATGTTCTTCTTGGTGATGATGTTGATCACACCCGCTACGGCGTCAGAGCCGTAAATCGACGACGCACCGTCCTTCAGCACTTCGATGCGGTCAACGATGGAGCTGGGCAGGGTATTCAGGTCGGCCGCACCGACCGAGCCACGCGTGCCCGAAGGTGCCAGGCGACGGCCGTTGAGCAGCACGAGCGACCGCGTTGGGGTGAATCCGCGCAGGCCGATGGTGTTGGCACCCGGTCCGCCGTCGGTAACGAAACCACCGAAAGCGTTGTTGATCTGGCCTTGGCCGCCGGTGACGCCGGTGCCCTGCAGGACCTCGGCCGTCGACGTGAAGCCAGCGATGGCGGTGTCGTCGTTGCGGATGATCAGGATCGGAGAGGGCGTGCTGAAGTTGTCGCGCTTGATGCGCGAGCCCGAGATCACGATCTGCTGGCTCGGCTCTTCGGCCTTGGGGGCGGGGGCCGGTGCGGGCGCAGGCGTCTGTGCAAACACGAACGACGCGGGCAGCAGCAAGGCGCCGCCCAATGCCAACAGCGCGCAGCTGCTGATTTTTGTTCTCTTGAACATGGTCTCTCCTCGAAACATTGATGGGTAACCCGTTGCTACAAGCAATCGCCGGGCCTGCCTCGTGGGCTGACCGGTGTTCGTCATTGCAGCGTGTAACTGGATTGTCACGGGCGCAGTGCTCGCAGCCCGCCCCGGGAAACTCCTTAGTCGCACCGATGCACTCAGTTGAGTGTCGGCTGAAGGCTGCGCGCGTTCGGTGCGCGGCGCCCGGCAAAGCGGCGTGAACATTGGGTTCGCGCCCAATGTTGGGTCGCGCTGCGTCGCCCAGACAGCGCGCCCTGAGGGCCTGCGCGAAGGCTGCGGTTCGCGCGGCTGTTACGCGCACGTTGGGTTGACACAACAAAGCCATTTCGACTTGTGTGTCATCCGATGACGGCCAGCCGCCGCACTGCCGCCAGCAAGGTGCGCGTGGTCACATGCTGCGGCCGCTGCAGCACCGCTTCGCTGGCGCCCTGGTCGACGATGCGCCCGGTCTGCATCACCGCCACTTGGTCGGCGATGTATTCGACCAAGCCGATGTTGTGGGTGAAAAAGATGGCAACGCGCAACCAGCGCTACCGGGTGGGCTCAGAGCCTAGAGTCGATCATTCCAGTATCCCGGCTCGCGGCTCTGGTGCGCGATGGCAAAGATTTGCGGCCCGTTGAGCGCATCTTCTTCATAGACGACCGTGTAAGGGAATCGATCGAAGTGGCAGACGCGCAGGCCATCTTCGCCATGTGGGCCGCGCTGCTGGTTTTCGACAAGCAGGTCAAGAACGCGCTCGTATTCGGCCAGAAAAGCTGAGGCAACAAAGCGGCTGGCATGCTTGGCGTAGTACACAGCCGCATCACCGAGCTCAGCCTCGGCGTCGGGGTGTATCGAGTAGATCACCCGACCCTTGTTTTGACGCGCGCCAACGCTTCGGCTCCGGGCAGCATGGCGACCTTGCCCCTCCGTACTTCTTCGCGGCGGGCTAGAGCCAGGTCCATCCAAGCCCTCTGCGCGTTTGACTTGGGTTCGAAGCTGGCGATCAACAATTCGAGCATTCGGGCGCGATCTTCAGCCGGAAGATCGAGGACCTCCGCTGCAAGGTCGTGGACGGGAGTGGCCATGGTGCCTCCGGTTCGCTGAACAAAACCAAGGATGCCACAACACGCAGGTCCGATCGACGTCAGGAGATTCGACAAGTACCGCGTCGATCAGGCCACCGCCAACCGCGGCACCGCCGCCAGCAGGGTTCGCGTGTACGCATGCTGCGGCCGCTGCAGCACGGCTTCGCTGGCGCCCTGCTCCACGATGCGCCCGGCCTGCATCACGGCCACCTGGTCGGCGATGTACTCGACCACGCCGATGTTATGCGTGATGAAGAGGTAGGCCAGGCCGAGTTCACGTTGCAGCGCTTCGAGCAGGTTGAGGATCTGCGCCTGCACGCTGACATCGAGCGCCGAGGTCGGCTCGTCGCAGACGATCAGTTTCGGCTGCACCGCCAGCGCGCGCGCGATCGCGATGCGTTGGCGCTGGCCGCCGCTGAACTCGTGCGGGAAGCGCTCGAGCGCTTCCTTGCGCAGCCCCACCTGGTCGGTGAGTTTCTCCAGGCGGACGCGACGGGCAGGGGCGTCGAGCTCGGGGTGCAGGGCCGTGAGGCCTTCCTCGAGGATCTCGAACACGCGCATGCGCGGGTTGAGCGAGGAGAAAGGGTCCTGAAAGATGATCTGGATGTCGCGCCGCGCGGCCAGCAGGGCGTCGCCTTGCAGATCGAAGAGGTTGGCGCCGCCGAGCAACGCCCGGCCCTCGATGCTGGCCTGGTCGCGCAGCAGTTGCACGATGGCCTTGCCTGTCGTGGTCTTGCCGCAGCCCGACTCACCGACCAGGGCCACGGTCTCGCCCGCCTGGATGTCGAAGGACACGCCAGCGACCGCATCGAAGTAGCCGCTGATGCGTTGCAGCAGGCCTTTGCGGATGGGGAAGCGCACGCGCAGGTCTTGCACCGACAGCAGCGGCGCAGCGGCGGGCGGGGCCCGGGTGGCTGGGCCTGCGTCGGCAGGAGCCCGTGCCTGGGCAGTCTCGGGCTGCACCGCCACGCGCGAGCCGCCTTCGGCGTACAGCAGGCAACGCACGCTGCGCGTCGGGCCGAGCAGCGTCAACTCGGGCAGCGTGGTCGCGCAGTGCGGCATCACGCTGGCGCATCGCGGCGCGAAGCGGCAGCCGGTGAAGTGGGTCGTCAGTGCGGGTACGGTGCCGGCAATGGCCGCCAGCGGCTCGCCGCGGCGGCCGGCATCGGGCAAGGCGCGCAGTAGGGCCTGGGCGTAGGGGTGCTTGGGTGCGCTGAAGAACTCGTCGGCGCTGGCCACTTCGATGATCTGGCCGGCGTACATCAGCGCCACGCGCTGC
>JANNFB010000235.1:0-1754 GCA_031379365.1 Burkholderiales bacterium
TGAACACGACGAGAACATTTCGTTCGAGCAGATGGCGCAAATGATCGGCGCCAATCTGGCCGAACGGGTGCGCGCGGTGTCGATCCGGCTGTACATGGATGCGGCCGAGTTCGCGTTGGCCAAGGGCATCATCATTGCCGACACCAAGTTCGAGTTCGGCCTCGATGCCGAGGGCACGCTGACCCTGATGGACGAGGTGCTGACGCCCGACTCGTCGCGTTACTGGCCGCTCGAGAGTTACCGCGAAGGCGACAACCCGCCCAGCTACGACAAGCAGTTCGTGCGCGACTGGCTGGAGAGCGCACGCGTGAACGGCGCGCCCTGGAGCAAGCAGGCGCCGGCGCCGGCACTGCCGGCCGAGGTGATCGAGAAGACCGCTGCCAAGTACCGCGAGGCCCTCACCCGCCTGACGAGCTGACATGGCTCGCTCGCGCCTGATGGTCAAGCTGGACGCTGCCATCGCGGCGGCCACGAACCCGATCGAAGCCAAGTGCCTGCGCGCCGAACGCGCCGGCCTGCTGGCGCGCCAAGGCCAGCTCGAAGCGGCCAGGGCCGCCATCGATGAATTGAACACCCAGCTGGCCTGGCAGCCGAGCACGCCGCTGCGCGCCTGGCTGGCGTTGGCCGAGGGCCTGCATGGCTACTACAGTGCCCTCGGGCGCGACGCGTGGGCGAGCATCGAGCAGGCCTACGATCTGGCGCGGAGCCAGCCCGTGCCGAAGCGCCTGCATGGGCTGGCGGCCGCCTGGCTGGCCAACATGGCCTTTGCGAACGACGACATGCCGCGCATGGCGGCACTGACGCGCGAGGCTTTCCAAGTCGCCCTGCCAGAGCACCACGGCGCCCGCGCGCGCGCTGCCTTGGTGGCCGGCTACGCCTATCACTTTGCCGCCGACGCCGCGCGTGCCCAGCCCTGGTACGAGGCCTCGCGCCGCCATGCCATCGGTGAAGGCGACGAGACCCACCTCTCGGCCCTGATGCACAACCAGGCCTGGATGCGCGCCAGCCAGGCCCGCCTGGCCTTGCTCTTCGAGCCGGCAGGCAGCCCAGCGGCGCAGGGCCAGGCGGTGACCCACGCCTTGATGGGCGCCGAGTCGATCGGCCACTACGACGCCGGCGTCGGCACGGCGTCGCTCGGCTCGCTGGTGCCGATGCTGCGCGCGCAGGTGCTCACGGCGCAGGGCCGGTGGGCCGAGGCACTGGCCCTGTTCGAGAGCCACTTCGACTCGGCCCTGTCCGACGGCCTGACGCGCCTGACGCCCTGCCTGCTGGCCGACCGCGCCTGGTGCGAATGGCACAGTGGCCAACTGCGCAAAGCCAAGGCCCTGGCCGCCGCGGCCGAGCTGGCCCTGGCGCAACCCTGCGACACCGACGACCGGGCCATGGCCGCTGCGCGGCTGGCGCAAGTCTGCGCTGCATTGGGCGATGCCGCCGCGGCGCAGCGCTTTCGTGCCGCCGCGCAGACGCACTACGCGGCGCACCGCGAGCAGCAGCTGCGCATCCGGGCGCTGCTCGACCAGGCGTTGGAAGGGTTGGACCCGACGCGGGTTTGAGGTCAGAGTCGTTTGGGGTTGTCCTGCGGACGACTTGTCTCGCTTTGGCGGAGCGCCACGCTGCCGGGTCCCGGCCCGGCGGCCGGGTAACTTTCATTTGCAGGGCCAAATGAAAGTCACCAAAGCAAAGGCCCTGAATGCAACACCTGTCCTTACGTTCTGCGCGCTGCGGCACCGCGCCCAGCGGGCCACTTGGAGACC
>JANNFB010000244.1:0-2504 GCA_031379365.1 Burkholderiales bacterium
GTTGATGCGGGCGGCGTCGGCCATCGTGGCTCGATTCTATCGACTGCGCCGACAATCACGGCATGGCCCAAGCAAGTCTTGCCACCCCCGTCGACCGTTTTTTTGCACAGCTGGACCTGCACCTGGCACAAGGCCGTCTGACGCGCCTGATCCTGGCCAAGCCAGCAGGGTCAGCGCCCGATGACGCCGATCTGCTGCGCCTGACCGTGCGTCCGCTGCCACTGCGCGGCCAGGCGCACTTGAGTTTTGTCTACAGCCACCGCACCCGCGACATCACGCACAACCATCTGGTCAGCGATGGTCTGACGCTGCTGCGCGGCATGGTCGGCAGTCGCTTTCGCCATGCTCACCTGCTGGCGGCCGGCGAAGACCTGGAGTTGCGCTTCACCAAGAAGGGCCAGGCCAGCCTGCACCAGCAGACCAACGCGCGCGACGCCGCAGCGCTCCAAGGGCACGACCGAGAGAAGCAGCGTTACGTCACGCTGGATCTGCCCTTCCTGGCCACTTTGGGCGTGACCGCGCCCGACGGCCGGCTGGTGCCGGCAATGGCGCGCAAGTTCAAGCAGATCAACAAGTTTGTCGAGATCCTCGACCACGCCGTGCTGGCCTCGCCGCTCAAGGAACAGGCGCAGATCCGCGTAGCCGATTTCGGCAGCGGCAAGGGCTACCTCACCTTCGCAGTGCACCACCACTTGCGCCACACGCTGGGCCGCGAAGCCAAGGTCACCGGCGTCGAGTTGCGCTCCGACCTGGTGCAACTGTGCAACCGGGCCGTCGACCGCCTGGCCCTGACGGGCCTGCACTTCGAGCCGGGCGATGTGCGCCAACGCGCCGCGGCGCCGGCAGACATCGTGATCGCACTGCACGCCTGTGACACCGCCACTGATCACGCCCTTCACCTCGGCATCCGCTCCGGCGCTGCGCTGATCATCTGCTCGCCCTGCTGCCACCAGCAGATCCGGCCGCAGTTGAAGAGCCCGGCGCTGCTGGCGCCGATGCTGCAGCACGGCATCCATCTCGGCCAGGAGGCCGAGATGCTCACCGACAGCTTGCGTGCCCTGCTGCTCGAGGCGCATGGCTACGACACCCAGGTGTTCGAGTTCATCAGCCTGGAACACACCAGCAAGAACAAGATGATCCTGGCCGTCAAGCGACAGCAGCCGCTGCCGGCCGGCCCGGTGCTGGCACAAATCCGTGCCCTGAAGGAGTTCTATGCCGTGCGCGAGCATTGCCTGGAGGTCTTGCTGGCGGCGCCCGCATGAGCCGCCGGGCCGCGCCCAAGGCGAATACCGAAGTGCGAAGCATGGAGCTTGCCTGATGAATCCCACCCTGCCCGCCAAGCCGCTCGACAGCGCCCTGGTCTGGCTGCGTCGCGACCTGCGTTGCGATGACAACGCCGCCCTGCACCACGCGTTGCGCACAGCGCGGCGGGTCTGGTGCAGCTTCATCTTTGACCGCGCCATCTTGGACGGTTTGCCCCGCGCAGACCGGCGCGTCGAGTTCATTCGCGACAGCCTGCTCGGCCTGGAGGGGCAATTGCGCGCCCTGGCGGCCTCCCACGGCGTCGAAGGCGTGGGGCTGCTGGTACGCCATGGTCAGGCCGTGCAAGCCCTGCCCGAATTGGCCACCGCGCTGCGGGTGCAGGCGGTTTACGCCAACCACGACGATGAACCCGAGGCCCTGGCGCGCGATGCCCAAGTGCGCGGCGCCCTGGCCACGGCGGGCATCATCCTGCACACCAGCAAAGACCACGTGGTGTTCGAGCGCAGCGAAGTGCTGACGCAGTCGGGCGGGCCGTTCAGTGTGTTCACGCCGTACAAGAACGCCTGGCTGAAGAAGCTTGAGCCCTACTTCCTGCGCGCCTACCCGGTCGCCCACCATGCCGGCGCACTGTCCGCCGTGCCGGCCGGCGTGCCCAGCGGCGTGCCGACCCTCACGGAGATCGGTTTCGAGACCACCGACCTGCACACGCTGAAGCTGCCGAGCGGCGCCGCCGGCGCGCAGGAGCTGCTGGCCGACTTTCTGCAGCGCATCGACCGCTACGACGAGACGCGCAACTTCCCCGCCGTCAAGGGGCCGAGCTACCTGTCGACCCACCTGCGCTTCGGCACCGTGTCTGTCCGCCAACTGGCGCGCGAGGCCTGGCAACGCACCCAGGCCGGTTCGACGGGCGCGCAAGTCTGGCTTTCGGAGCTGATCTGGCGCGACTTCTACCACCAGGTCATGCACCACCACCCGCGTGTCGTCAGCCACGCTTTCAAGCGCGAGTACGAGGCCATCCGCTGGGAGCATGGCAAGCATGCCGAGTCGCTGTTCGCCGCGTGGTGCGAAGGCCGCACTGGCTACCCGCTGGTCGACGCAGAGATGCACCAGATCAACCAGACCGGCTACATGCACAACCGCCTGCGCATGGTGGTGGCCAGCTTTCTGACCAAGGACCTGGGCCTGGACTGGCGTTGGGGCGAGCGCTACTTTGCCGAGAAACTGAACGACTTCGATCTCGC
>JANNFB010000288.1:0-3314 GCA_031379365.1 Burkholderiales bacterium
GAGGCATCTGCGTCACTCATCGTGTCGGTCTCGATGTGCTTCGCCGGTAAGGGTGGAGGATGCACGATCGGTGGCGGTATCGAGAGAAAGGCGCAGCCGTTCTAAGTTCACCCCGGTGATGATCAGGGTGGTCGACGCTGCCGTTGCCAAGGCCTACGGCGGCACGAAGAAGATTCACTGGATGGAGGTCTATGCCGGCGAGAAGGCGACCAAGGTCTATGGCCCCGACGTCTGGCTGCCGGAAGAAACCTTGCATGCTGTGCGCGACTATGTCGTCTCGATCAAGGGTCCGCTGACGACGCCCGTGGGCGGCGGCATTCGAAGCCTGAACGTTGCGCTGCGCCAGGAGCTCGACCTCTACGTCTGCCTGCGGCCCATCCGGTACTTCAAGGGCGTTCCCAGCCCGGTCAGGGAGCCCGAGAAGACCTCCATGGTCATCTTCCGTGAGAACTCGGAAGACATCTATGCAGGCATCGAGTTCGAAGCCGAGAGCGACAAGGCCAAGAAGTTGATCAAGTTCTTGACGGAGGAGCTCGGCGTCAGAAAGATCCGCTTCCCGAACACCTCGAGCCTCGGCATCAAGCCCGTGTCACGCGAGGGCACCGAGCGCCTGGTGCGCAAGGCGGTCCAGTACGCCATCGACAACGACAAGCCCAGCGTGACCATCGTGCACAAGGGCAACATCATGAAGTTCACGGAAGGGGGCTTCCGCGACTGGGCCTATGCCCTGGCGCAGAAGGAGTTCGGCGCCGTGATGATCGACGGCGGCCCATGGTGCAAGTTGAAGAACCCGAGGACGGGCCGCGACATCATCATCAAGGACTCGATCGCCGACGCCTTCCTGCAGCAGATTCTGCTGCGCCCGGCCGAGTACTCCGTGATCGCGACCCTGAACCTGAACGGCGACTACGTGTCCGACGCGCTGGCGGCGCAGGTGGGCGGTATCGGCATCGCGCCCGGCGCCAACCTGTCGGATTCAATCGCGATGTTCGAAGCGACCCACGGCACGGCCCCCAAGTACGCCGGCAAGGACTACGTCAACCCGGGCTCCGAGATCCTCTCGGCCGAGATGATGCTGCGCCACATGGGCTGGACGGCGGCCGCCGATTTGATCATCGCCTCGATGGAGCGCTCCATCGCCAGCAAGAAGGTGACCTACGATTTCGCACGGCTGATGGAGGGTGCGACGCAGGTGTCCTGCTCGGGCTTCGGCCAGGTCATGATTGACATGATGTAGCGTGGTCTCAGGCCTTGCCAGGCCGTGCCAAGATAACGCTAGATCGGTAGCCTGAATCACCGCAGGCTAGTGTGCGAACAGGCAAGTCGGTTAGACGGCGCTGCGGGCCGTGGATACGAGTCGGCGTTTGCGCAAGCCTAGGTGCGATCACGCCGCAGTCGAGCGATGAGTTCTCGATCAATGTCATCGGCGGTCTGGCCTATTCAAGGTAGGCGCGCGCCCGCAAGTTCCGTGCGGGAATCAACCGCAGTTCTTGCATCTGGGCTCATGTTCGCCACGTTTTCGTATGCAAAAAAGATCACATTGACCCTGAATTCGCATATGCTCCGGCATGGCTGCCCTGGACACCTTTATCGACGACCGCCTTGCGGCAGGCCGGGGCTGGTTCAGCCGCGACGAAGCGGTCGCATCTGGTATCGCCCTGAGTACCTTGTCACCAGCACTGACGCGTGCCGTCGCCAAGGGCAAGCTGGCCAGCCCAAGGCACGGCTTCTACCTCATCGTGAGGCCCGAGCACAGGGCGGCAGGCGCCGCCGACCCGGCCGAGTGGATCGACCCGCTGATGAAGCATCAAGGCCTGGGCTATCGCGTGTCGCTGCTACGTGCGGCGGCCCACCACGGCTCGTCGCACCAAGCGGCCATGATCTTCCAGATCGTGGTGCCGCGCCAGCTGCGCGATCTGACGCTGGGCGTGCATCGCCTGCAGTTCATCTACCAAGAGCCGGCGGCCTTTGCCGCGTGCAACGAAGCCTCGCTCGTCGGGACCATCAAGACGCCCGCCGGCTTCGCGGTCGTGGCAGGCTTCGAGCTGACCTTGCTCGACTGCGTGCGCTACATGCATCGGGCCGGCGGCCTCGGCAGCGTGGCACAGATCGCCAAAGATCTTGGCGCTCACGCTGATGCACGCAGGCTGGCAAGAGTCGCAGCGCACTACGAAGGCGCGGCGGTGCGCCGCCTGGGCTACCTGCTGGAACAGGCCGGCCACGCCAAGCAGGTGCGGGCCTTGCGCATGTACGCCGAAAGCGCGAGGCACTTCGCGGCCCTTGATCCCGGCGTCAAATCGCTCGTCCCCGAATTGGCCGAGGCTTCGCGTCGGGATGTGACGTGGAAGCTGGAGCTGAACGAAGCATTCGAGGTGGACGCTTGAGTCCACACGAGTGCCAGGCCGAGGCCGAACGTAGTGCGGCGTTGGCCCTCGGCAAGCTGCTGCGCGAGCTGGAGCAAGCCATCAGCGCGGCGGCCAACGGCGCGAAGTCGGCGCTGCAGGACCGAGTGCGTGCGCTGAAGGCAGAGCAGCTTGCTTACGAGCCGGGTGCAAAGGCTGCGCAGGCCCATCGCGACGCGGTGTACTGGCCGATCTGCAACCTGGACATCAAGGCCCCCAACGCCAAGGCGGGTCTGGAGCGCGCCGACCCGAGGGACTTGACCGCTTCGATGCGCGGTCGAGAGGCCGAGGTGATGCGCCAGCTGGGTGAGATCGAGGCCCTCGTGAGCGAGGTGCAGGCATGAGCGATCTCGTGCCCGGCAGTGGCGGCGTCGATGCTGGGCCGGACTACGGCGGCGTGCACGGCGACATCGTCGCTTTGCTGGAATCCGCCCGCCATGCCGCTGCCCGCAGCGTCAATGCGCTGATGACGGCTAGCTACTGGGAGATCGGCCGGCGCATCGTTGAGTTCGAGCAGGCGGGGAAGGGACGGGCCGCCTACGGCCAGGCGGTACTCAAGCGGCTGTCGGTCGATCTCACCCAGCGCTTCGGCCGAGGATTTTCCGAGCGCAACCTCGAACAGATGCGGCTGTTCTATCTGGCCTGGCCGCCGGAGCGGTTTTCGCAGACACCGTCTGCGAAATCGGCACCCACCCTGATTTCGCAGACGGTGTCTGGCGAATCGTCCGTACCCGTGGTACCCGGAGCGCCGATCCGGACCTCGGCTACGTTGAGCACATTGGCCCAGGCTTTTCCCCTGCCGTGGTCAGCCTACGTGCGCCTGCTGTCCGTCAAGTCTGAAGCGGCGCGCGCCTTCTACGAAACCGAAGCCTTGCGTTGCGGTTGGAGCGTGCGTCAGCTCGACCGGCAGGT
>JANNFB010000290.1:0-4734 GCA_031379365.1 Burkholderiales bacterium
TTCGCCAGCAACGACATCAGCATCCACAGCGCCGACCTGAAGACGCTGGACGCTCAGGCGCTGTACGTGGTGGAACGCGGCCAGCGCCTGCAGCTGCCCGACTACCGCGTCGATCTGGCGCAACCCGTGATGCAGAAAAGCATGCGCGGCGAAGTGGTGCTGGCGCGCAACCCGGCCGAGATCGCGCAGGTGATGGGCCTGACGGTGGAGACGCTGGACACCGAGGTCGAGCAGTTCCCCGGCACGCACCAGAGCAAGACCATCGTCTGGGTGCCCGTCAACCCCGGCCCCGAGCGCCTGTACGCGCTGGTGCTGGAAAACGCCGACCGCGAAGATGCGTTCAGCGAGGCCGACATCGGCCTGCTGCAGACGGTGGCCGCCAGCATGGGCATGGCGCTGGAAAACGCCCGCCTGTTTAGCGAAACTCAGGCCGCGCGGCAGCGCCAGACCGCCAGCGCCGACATCCTGCGCGTCATCAGCCAGTCTCCCACCGACGTGATGCCGGTGGTGGACGTCATCGTCGCCACCGCGCGCCGGCTGCTGGGCTGCTACCGCACCGCGCTGCTCAAGCGTGACGGCGACGTGCTGCTGGCATTGCGCCACGCCACGGACAAAGGTGTCGCACCTGGGATGCACCCGCGCATCCCGCTCGACGTCGCGCACAACTTCCCTTCGCGCGCGCTGCTGACGAAGGCGCCGTTGCACATCCCGGACTGGTCGGCCATCGAACTGACCGAGCACGAGCGGAGCATCCGGCGCGAGACGGGCGTGTGCACCTCGCTGATGCTGCCCCTGCTGCGCGGCACCGATCAAGAGGCGCTGGGCGTGCTGGCCTTCCAGCGCGACAAGCCCGAACCCTTCAGCGAAGCCGACATCGCGTTGGCGCAGTCCTTCGCCGACCAGGCGGTGATCGCCATCGAGAACGTGCGGCTGTTCAACGAGACGCAGGAGGCCTTGCAGCGTCAGACGGCCACCGCCGAGGTACTGCAGGTCATCAACGCGTCGCCCGGCCAGCTCGACCCGGTGTTTGCGGCTATTGCCGAAAAGCTCAACCGTCTGTGCGAGGCCGATGCAGGTGGCGTGTGGTGGGTGCAGGGCAACATCGCCCGCCCCGCAGGCACGAGCAATGGCGACTGGTCCGCGGATGTCCGGCAATGGGGGCGCGACCTGGAGGTGCCGGTCGAGAAGCTTCTGGGCCCCGAACCGCTGAACACGCCCTTCGCCCATGTCCTCGACCTGAAGGAAACCAACGCCTACAAGGTCGGGGATCCCATGGCAGTTGGCTTTGTGGACCTGGGGGGCGTGCGAACCAGCCTGCTGGTGCCGCTGATCAACGATGGCGCAGTCGTGGGCATCCTGTCCGCATCGCGGCGCACGGTGCGGCCCTTCAGCGAGCGGCACATCTCGTTGTTGCAGGCTTTTGCCGCGCAGGCGCAGATTGCGATGAAAAACGCGCGGCTGATGAACGAGACGCGCGAGGCGCTGGAGCGGCAGACCGCCACGGCCGAGGTGCTGAAGGTCATTGCCCAGTCACCCGACGATGTGCAGCCGGTGCTTGACGCCATCGTCGCCAGCGCCAAGCGCTTAGTTGACGCCTTCTCTGCCACGATTTGGCGCTTCGACGGCAGCCTGATTCGGCTGGTGGCGTACACGCACACCACGGAGGAGGGCGACGACGTTCTGCAACACTGGACTCGCGGTGTACCCATCGATGACTCGTACACCCTCAGCGCACTGCGCACGGGTCAGCCCACGCAGGTCGCCGATGTGCTGACCGATCCGCGGTCCACCGAGTCCCACCGCGAGATGGCGCGCCTGCGGGGTTTCCGCGGCGTGTCCAACGTGCCGCTGGTGCGCGATGGCACACCCATCGGCATGATCAGCGTCACCCGTGCCGAGGCGGGCGAGTTCACGATGCACCAGATCGAACTGCTGCAGACCTTCGCCGACCAGGCCGTGATCGCCATCGAGAACGTGCGGCTGTTCAACGAGACGCAGGAAGCGTTGGAGCGGCAGACCGCCACGGCCGCGATCCTCGCGGCGATTGCGCAGGCGCGGGGAGACGTGCAGCCTGTGCTGGAGACGATCGTGCACAGCGCGCGCGAGCTCGCCGGTGGCCTGACGGCGACGCTGTGGCAGATCGAAAACGGGCAGGGGACCTTGCTCGCGCGCACCCACACCGGGGCTGACGATTCGCTGATCGCACAGGGCCACATCGAGGTGCGCGACACTTATCTGGCAAGCCCGGCCACCACGCTCGAGCCGCTGATCGTGCCCGACACCGACATCGAGCTGCTCCTCGAAGCGTCTTGGCGCGAAATCGCGCGTGTGCGCGGCTATCGGTCGATCGTCGTCGTTCCGATGTTGCGCGACGGGGCCTGCGTCGGCCTCGTCAGCGTCACCCGGCAGGAGCCAGGCCCGTTCCCCGACCGCATCGTCGCGCAGTTGCAGACCTTCGCCGACCAGGCGGTGATCGCGATCCAGAACACGCGGCTGTTCAACGGGACGCAGGAGGCGTTGGCGCGGCAGACGGCCACCTCCGACGTGCTGCAAGTCATCAGTGAATCGCCCACGGATGTGCAGCCGGTCTTCGACATCATTGCCGAGCGGGCAGCAGCCCTGACGCAGTCCCGCTTCGGGCTGGTGATCCGGGTCGAGGGCCAGACACTGAACCTGGCCAGCATGCACGGCTCCGACCCGGCAGCGGTGAACCTGGCACGCCAGGCCTGGCCGCAGCCGCTGGACCAGAGTACGTCGGTGTCGGCGCGCGCCATCCGCGAGCGGCGCGTGGTCACGGTCGCCGACGTTCAGGACATGGCCGAGGGCGAGTACTCGCCGGACATGCAGCGCGTGTTGGCCTTGGCAGGCTGGCGCAGCATTCTGTGCGCACCGCTGATGCGCGATCAAGACGTCATCGGCACGCTGTGCGTGGGTCGGGCCGAGATCGGTCTGTTTGCCGACAAGGAAGTTACGCTGCTGCAGACCTTCGCTCGTCAGGCCGTGGTGGCCATCGAGAACGTGCGGCTGTTCAACGAGACGCAGGAGGCGCTGGAGCGCCAGACCGCCAGCGCCGAGGTGCTGCAGGCGATCAGCGGCTCGGTGGCAGACACGCAGCCGGTGTTCGAGCGCATCCTGGCCAGCTCGGCGCGCCTGTTCGGCACCGACGAAGTAATGCTCCTCACGCTGGACGACGCGGGCGAGCGCCTGCACCTGCGCGGGCACCGCGGCGCCATGGCCGAAGCTGCCAAGGCGCTGTTCCCGATAGCGCTGGCCGGCACCGGCACCGAGCTCTGCCTGCGCGAGCGCCGCGCCATGCGCTTCGACGATGCGATGAACGGTGCCGACAGCCCGCCGGGCATGAGCGGCTACGCCCGCCAGCTCGGCTTCAGTTGGTCGGCCGTCGAGGCGCCGATGCTCAGCGACGGGCGCGGCATCGGCTCGATCATGGTCTTCCGCCGTGACATGCGCCCGTTCACCGAGGCCGAAGCGCAGATGCTGCAAACCTTCGCTGATCAAGCCGTGATCGCGATCCAGAACGCGCGCCTGTTCAACGACACGAAGGAGGCGCTGGAACGTCAGACCGCCACCGCCGAAGTGCTGCAGGTCATCAGTGGCTCGATGGCCGATGCGCAGCCGGTGTTCGAGCGCATCCTCGACAGTTGCGAGCAGTTGTTCGGTGCGCAAAATCTGGGCATCTTCCTGGCCGAGGGCGACCAGCTCACCGCGCCGGTACACCGTGGCGCTTTCGCCTGGACCGTGGACCATCACTACCCGCGGCCGCTGGCCGGGACGATGAGCCAGCGCGCCATGAACGACGGCGTGCCGCTGCACCTGCCGCGTGTCAGCGAGATGCCGGATTTGCCCGGCTACCTGCAGACAATCCTCGACGAGCAGGGCGACTTTTCGATCCTGATCACGCCGCTGGTCTGGCAGGGCCGGGCCCTGGGCACGCTCGACATTGCCCGCAAGCCGCCGCGGCCCTTCAGCGAGAAGGAAGTCAGCCTGCTCAAGACCTTCGCCGACCAGGCGGTGGTCGCGATTCAGAACGCCAAGCTGTTCAACGAGACCAAGGTGGCGCTGGAGCGGCAGACCGCGACGGCCGAGATCCTCGCGGTGATCGCCGATTCACCCGAGGACGTGCAGCCGGTGCTCGACGCCATTGTCGAGAGTGCGAAGCGGCTGATCGGCGGCTTCTCGGCCACGGCCTTCCGGGTCTTCGATGGCAGAGTGCATCTGGCGGCCTTCACCGCGACCGACGAGGCCGGCGCGGCGGCGCTGCGCGCCAACTTCCCGGCGCCGCTGTCGTCGTTCTACGGTTTCGAGCCGCTGCGCAGCGGCCGCGTGGTCCAGGTCGAGGACACCGAGACCGACCCGCAAGTCACGGGGGAGTGGCGTGAGCTGGCGCGCCAGCGCCATTACCGCGCCAACGTCAACGTGCCGATGCTGCGCGACGGCGTGCCCATCGGCATGATCAGCGTCACGCGCTCCGAGCCGGGGCCCTTCGCGCCGCATCACGTCGACTTGCTCCAGTCCTTCGCCGCCCAGGCAGTGATCGCGATCGAGAACGTGCGCCTGTTCAACGAGACGCAGGAGGCGCTGGAGCAGCAGACGGCCAGCGCCGAGGTGCTGAGCGTGATCAGCGGCTCGGTGGCCGACACCGCGCCGGTGTTCGAGAAGATCCTCGACAGCTGCCAGCGCCTGTTCGACGCCGAGGAGATCGCCATCGTGCTGGTC
>JANNFB010000334.1:0-15931 GCA_031379365.1 Burkholderiales bacterium
CCCCACCAACCTGCATGTGGTGCGCTCGATGCGCGGCGCCATCGGCCGGCGCCTGGCCGTCGGCTCTGGGTCGCGGCGCGAGCTGCGTGAACTCGAAGAAGAACTAGAGGCCGTGCTGCGCGACGCACCCATCGGCGACAAGGCCTCGACCGACGCCATCGCCGCTCTGCAGGCGCGCATTGCGGTGCTGCGCAACCGGGTCGCCCGCATTCCCTTCCTCGACCCGATCGATCTGCGCTTTCGCAACCGGGTGCGCGTGCCGGTGCCCACCTCCAAGGCGGTGATGTTCTGCCTGATGGACGTGTCGGGCTCGATGGACGAGGGCCGCAAGGACCTGGCCAAGCGCTTCTTCATCCTGCTCTACCTGTTCCTGACCCGGCACTACGACAAGATCGACATCGTCTTCATCCGCCACCACACCCAGGCTGCCGAAGTCGACGAGCAGAACTTCTTCCACGCCACCGAGACCGGTGGCACGGTGGTGTCGAGCGCCCTGGTGCTGATGGAAGAAATCATTCGCACCCGCTACAACCCGAGCGAGTGGAACATCTACGGCGCACAGGCCAGCGACGGTGACAACTGGCATCACGACAGCGGCCGCTGCCGCGAGCTGCTGGCCGAGAAGATCCTGCCGCTGACGCGCTACTTCGCTTATGTGCAGGTGGCCGAGGAAGAGCAGAACCTGTGGCAGGAGTACGCCCAGCTGGTCGGCGTGGCGCCGCAGTTCGCGATGCGCAAGGCCACCGAGGCGGCCCAGATCTACCCGGTGTTTCGCGACCTGTTCAAGAAGGAAGGCGCGGAAGCGCGCGCCGCATGAGCACGGCCGTGCCCCTGAGCGAACCCCTGCTGCCGGGCCCGCGGCCGGCCGAGCGCCTGCCCGCGCCGAGTGACTGGACCTTCGAGCTGATCGAGGACTACCACCGTGTGATCCGTGCCACCGCGACGCGCTTCGGCCTGGACACCTACCCGAACCAGCTCGAGGTCATCACCGCCGAGCAGATGATGGACGCCTACGCCAGCGTCGGCATGCCAGTGAACTACCGCCACTGGAGCTACGGCAAGGAGTTCATCTCGACCGAGAAGAACTACAAGCGCGGTGCGATGGGTCTGGCCTACGAGATCGTCATCAACTCCAACCCCTGCATCAGCTACCTGATGGAGGAGAACACGCTGCCGATGCAGGCGCTGGTGATTGCGCATGCAGCCTATGGCCACAACAGTTTCTTCAAGGGCAACTACCTGTTCCGCATGTGGACGGATGCGTCGTCGATCATCGACTACCTGGTCTATGCCAAGAACTACGTGGCCGAGTGCGAGGAGCGCCAGGGGCTGGACGCCGTCGAAGCGCTGCTCGATTCCTGCCACGCCCTGGCGAACCACGGCGTCGACCGCTACCGCCGGCCGAGCCGCAAGTCGCTGGCGCAGGAGCTGCTCGAGCGCAAGGACCGTGAACACCACGCCCAGCAACAAGTCAACGACCTGTGGCGCACCTTGCCCAAGCGGGCGGAGAAAGACGGCGCCGCGCCGGAGGCCAAGCGTTTCCCGGACGAACCGCAGGAGAACATCCTCTACTTCGTCGAGAAGAACGCGCCCTTGCTGGAGCCCTGGCAGCGCGAGATCGTTCGCATCGTGCGCAAGGTGGCGCAGTACTTCTATCCGCAGCGCCAAACGCAGGTGATGAACGAGGGCTGGGCCACCTTCTGGCACCACAAGATCCTCAACACCATGTACGACGACGGTTACCTCACCGACGGCGTGATGATCGAGTGGCTGAAGTCGCACACCAACGTGGTCTACCAGCCGCAAGTGGGAGACCGCGGCTACAGCGGCCTGAACCCCTATGCGCTGGGCTTTGCGATGTACACCGACATCAAGCGCATCTGCGACGCCCCGACCGACGAAGACCGGGCCTGGTTCCCCGATCTCGCCGGCACGCCCTGGCTGCCGGCGCTGCACCACGCGATGCACAATTTCAAGGACGAGAGCTTTGTCGGCCAGTTCCTGAGCCCCAAGCTGATGCGCGACCTGCGCCTGTTTGCCATCGTCGACGATGAAGACGATGAGGAGCTCGAAGTCAGTGCCATCCACGACGACGCCGGCTACCGCCGCGTGCGCGAGGCCCTGGCGCGCCAGTACGACCTCGGCTCACGCGAGCCCAACATCCAGGTCTGGAACGTCAACCTGCGCGGCGACCGTGCCCTGACGCTGCGCCACACCCAGCACAACAGCCGGCCGCTGGCCGACGGCGTGCAAGAAGTGCTCAAACACGTGGCGCGCTTGTGGGGCTTCCCGGTGCACCTGGAGTCCGTCGACAACGATGGCGACGTGACCCAGCGCTGGGCGGTGGAGCCGGCGAGGGCGGACTGACGCCCTCGCTGCCGGCTCAGTTGCCCAGTCGGTAGGTGCTCCAGGTCAGGCCCACCGCAATCACGGTCGGCGCCGCAGCACCATTGGCCTGGAACTCTAGATCGAAGGTCGTCGCGGAGCGCACGCGCAGGATCACGCTGTCGCCGGCCGCGTCACGCAAGCGCAGCGTGCCTGAGGTCGGCAACTGGCCGGCGGTGTAGCCGAACACGTCGCTCGTGAGCGTGTAGGTCTGGCCAGCGATGGTCACTGCACCATTGAGGTCGAAGCTGCCGCCGCTCGAGCCGTCCACGCCGTATTGGTCGAAGTCGTAGCGCAGGGTTTGGCCGGCTTCTGTCACCGTGACGGCCTGGTAGCTCACGCGCTGGCGCGCGGCGGTCGGGCTTTCGTCCTTGTACCAGACGCGAAAACTCCCGCTCATCGAACCGAGGCCGGCCTCAACGAAGCCACTCAGCGTCAGCGTCGCGTCGAGTGCGGTCGGCTCGCCGGCAGTATCGAGCTCGACCGCATTGACCGTGAAGGACAGCGAGCCGCTGGCCGCCGGCAGGCCGAGGTCGGCGATGCAGGCGTTGAACGTGAGCGTGGCTGAGTCGCCCCGGCTCAGCTTGTTGTTGTTGTCGGCATCGTTGACCGTCGCGGTGATCGAGCCGCCATAGGGGCAGGCCAGGGTCTGAGTGCTGACGGCCTGGGGCTGTTCGCGGCCGACGGTTGCGGCCATCACGCGCGCGGCCGTGCGGGCCGACAAGCCGACCACGCCGCGCGAGACAGGCGCCGTGCCGCTGACTTTGACCTGGAGTGCCTGCGGTGTTTCGCGGCCCGCCGACACGCCGGGCGTGTTGCCGTCGGCCGCCCCGAGGAACACGCGGGCCAGGGCGCCGGCGAACGCGCCGGCATTGGCCACGCTGAGATCAGCGCCGGCCGAGGCCGTGCCACTGCGCACGCCGGTGGGCACCGACACGCTGGTGCTTGATTCGCCACCCCCGCCGCCGCAGGCGGCCAAGGCCAAGACCAACAGGGCCGACCCTGCGCGCGTCATGAAGGATCCTGTCGACATCAGCATGTCCCTTGAGATTCCGAAAACCGACATTCTGCCCGTGGTTGCGATGCGCTTGGGCTGGTTGTCGAGCACGCCATGAACGGCCGAAAACGCCGCGCGAACGGCAGGAATCAGAACGCGAAGATCTTGCCCGGGTTCATGATGTTCTTCGGGTCGAGCGCGTGCTTGATGCTGCGCATCGCCGCCACTGCCGCCGGCCCGGCCTCGTCGAGCAGGTAGGGCATCTTGTGCAGGCCGATGCCATGCTCGCCGGTGCAGGTGCCGTCCAGCCGCAGCGCGCGCTGCACCATCTTCACGTTCAGGTCTTCCACCGCCGCGCATTCGGCCGCGTCGTTCGGGTCCATCAGGTAGGACAGGTGGAAGTTGCCGTCGCCGACATGGCCGACGATCCAGTAGGGGATGCGTGAGGCCTCGGCCTCGGCCACCGATTCGTTGATGGCTTCGGCCAGGCGCGAGATCGGCACACAGGTGTCGCTGCTCTGGCAGCGGCAACCCGGGCGCATCTGCAACGCGGCGAAGTAGGACTCGTGGCGCGCCTTCCACAGCCGGCTGCGCTCCTCGGGCGTGTGCGCCCACTCGAAGTCGGCGCCGCCGTGCTCGCGCGCGATGTCCTGCACGGTCGCGGCCTGCTCGGCCACGCCCGCCGCGCTGCCATGAAACTCCATCAACAGCATCGGGGCTTCGCGCAGCGTCAGCTTCGAGTGCCGGTTGACGCCGCGGATCGCATTCGCATCGAGCAGTTCGCAGCGCGCGATCGGCACCCCCATCTGGATGATGGCAATGGTGGTCTGTACTGCTGCGTCGATGCTGGGGAAGAAGCACACCGCCGCGCTCACCGCCTCGGGCAATGGGTAGAGCTTGACCGTCAGCTCCGTCATCACCCCCAGGGTGCCTTCGCTGCCGACGAGAAGGCGCGTCAGGTCGTAGCCGGCCGACGACTTCTTGGCGCGCGTGCCGGTGCGCATCACCGAACCGTCGGCGCTGACCACGGTGGTCGCCAGCACGTTGTCCTTCATGGTGCCGTAGCGCACCGCATTGGTACCGGAGGCCCGCGTGGCCGCCATGCCGCCGAGCGTGGCGTTGGCGCCGGGGTCGATCGGGAAGAACAGGCCCGTGTCCTTGATCTCGCGATTGAGTTGCTCGCGCGTCACCCCGGCCTGCACGGTGACCGTCAGGTCCTCGGCATTGATCTGCACGATGGCGTTCATTCTGGACAGGTCGATCGACACGCCGCCCTGAACTGCCAGCAGATGGCCCTCCAGCGAGGAGCCCACGCCGAACGGGATCACCGGCACCGCATGCGCGGCGGCCTGGGTCACCACGAAGGCCACCTCCTCGGTCGACTCGCAGAACACCACCACCTCGGGCGGCGCCGCGTCATAGACCGATTCGCCGCGGCCGTGCTGCTCGCGCACCGCGGCGGCGCTGGAGCAGCGCTCGCCGAAGCGGCTGCGCAGGGCCTCGAGCATGCTGGCAGGCAGCGGCCGCAGTGCGGCGCGGGCGAACAGATCGTGCGGAGCATTCATCGCAGCAACCCCTGGAATGGCGTGGCGCCAATTGTAGGTAGCATCCGTCCATGGCAAATCGACTCACACAGATCACCACCCGCACCGGCGACAACGGCAGCACCGGCCTGGGCGACGGCAGCCGCGTGTCCAAGGACGCCCTGCGCGTGCAGGCAATGGGCGACGTCGACGAGCTGAACTCTGGCCTCGGCGTGTTGCTTGCCGAGCCCTTGCCCGAGGGCGTGCGCGAGCTGCTGGTGACGATCCAGCACGAGCTGTTCAACCTCGGCGGCGAGCTGTCGATCCCCGGCTACGAACTGCTCAAGGCCGACGCCGTGCTGCGCCTGGACGAGGCCTTGGCCGAGTACAACGACGCTTTGCCGCGCCTGGCCGAGTTCATCCTGCCCGCGGGCACCCGCAGCGCGGCCTTGGCCCATGTCAGCCGCACCGTGGCGCGCCGCGCCGAGCGCACGCTGGTGGCACTGGCGGCACAAGAAGCCGTCAACGAAGCCCCGCGCCTGTACCTCAATCGCCTGTCGGACCTGCTCTTCGTGCTGGCCCGCGTGCTCAACCGCGCCAACCTCGACGGTCTGGGTGGCGACGATGTGTACTGGAAGTCGGAAAAGTTGGCTCGCTCGGACGATTGAGGGCCGCCCAAGCCGACACCGCCTGGTCGGCATCGAGACCTGCAGCCATCAGCAACCCTGCCTGTCTCTTCACGAGGGCAATCAACCGCCTGTGACTGGGTTCAGTTGTGCGGCAGCGCAGCCCGCGTCGATACCGTAGCCGTCGGCAAAGGCACCCAGGCTGATGGCGAGCCGCAAGGGCACCACGGACGCGCCGGTCAGACCGTCAGCTCGCGGTGCAGCCAAGCCCGGGCCAGGGTCCAGTCGCGTTTGACGGTGGCCAGGCTCATGCCCAGCAGTTCAGCGATCTCGGCGTTCTCCAGGCCACCGAAGAAACGCAGCTCGACGACCTTGGCAGCGCGGGCGTCCACTTGCTCAAAGGCCAGCAGCGCGTCGTGCACGCGCACCACGTCGGCGCCGTCGGCCAGGTCGCCGGCCACCTGCTGAGCCTCGGTGAGCGTCAGCGAGACCATCGGGGCGTCACGCTTGGCGGCGCGTTTGGCCACGGCGTGATTGACGAGGATGCGCCGCATCATGATCGACGCCACGGCCAGGAAGTGGCTGCGGCTTTGCCATTGCGTGCGTGTCTGCTCGCCCAGACGGAACCAGGCCTCGTGGGTGAGTGCCGTGGAGCTGAGCGTGTGGCCGGCATGCTCGTTGCGCAAATGCGCCGAGGCGCAGCGCTTGAGTTCTGCGTACAGCGCGGCGAACAAGGCATCGACGGCGGCCCCGCCGCCCGCGTCGAGCTGGCTCAGCCACAAGGTGATTTCCTCTCCGGGGCTCGATAAACTGCTTTCCATTGTTCGCATTGTGTCCATTGATCGATGGCTGCGTGGGCACCAGCCAGCCCTAGGGCCGTGAAGGCGTGCGCACGTGTGGGCATGAGTGAGCCCTTTGCCGCTGTTCACTTGCGTTAATCAACAAGGCAGCTTGCCTGTTCACTCAACCCGGTCGGAGAACCCCATGCCCGCGATCACCCTGAAGCCCCTAATCACCGCCGCATTCCTCGCCTGCCTGCTGGCCGGCGCTGTACCCCCAGCCCTGGCCAAGGACGAGACCACGCCGCTCCAGGTGGATGCCGCCTTCAGCCCCGCTGCGGCGGCCGCCAAGGGCTTCGACATTGCCGACACCAAGGCGCTCAAGGGCATCAAGCGCGTGGCGGTGCCGGTGTTTGCGGTGGAGTTCGTGGTGGCTGACAACGTCAGCAGCACCAGCTCGGGCTTTGCCTCATCGGGGCGGTCCACCACGTCGCTTTACTACAAGCTCCTGGGCGTGGGCGAGGCCGACTTCCAGGCCATCACCGACGCGCTGTACGCCCAGTTCCTGGCCGATCTGAAGACGAGCGGTGTTGAAGTTCTGGAAGCCGCACAGGTCTTGGCCGCGCCCACCTACCGCAAGTTGGTGGCCGGCGGCAGCCCGGCACCCGTCAAGACCGACAGCACGCTGCTGATGTCGCCGCCCGGCCTGGGTCTGTATGGATTCGCCCGCATGGGGGGCGGCAACAGCGCCAAGAGCAAGAGCGTGTTTGGAGCACTGTCTGACATGGGTGCCGGCTTTGCGGCCGTGGGCGCCATCACCGACACGATCCAGCTCGGCACCGAGCTGGATGCCAGCCTGATCGAGGTTCGCATGCGCGTCAGCTTCGTCAAGGTCACTGACGAGGCCAAGGGGTTCCTGAGTCGCCTGGGCAGTGTGTCAGCCGTCAGCGGCAAGTCATCCCCCAGCATCGACAACGTGATGATCGGCGTGCAGTCCGGGCCATGGCGCAGCACGATGACCATGAAGCACACCCTCACCCTGGACACCGCCGCCTTCGCCGAGGTGCGAGAAAAGAAGGCCACCACTGGCGACGTGGTGGGCGCCGTGGCCGTGGGGCTCTTGCAGTTGGCGCTGGGCAGCAAAAACAGCATCGACAGCACCGAGTGGGAAGTGGTGGCCGACCCGACCAAGTACCGCGAGGTGATCGGCGCCGGCCTGGGCAACGCCGGGCGCATGGTGGTGGCAAGGATGGCCAGCGAACGCTGACGACGATACTCGGCACGGGGCTGTTTCGCGGCCCACGAGACTGCCCCCGAATGACGACTCCATCAGTCCACTGGCCTGCCATCAGGGCCTTGTTTGAATCGACCGCCGAGCTGTCGGCCGCAGAGAGGGCGCCGCTGATTGCTGCAGCGGCGCTGCAAGCCGACGCGCACGTCGAGCTGCTGTCACTGCTGCAACACCACGACCGGGCCAACAGCAGCGCCTCCTTCATGGCCGAGACCGCCGTCCAGGCGCTGGCCGGAGCTGCCGTGCGCACGGGTCAGCGCCTGGGCGCGTGGGAGATCGTTCGCGCCATCGGCAGTGGCGGCATGGGCGAGGTCTTCGAGGTGCGCCGGGCCGACGGCCAGTACGACGGCCGCGCTGCCGTGAAGTTGCTGAAACGCGGCATGGACAGCGCCGCGGTGCTGCGGCGCTTCGCCCTCGAGCGCCAGGCGCTGGCGCGGCTGAGCCACCCGCACATCGCGCGGCTGCTCGACGCCGGTGCCAGCGCCGACGGCCTGCCTTACTTCGTGCTGGAGTACGTGGACGGCCGACCCATCGACGAGGCCGTTCGCGGGTTGGCGCTGGAGCGCCGGCTCGCCCTCTTCCTGCAACTCGCAGATGCGGTGGTGCACGCCCACCGCAACCTGCTGGTGCACCGCGACCTGAAACCCGGCAATGTGTTGGTCGACGCCGAGGGCAGCGTCAAGCTGCTGGACTTCGGCATCGCCAAGGCGCTGGACCCGCTGGAAGGCCGTCACGACGAAGCCACCGGTAATACCACCCTGGCCGGACAGCGCCCCTTCACGCCGCACTACGCCAGCCCCGAACAGGTGCGCGGCGAGCCTGTCAGCACGGCCACCGACATCTACAGCCTGGGCGTGCTGCTCTACCAGTTGCTCACGGGCACACGCCCCACCGGTCGCCTGGCCACCTCGCCCGCAGAAGTCGCGCGCAGCGTGTTGGAAGAACAGCCGACCCGGCCCAGCCGCCTGACGGCCAGCGAGGCGGTAGACCCGCAGTGGTTGAGCACACGAAAGCGGCTGGAGGGCGATCTCGACAACATCCTGCTCAAGGCACTGGAAAAGTCCCCCGAGCGCCGCTACGGCAGCGTGGACATGCTGGCGGCCGACGTGCGCGCCTATCTCGAAGGCCGTCCCGTCGCGGCGCGTGAGCCCTCGGCCTGGTATGTGTTTTCCAAGTTCGCGGGTCGCCACCGTTGGGCCGTACTGGCCGGGCTGGTGGGCGGCACGGGCCTGGTCACAGGGCTGGCCGCCACGTTGATGCAAGGCCGTCTGGCCGCTGCGTTGGGCGTGGCCGGCCTGGCGTTCGGCCTGGGCTTGGCGGTGGTGCAGGGCTGGCGCGCCGAGCGAGCGCGCGCGCGCGCCGAAAGCCACGTGGGCGAGTTGCGCAAGCTGACCAACCGCGTGGTCTTCGACTACTTCGACGCCGTCGAGAAGCTGCCCGGTTCGATCAAGGTGCGCGAACAAATGCTGGCCGACACCACCCAGTACCTGGACAACATGGAAGCCCAGGCCGCACGCGACCCGAAACTGGCCTGGGAGCTGGCCCGCATCTCACACCGCCTGGCGTGCCTGCAAGGCAATACCTACGGCGAGGGGCTGGAGCAGGTCGAGCCAGCCGACCGCAACTTCACCCGCGCCTTGCGTTTCGTGGACTGGGCCACTGCAGGCCCGGTGTCTGATGGTGAGCTGCTGCTGGAAAGCGCAGTCATTGTCGTCAGCGCGAGCTTGTTCGACCAGCGGCTGGGCCGGCTGGCGCCGGCGCCGGGCGTCGACCCCGCGACGCCCCCGGTGCCCGGCCAGCCGCGCCGCCGCGACACGCTCAGCGGGCTGTGGCACGGGCGGCAGCTGATCGAGCGCGGCGCAGCTTTGTTGCCGTCGCACCCGCAGATGGAAATGCACCTGGGCACGCTGCGTGGCCGCATGGGCCTGGTGCTGGGCCACAACACCGCGGAGATCAACCTGGGGCGTTGGCGCGAGGCCGAGCCGCACTTGCGGGCCTCGCTCGAGCACATGCGGCGTTTCGCCCAGAGTGCCGCCGACGATCCCGAAGGATCGCGTCAACTCGCCTGGGCGCTGGTCAATCTGGCGTCATGGGAACGGCTGGCCGGCGACCCCTCGCGTGCCTTGGCGGCCGTGCAAGAGGCCGTGGCGTCCATCGACCGGGCCACGCAACTGGCGCCGGACAACCGCACCTACAGCACCATGGCCAACCTGATGCGAACGCACCTGGCTGCAGCCAAGGCCGAGGCTGGCGACGTGGAGAGTGGCGTGGCCGACTGCGAAGAAGCGCTGGCCCGCCTGGCGCGAACCGCAGAGGCCGAGCCCGACAACCCGGTGAACCGCCGTGACACCGCACTCGTCAACGCCCTGCAGGGGCGCATGTTGATCGAGCACCGGCGCATGGCCGCGGCAGTGCCCCCGCTGCGGCGCGCCTACGCGCTGCTGGTGTTGCTGCCTGGCGCCTCGACCGACGCCTACGTCACCCGCTGGCGGGCCGAGGCCTGTGCCGCGCGCGCCCGTGCCGAGCTGGACGGCGCGGGCGACGCCCGCCTTGCGCTGAGCCTGGCCGAAGAAGCCCTGGCCTTGCTGGCCGCCAACCAGGCCACGCAATCTGCTCCCCACGCCGCCCGCATCGTGCGCGCCCAGGCCGAAGCGACAGCCGGCGCCGCCCTGCGCCGGCTGGGCGGCGCAGCGCCCGCAACGCGGCGGTTCGACGCTGCCATGGCCCACTGGGCGGCCTTCGAGCAGGACGGCGAACCCTTGCCACGCGCACTGGCCGCTCGTCGGCAGGCCACGCGGGAGGAGCAGGCGGCCCCCGCAGCGTAACGGCCCGCTCCCTATCCTGGGCAGCTGGGTCGGGCGGGGGTGTCAGCGCCCCCGCCGCGCCCGTACCGCCGCCGCCAGTCCGTCCAGCAGCGCCACTGAGTCGTCCCAATCGATGCAGCCGTCAGTGATGCTCTGGCCGTAGACCAGGCCCGCCGGGTCGTCCTTGCCGGGGCTGAACTTCTGCGCGCCAGCCACCAGATGGCTCTCGACCATCACGCCGAAAATGCAGCGCGTGCCGCCGGCGATTTGCGCTGCCACGTCCCGTGCCACCTCGATCTGCCGCTCGTGCTGCTTGTTCGCATTGGCATGGCTGAAGTCCACCATCAGGCGGCAGGGCAGCTTGGCCGCCTCGATCTCCTTGCAGGCGGCTGCGACGCTCGCCGCGTCGTAGTTCGGCGCCTTGCCGCCGCGCAGGATGACGTGGCAATCCTTGTTGCCCTTGGTCTCGACGATGGCCACCTGGCCGTTCTTGTGCACCGACAAGAAGTGGTGCGGCCGCGAGGCAGCCTGGATGGCGTCGGTGGCGATCTTGATGTTGCCGTCGGTGCCGTTCTTGAAGCCCACCGGCGCCGACAGGCCCGAGGCCAGTTCGCGGTGGACCTGGCTCTCGGTGGTGCGCGCGCCGATCGCACCCCAGGCGATCAGGTCGCCGATGTACTGCGGCGAGATCACGTCGAGGAACTCGCTGCCCGCCGGCACGCCCAGGCGGTTGATGTCCACCAGCAACTGGCGCGCGATGCGCAGGCCCTCGTGGATGCGGTAGCTCTCGTCGAGGTAGGGGTCATTGATGAGGCCCTTCCAGCCGACCGTCGTGCGCGGCTTCTCGAAGTAGACCCGCATCACGATCTCCAGCGTGTCGGCGTGGCGCGCGCGCTCGGCCTTGAGCTTGCGGGCGTACTCCAGCGCGGCCAGCGGGTCGTGGATCGAGCATGGGCCGATGACGACCAGCAGGCGGTCGTCCTGGCCGTTCAGGATGCGGCGGATGGACTCGCGCGTGCTGCCGATCAGCGTCTCCACCGGCGTGCTGGCAATCGGGAAGAAACGAATCAGGTGCTCCGGCGGTGGCAGCGGCGTGACGTCCTTGATGCGCTGGTCGTCGGTCTGGCTGGTCTTCTCGCTGAGCGCATAGCCGTGGCCGTCACCGCTGGGGTTGCCGTGGCTGCTGGATTTGGGGCTCATGCGGACTCTCCTGGCTGTCGTCGAATAGTGAAGGGGCAATAAAAAACCGCCGGGGCTGCCGGCGGTTCGTTGAGTGCGTTGCGTTTGCCTGACCTAGACGCTTGCCTCTCGAGCCACCGGATGGGGCGAGAACCAAAAATAGCCAAAGTAAAACGCGGCAGGACAATGCATGGTGGCGAATGTAGCACGCGTCATCGCCAGTCCCGCCGCCGTCACGCCGTACCGCCCACCGTCAGCCCGTCGATGCGCAGGGTGGGCTGGCCGACGCCGACTGGCACGCTCTGGCCTTCCTTGCCGCAGGTGCCGACGCCGGGGTCGAGTTCGAGGTCGTTGCCGATCATGGACACGCGGGTCAGGCAGTCGGGGCCGCTGCCGATCAGGGTGGCGCCCTTGACGGGGTAGAGGATCTTGCCCTTCTCGACCCAGAAGGCCTCGCTGGCGGAGAACACGAAGCGGCCGCTGGTGATGTCGACCTGGCCACCGCCGAAGTTGGTGGCGTAGATGCCGCGCTCGAGGCTGGCGACGATCTCTTCCTTGCTGCGCCGGCCCGGCAGCATGTAGGTATTGGTCATGCGTGGCATGGGCACGTGGGCGTAGCTTTCGCGGCGGCCGTTGCCGGTGGCTTTGACTTTCATCAGGCGCGCGTTCATCGAGTCCTGGATGTAGCCCTTCAAGATGCCGTCTTCGATCAGGACGGTGCGCTGGGTGGCCTGGCCTTCGTCGTCGACGTTGAGGCTGCCGCGGCTGTCGGGCAGGGTGCCGTCGTCGAGCACGGTCACGCCCTTGGCGGCGACGCGCTGGCCGACGCGGCCGGCGAAAGCCGACGAGCCCTTGCGGTTGAAGTCGCCCTCCAGGCCGTGGCCGATGGCCTCGTGCAGAAGGATGCCGGGCCAGCCCGGGCCCAGCACCACGGCCATTTCGCCGGCGGGCGCCGGCCGCGCCTCGAGGTTGGTGAGCGCAGCATTGACGGCCTGCGAAACGTACTGCTCGATCACGGCGTCCTGGAAGTAGCCCAGGCCGAAACGTCCGCCGCCACCGCCGCTGCCGACTTCGCGCCGCACCACGCCGCCGATGGTCTGCTCGGCGATCACGGTCACCGACAAGCGCACGAGAGGGCGCACATCGGCCGCGCGCGTGCCATCGGCACGCGCCACCAGCACCACGTCGTACTCAGCCGCCACCCCGGCCATGACCTGAACCACGCGCGGGTCCTTGCTGCGCGCCAGGCGTTCCACCTTCTCCAGCAGCGCGACCTTCTGCGTGCTGTCCAGCGTGGTGATCGGATCGGTGGGGCCGTAGAGCACGCGGCTGGGCGAGACCCGCGATTTGACGCCGACCTTGACGCGCCGGCTTTGCCCGGCAGCGGCGATGGTGCGCACGGTGCGTGCCGCGTCCTGCAGGGCGGCTTCGGAGATGTCGTCGCTGTAGGCGAAGGCGGTTTTCTCACCGGCCACGGCGCGCACGCCCACACCTTGGTCGATCGAGAAACTGCCGCTCTTGACGATGCCTTCTTCCAGGCTCCAGCCTTCATGGCGCGTGCTCTGGAAGTACAGGTCGGCGTCGTCGATGCGGTGCGCCGCGATGGTCTGCAAGGCCGCGCTGAGGTGGGCGTCGGTCAACCCGAAGGGCGCCAGCAGCAGCGCCTCGGCTTGGGCCAGGCGTGCGATGGTGGGTTCACGAGCAGTCATGCGGTCGATTGTAGGAGTGCGGCAAATTCACGCCGCCCCCGGCCCGCTTCACCCTTCTTTACCGAACGGCAACGCAAATGGGTCTGCCAATCGCCTCGCGCTGCCGTTGTTTGGGGGCGCTTGCGCACCCCCCATCAACCCCAGAGGAGCCCACCATGAAGACCAACCAACTCATCGCCGCCACCCTGCTGACTTTGGCCGGCGTCGCCGCATCGGCCCAGACCGCCGCCCCGGCGCCCGGCGCCAACACCCCGCGCATCGACCAGCGCCAGGCGAATCAGGAACAGCGCATCGACCAAGGCATCGCCTCGGGTCAACTCACCAAGCGTGAGACGCGCCGCCTCGAGGCGGAGCAGACGCACATCAACAAGGTCGAAGACAAGGCCAAGGCCGACGGCAGCGTCAGTGTGCAGGAGCGCAAGCGCCTGACCGCGATGCAGAACCACAGCAGCCGCGACATCCGGCGCCAGAAACACGACAAGCAGACCGCCGCCAGCGCGGCCGGCAAGTAAGCGGTTTCAGCCAGCCACGAGATCGCCCTGGCCTGGCGCGTCGCGCCAGGCCAGGGCGATCTCGTACAGGCGGTTGCGCGGCGCACCCGTCAGCGTGGCCGCCAGCCCCACGGCCTGCTTGAGCGGCAGCTCGGCCAGCAGTACGCGCAGAGTGCGCTCGCTGTGGGCATCGAGGGCCCCTTCGGCCGGCGCCTGGGCACGCTGGGCATGCAGCACCAGCACAAACTCGCCGCGCAGGCGGTTGGCGTCGGCGGCCAGCCAGGCTGGCGCCTCGGCTGCCGCCAGCGTGACCACGGTCTCGAACTGCTTGGTCAACTCGCGGCCGAGCGTGAGGCGCCGCGTTGGCATCTGCGCGGCCAAGGCGTCGAGCAGCGCTTCGATACGGTGCGGCGCCTCGAACAACACCAGGGACTCCGCCTGACGCTGGGCCAGCTCGGCCAGCACCTTGTCGCGCTCGCCGGCCTTGGCGGGCAGGAAGCCACAGAAGCCAAAGCCTTGCGCGCCTGTGTCTCCCGCCACGCTGAGGGCGGCCAGCACGCTGCTGGCCCCCGGAATCGGCACGGTGGCAAAGCCGGCGGCCTGGGCTGCCGCCACCAGCGTGGCGCCGGGATCCGACACCACCGGGGTGCCCGCGTCGCAGATACAGGCCACGCGCTCGCCGCGCGCCAGCCGCGCCAGCACTTGCTGGGTCGCCGCTTGTTCGTTGTGCTGGTGCAGCGCCAGCAAAGGCTTGTGCAGGCCCAGGTGGCTGAGCAGCGAGCCGCCGACGCGGGTGTCTTCGCAGGCCACGGCGTCGACCAGGCCGAGGACATGCACGGCGCGCAGCGTCAGGTCGGCCAGGTTGCCGATCGGTGTGGCCACCACATACAGGGTGGCGGCGGGATACTGTTGCGCGGCAGCGGCGGCAGCGGCAGCCTGGACGATGATCGCGGCAGAAGCGATGGAGGTGGCGACGATGTTCTCCCGCCGCAAAGCGGCAACCGACAAGCAAGTTCGCGGCGACGCGGCCGAGGCCCGCGCGCTCGCGCACCTGAAGCAGCACGGCCTGACGCTGGTCGAGCGCAATTATCGGGTCGCGCGCGGCCCGCACGCGCGCGGCGGCGAGGTCGACCTGATCCTGCGCGAACCCGACGGCACCCTGGTCTTCGTCGAGGTGCGGGACCGCGCCGATGCCGGCCATGGCGGTGCGGCGGCCAGCATCAGCCCTGCCAAGCGGGCCAGCTTGGTGCTGGCCGCACGCCACTACCTGCTGCGCTTTGCTGCGCCGCCGCCCTGCCGTTTCGACGTGGTGGCCATCGATGCGGGTGAACTGCACTGGTTGCGCGCGGCCTTCGACGCCGCTTGACGCAACTGGGAACCCACCCCATGAGGGCGTGTCTTATCATCCGTGATCATGCTCGAACAGCGTATTCAGCAGCAGTTCTTCGAAAGCGCCGACCTGCTCTCGCAGACGGCCGAAGCCCTCTCCAAACCCGCCGCCGAGGCCGCGCGGGCCTTGCTCGGCTGCATCACGGCAGGCGGCAAGGTGATGCTTTGCGGCAGCGGCACCGCCGCCGCGTTGGCGCAGCACACTGCTGCCTTGATGGTCGGCCGTCACGAGCGCGAGCGCCCCGGCCTGGCCGCACTGGCGGTGGGCGGCGAGACCGAGGTCCGCGCCCTGGGTGCCCCGGGTGACGTGCTGCTGGCCATCTGCGCCGACAGCCCGGCGCCAGGCTGGGTGGCGGCCGTGGCGGCCGCCCAAGGCAAGGACATGACGGTGGTGGCACTGACTGGCCCCGACGCGGGCGGCCTGCTGCCGCGATTGAGCGAAACCGATGTGCACATCGCGGTGCCGCATGAGCGTGCGGCACGCATTCTCGAGGTCCACACCCTGGTGCTGCACTGTTTGTGCGACGCCGTGGACCTGCAACTTCTTGGCGAACAGGAGCCGACATGACCCATCCCACACTTCTCTTGCTGCGCCGCGTGGCGCTGGTCACGCTCGCTGCTTCCAGCCTGGGCGGCTGCGCCGCGTTGGTGGTCGGCGGCGCTGTGGGTACTGCCTTCGTTGTCAGCGATCGCCGCACCTCGGGCGTACAACTGGAAGACCAGGCCATCGAACTCAAGACCGCCAACCGGATCCGCGA
>JANNFB010000358.1:0-3348 GCA_031379365.1 Burkholderiales bacterium
GCGCGCTTGCTCTGGCGCCTGACGCACCGCCCGCCGGCCGACCTGCCGATGCCGGCCTGGCGACGCCGCGTTGCCCATGCAACCCACTTCGCGCTTTACGCACTGTTCTTCGCGGTGCCGCTGGCAGGCTGGGCCTACAGCTCGGCGTCCGGGTTTCCGGTCGTGCTGTTTGCGGTCTTGCCCTTGCCCGACTGGGTGGCGGTGAACCGCGAAGCGGCCGACAGCCTCAAGACCTTGCACCACTGGCTGGCCTATGCGCTTGCGGCCGTGGTGGCGCTGCACGTGTCTGGCGCACTCAAGCACCACTTCATCGACCGCGACGACCTGCTCGAGCGCATGCGCCCCGGCTTCGGCCGCTGATTTCCCAGCGGCAGCCCCTAACCGAAAGACCTCTGTGACCTCCCGCATGCCCCTGGCCCTTGCAGTTGCCGCCGCCCTCTCGACTGCCGCATGGCAGCCCGCCCAAGCCAAGCCCAAGCCAGCACAACTTGTGGCTGCCGGCAGCGAGATCGGCTTCACGACACGGCAGATGGGCGTGCCGGTGGACGGCAAGTTCGGCAAGTTCAGTGCGCAGATCGCTCTCGATCCGAAGAAGCCGCAGGCCGGCTCGGTGGCGTTTCTCATCGACACGGGCAGTGCACGCTTCGGCAGCGCCGAACTCGACGCCGAGGTGCCGAAGGCGACCTGGCTGAACGTGCCTCAGTTTCCACAGGCCAGCTTCCAGTCCAGCACCATCAAGTCGTCGGCACCCGGCAAGTTCGAGGTCGCCGGCAAGTTGTCGATCAAGGGCGTGGTGCGCGACCTGGTCGTGCCGGTGCAGGTCACGCAAACCGGCGCCACCAGCACCGCAAGCGGCGCCTTCGTCATCAAACGGCTGGAGTTCAAGGTGGGCGAAGCCGAGTGGGCCGACACCTCGATGCTGGCCAACGACATCCAGGTGCGCTTCAAGCTGGTGCTCACCGGTCTGGCGCCGCTTTAGCCGGTCGTCCCCTTGAATTGATCTCCCTTCCGATCCCCCTTCCATTCACCACTCTGGAGTCGTCCATGAAGATCCTTGTCGCCGCCGCCATGGGCTTGCTCGCACTCGGCACTGCCCCCGCGCAGTCCGCCACGTACAGCATCGACCCGACCCACACCTTCGTCACGTGGGAAGCATTGCACTTCGGCACGTCCACCAGTCGGGGTCGGTTCGACAAGAAGGAAGGCTCGATCGAGTTCGACCGCGGCGGCAAGGCAGGCAAGGTCGACGTCACGATCGACATGGCGTCCATCAGCACCGGCGTCGCGCCCTTCGACAACCATCTCAGGAGCAAGGATTTCTTCGACGTCGCCAACCACCCGACGGCGCGGTTCGTGGCCAGTGGCCTTACTTTCGACGGCAGCAACGTGAGCCAGGTCACGGGCACGTTGACCCTGCTGGGCAAGACTGGGCCGGTGGTCCTCAAGGCCACGCGCTTCAATTGCTACATGCACCCCTTCGTCAAGCGCGAGGCCTGCGGCGGCGACTTCGAGACGACCATTCAACGCAGCCAGTGGGGCAGCACCTATGGCTTGCCGGGCATCCCCGACGCCGTGCGCCTGACCGTACAGGTCGAGGCCATCAGGCAGTAAGCCGGCCGAGCCGGTGGCCGAGCTGCGGTTGCAGCGGCCGGGCCGTTGAGGCTTCATCTCGTGCGCAATGCGCACGCGATTGCCACCGCTGGAGTCAGAACTGTCCTGCGGTCCGCGCGACGGGTCGGGCGGGTAAACCCACTTGCCCGCGGCCGGCCGGCTGTCGATAGTGCCGGGTGTCCTGCGGCTTGGCCGCCGGCCAGCCCTGACCGCCCCTCAATACTGACCATCCCCCGTTGTAGGAGACACCGCGATGAGTGATTCGAGCGCAAACAAGACCCCGGCCCAGCGCCGCCGCTTTTTGAAGGCTGCCGCAACCACCACGGTGGGCGCAGGCGCCCTGGCCGCACCGGCGATCAGCCGCGCGCAGACCGTGGCCTTTCGCTTCCAGAGCACCTGGCCGGCCAAGGACATCTTCCACGAGTACGCCAATGACTTCGCCAAGAAGGTCAACGACATGGCGGGCAACCGCCTGAAGATCGAAGTGCTGCCCTCGGGCTCGGTGGTGCCGGCCTTCCAGCTCCTGGACGCTGTCAACAAGGGCACCCTCGACGGCGGCCACGGCGTGCTGGCCTACCACTACGGCAAGAGCAATGCGCTGGCGCTTTGGGGGTCCGGCCCGGCCTTCGGCATGGACCCGAACATGGTGCTGTCCTGGCACTACTACGGTGGCGGCAAGGCCATGCTCGAAGAGATTTACAAGAGCCTGAATATCGACGTCGTTTCCTTCGTCTACGGCCCCATGCCCACACAGCCGCTGGGCTGGTTCAAGAAGCCCATCTCGAAGGTGGAAGACCTGAAGGGCCTCAAGTACCGCACCGTGGGCTTGGCAGTGGACATCTTCAAGGAACTCGGCGCCGCCGTGAACCCGCTGCCCGGCGGCGAGATCGTGCCGGCGTTGGACCGCGGCCTGATCGACGCGGCCGAGTTCAACAACGCCTCCAGCGATCGCCTGCTCGGCTTCCCCGACGTGGTGAAGAACTGCATGCTGCAGAGCTTCCACCAGAGCGGTGAGCAGTTCGAGATCCTCTTCAACAAGGGCAAGTACGACGCGCTGCCCGCCGAGCTCAAGGCCGTCATCGACTACAGCGTGCAGGCCGCCAGCGCCGACATGTCATGGAAGGCGATCCAGCGCAACAGCCAGGACTACATCGAGCTGAAGACCAAGGACAAGGTCAACTTCTACAAGACGCCTGACGCCATCCTGCGCGCGCAACTGGCCGCCTGGGACAAGGTCACCAAGGCCAAGTCCGCCGAGCAGCCTCTGTTCGCCAAGGTCATGGAGAGCCAGAAGGCCTACGCCCAACGTGCCGGCTCTTGGCAGAACGACTACATGGTCGACTTCAAGATGGCCTGGAACCACTACTTCCGCCCCGCCAAGAAGGCCTGAGTCTTTTCTCTTCGCCCCCGAGGGCCACCGCTGCCAACCCGGCCGGTGGCCCTTTTTGTCTGGGCGAGAATCCCTGTTTTTGCTCTGGAGATTGCCGCGATGCAACGCCTCTTGCTGCTGGTGGACCGCACGTCCACCTGGCTCGGCCAGCTCTTCGCCTGGTTGATCGTCAGTCTGACGCTGATGATCAGTTGGGAAGTGTTTTCGCGTTACGCGCTCAACGAGCCCCACGATTGGGCGCTGGACGCCCAGGTCATGATGTACGGCACGCTGTTCATGATGGCGGGGGCCTACACGCTGGCCAAGAACGGCCATGTGCGTGGCGACGTGCTCTACAGCTTCTTTCG
>JANNFB010000298.1:0-26497 GCA_031379365.1 Burkholderiales bacterium
CTCACGGCACTGCTCGTTGAGTTGCCCAAGGCCGAGACCGCCGATGACTTCGAGGCGCTGCTGCCCTGGCGCCTGGTGCCGCCACAAACCTGATCAGCGCCCGGCACTTCCCGCAAGGGCGCGGTCTATTGACCGCTTACGATAGTTCTGCCAAACATTTTGAAGCTTCCTGCCTGCAAGCGGGAGCGTAGGCCGGCTGATAGCACGTCAGGGCTGAGCCAAACAATGCGCTAAGTCATTGACGCGATGGCCTTGGTAGCTGGTGCCGCAGCACTCTCTCGTATATGAAGCCACGGAGGTTCGGTGGCAGTAGAAAAACCAACGAGCGAATCAGGCCGTCGACCCATGCGCGATAGGTCGACTTTAGGTCGCAGCGCACCAAATGCGACTGCAGCGACCACTCGCTACGTGCGTAGCGCCAGCCGCCCCGCCGGCGATACATTTCGCTGCCTGCAGTCGCATGCACGAGAACATCCGGCAGGTTAGCGCAGGTCACACCTCTTTGTAGCAACAACGCCCAAAGGCCATAGTCCTCGCGCAAGTGCAGCGCGGGGTACCCCCCGACCGCCATGACCGCCCGAGTCTTGTAGGCCACCGTCATGTGATTGAACGGATTTCTCGACACGATGCCTCGCATGATCGCCCCTTGCGAGAGAGGCACAGTACGTTGCGCGATCAAGGACCCCTGCTGACTCATTTCAACGATGGCACCGCCAAACAGTGAGACCGCCGGGTTCTCCCGCGCAAAGCGTGCCTGGAGCCCAAACCTCTCCGGTGTATTGATATCGTCGGCGTCCGCGCGAACTGTCCACTCAGTGCGCACCCTCTCCAGGCCCGCATTCAACGCTGCCGCCAAGCCAACATTGCGCGCCAAGCGCATGACTTCCAATGCATGCGAACTCTCGAAGTCCGAGATCACCGCATTGAGTTCATTACCGACCGGGCCGTCGACCACGAGCACGAATGCGTCTGGCGTGGTGCTGCCGCAGAAAACGCTGTCGAGCGCGCGCCGAAACAGCTGCGCATCGTCGCGCGCGTAGACCGACATCAGTACTGTTGCGCCACCTGGAAATCGGTCTCGTTCAGTCATCGAAGTGAAAGGTGTCCGGCATGTCAGCGCGGGCGACAGTCAGGTGAACAGAGGCCTTGAATCGACGACCATCAAGGCCCTGGAAGGATGCGACGAAGCAAGACCCACATCATCAACGGTGGGGCCATCAGGGTCAGCGTCACCGCGCATACGATGACACGAAGATCCGCAACACCACCGTGATGGTGCCACAGCAAAACGGCGTAGAAGGCCGCCAGCGCGCCACCATAGGCGATGACGCCTGCTCGCACAGGCAGCCGCGGCGCGAGATAGCGCAGCCCCGCAGAATGAATGACATAGGCCAGCGAGGTCAGCATGAACACGATGAAGGCAGCAGGGCCAACCGGTTTGTGGGCAATCGCCTGATAGACGAAAGCGTAGACCGTGCCGGTTACGAAGCACACGCCCAATTGCAGCAGTACGAAGGTCGTAGCAGGCCGCAGCGATGCACGCGCCGCCATCCGATGGATATCACCGGAGATGACCCAACTGGCAATCAACGAGAACAATGCCAGCGACGCAACGAAGAGTCGATTGCCCAGGGCAAGATCAACCGCGGCCGCGGCGGCCAGCGGCACGACAACGAGGAAGGGCGCGTTCAACACAGCCCCGTCGAACACAGCGGTGAGGAACAGACCGGTCGTATCACCGAGCCGGCGGTACCACGGCGACGATCGGCCCGACTCTCGCTTCAGGCGTGGCAGCAGACGACCCCCATAGGCCAGTTGGAAGACCGCTGCTGGCACCCACTGCACCACGAACGCCATTGCACACGTGGCCTCGCTCGCAGGTCGGAGCGTGAGTAGCAGCAGCGCCAGCAGGCCGCCGGCCGCAGTCAGCCACGGCAGCACCGGATAGCGGCCGAGCGCCGAGCGCGCCAAATCGAGGTCCTGCCCGCATAGGACCACAAGTGCGGCACCCGCCGCGGCTACCGGCCAGCCAACGCCTTGGCCCAACAAGAGCGCAAGCACAGCTGGCCCTGCCCAGAACATGAAACGGCGCAGGGTCTGCGCCGCGCCGCGCATGCGGCGCAACTTGCGTGTGCGGGGCTCGCCGCCGACGACGCCTGCGGCGATCAGGTGAAACGTGCGCAGTGTTGCCAGGCAAAAACCGAAGACGAAGGAGAAGAACAGCACCCGGGCCGCCGAAGCCGGCGGGAGTAATGCTGCGACCTGCGCGAACACGCCAAACGACAACAGCGCGCTCAACACACGCGCGCCTATCGTCAGCGTCACAGCACGAATCAACACCCCGCCGCCCGCGAGACAAGTGGTGCGAGCCGTTGCAGCAACGGACGCCCGCCTTCAGCCGAAGTTAGCGCGCAGCCAAGCATCGAAGTGCGGCGCGGCAAGCGCGGGCGCCGGCGGGCTGGCCGGGCCGCCGCCCGAGGCCGAGCCAGCAAGAAAGCGCTCCAGCGCACGCATGTCGCGCACCGAGAGCATCAGTGTTTCCGCCGTGGTTCGCTCGTTGCACAGGTGCGTCACTCCCAACGACTGGCACAAGGTAGCACGCAGCGTCACGCCTCCAGCATCGCGCTCGTGCAGTTCGAGAACGCCGCGGGAGCGTGCGCACAACTGCGCGTATTGCGCAAAACTGATGCGGCCCACAAAGACGCTCGGGAACCAGTCAACGAGCAGCTGGCTGCGCGACGCCAGCCGCAGATATCCTCGCCGCCCGTGCGCGCGCAATCGCGACTGCAGGAGCAGGAGCCACGCCAGTCGCTTGGGCGTCGGGCTGCCGACGTAGACGATAGCCAGGTCGGTGGGCTTGAGCGAAGTGGCAATCACAGGCGAATAGGGCACCAGAAAGGCAATTCCCAAGCGTCTAGCTTCTTCGCGGGAGTAGGTAGCGACGCGCGCCCACGATGCCCACGATCTCAGAAGCTCTGGCGACAGGCCAAGGCGATGCACAGGATCGACGAAGTAGAGATGCACGCCCGCCCCACGGTCGCGCAGACCTTCGACAGTGGAGCGAAGTGCCAACGAGGGGTTGAACCACAGCACCCGGTCGCCAGGCTGAATCGCGGCAAGCCCCACGGCCAGTTGTGCAGGGTCTACGGTCAGGTACTCATTAAAACGCCGCACGTAGTGCGCTGAGACCGCCAGACTCACGGGGCGCGCCAGAATGTGGAGGATCTGCACCCATCGCACACGCCAGCCCGGCACCTTGCTCACGCTGTACTCGGTGCAGCGAACGCCCTCTATCGCGGAGATGTCCTGCCCGGAGGTCTCCGCCAGCATCAACCCACGCTCGGCAAAGATGTGCAGCGTCAAGAACTGCCCCCGGCTGCCGGTGCCTTGTCGAACAGGAATAGCCCGCAGCCATACTGCATTGCACCAAGCCGTGAAAGGTCAACTGCCAACAGCGGTGCCGGTAGGTCATGACAGTCGCCGGCATCGTCCACGTAGGCAAAGGCCCGCAGGCTCAGGCCGTGGCGCGCGGCCTCGTCCAGAATGTATTGCGGGTGAAAGATGCGCTGCGCATTGAACTCGACTGCCGGCTCGCCGATCGGCACGCCTAAGTACAGCCGCCCGCCGGGAGCGACGAGTTCGCTCAGGCGCAGCAGACCGGTGCGCCAGCCTGACGGCCGCAAGGGGTCGCCGTAGCGGCCCAAGCCGAAGTGCTCGAGCGCATGCAAGCATGAGACCGACGGCGCAGGTTCGATGAGCAGCGGCTCGTCGGACATCATGTCGGCTTGGCGAAACGTCAATCCCTTGACATTGCTGACCAAAGCCCGGATGTCAAGCACTTCCACAGCACGGAAACACAGCAGGTGAGCAATGAACCCATCTATGCGCGAACCGACGTCGATATGGCGTGCCGGGGCGTGCAAGTGAATCAGCCTTGCGGCCCAAAGATCCTGGTGGAAGTAGTGCCCAGACGCAGTCCCGCTGGCCGAATACTTGTCGGACAGCGTCGGCAGCAGTCGTAGTGGAAACAGCGCCTTCTGTTCGACCGGCACGGTTCTGCTCCAGGCGGAAAGGTCGCGGATGTAGCCGAAGACGAAGCGCAGCGAGCTGAAAGTGCGGCGGGGATCGAAGCCGAACGACACCAGAGTGATGCCGATGCGGCGCTTTAAGCTGCTCACGGGGAAGTGGTCCTCGAGTGCTTGCCAACCACATCAAGGCTCAGTTGCATCCGCCGGCGACTCGAACATGCACGAGGACTCGAAGTGGAGTCGGCGATTGACATCATGAAACTGGACATTAGAGGGTTCAGCATGACCTAAAGCAGCCGCACGGCGTGGCTCTGAAAGCAGTGGTCGAAGTATCGTGCATGCCACTGGTGCAGATCAGCAGCCATGCGCCGCGAAGCCAACGAACGCATGCTTGTGGCAACCCATCGGGTGCTGTGAGCATTCGCGGGCAAAGTTGTGCGTCCGCTGGAGGGCCCTCGTGAGGCCTGGGTCTGAAGCATGCTTTTTGGGGTAATGCGCAGACAGGCGCTTGAGGCGGCGCCAGGTGCGTGCGCGAAGGCGGCAGCGATGCAGACGGACCAGGAAGCGCGGTTGTGAGTGTTTCACGGGGAGTTGCGCGTGCCTGGACAATTGAGCTATGCGGCACCGCCCTGAGATCGACGGCCTTCGCGGGATAGCCGTGATCGCGGTAGTCCTGTTCCATGCTCGGGTGACTGCCGTTCCAGGTGGCTACCTGGGGGTAGACATCTTCTTCGTGATCAGCGGGTACTTGATCACCACTATTCTTGTCGAGGAAGTGGCTACGGGGCGTATGAGTCTCGCCCGGTTCTACGAGCGACGGGTGCGACGCATCGCTCCTGCCCTGGGCCTGGTGGCATTTGCCAGCCTGGTCCCGGCATGGTGGCTGATGCCTACACAGCAGATGCAGGATTTTGGCCGGAGCTTGGTCTCAGTCGCGGTCTTTGCAGCCAACTTGAACTTCTGGCGCAGTAGTGGCTACTTCGATCTGAGCGCCGAGGAAAGGCCACTGCTGCACACCTGGAGCCTTGGCGTCGAAGAACAGTTCTACTTGCTGTACCCGCTGCTGCTACTTTGGGCCTGGCGACGCGGCATGGGCTGGACGCGCGCAGCTGTCATTTTGGGTCTGGCGGCGTCATTCGCGCTGACGCTGGCAGTTTGGCGGACGCACGCGGCGGCGAACTTCTACCTGCTGCCTACGCGAGCCTGGGAACTGCTGGCGGGCGCCAGCGTCGCGCTATTGCCGCCGTGCGCCGTGGAGCGGTTGGCGCCGTGGGCCCGTGAATGCTTGAGCCTGGCGGCACTGGCCCTCGTACTGTCGGCGGTGCTGACCGTTGACCCGCGCAATGCGGTTTCACCCTGGAGCCAGGCGCTGCCAGTGCTGGCCTGCGCGCTGCTCATCGCCGTCGTGCCGGTCAACGGGCCGGCTGCGACCATCCTGGGGCTGCGACCGCTGGTTGGCGTCGGACTGATTTCTTACTCGGTCTACCTCTGGCACCACCCGATTCTCGACTTTATGCGCATGTCACAACTCGGGGCGCTGAGTTCGACCCAGGTTGCGTTGTCCATTGCGACAACCTTTGTATTGTCCGCAGCAACTTGGCGCTGGGTGGAACAACCGGTGCGCCGGGCATTGTTTGGGACCCGACGTGTCATCCTGCTCTACGTCGGCCTGGGTTCGCTGCTGCTGGCCGCCACCGGCCTTCTTCTTGCTGCGCCAGGGCCGCTTCAGCGCTGGCGTGTCGGCGACTCCGTGCACGCTGAAGAGGCCGCAGTGCAGGCCCTTGTGGAAAGCCGAGTGTTGGCGCTGCGCTCGGGCATATGCCACTTCAACGGACGTGGGCCCAATGTCGCTTTCGACGACTTCCTGGCCGCGTGGGACTGTTGGGGTAGCCCCGCGCCGCGCCGCCTAGTGGTGGGCGACAGCCACGCCGCCGATGTGGCCGTTGCGCTGCGCAGCGTTGGCCTTGACGTGGGCCAGATGACGGGGGCGGGCTGCTCCCTGGTACCAGCTCTGATGTCCGGGCCATGCCGGCGACAGTTCGATCACGTGCGCGCGCAGGCACGGGCGCAGGGCATCCAGATGCTGGTACTGGCCAATCAGTACGCTCCCACAGAGCTTACGGAGGAATCACTTGATGCGATGGCCGTCTATTGGGCGCTGCCGGGCGTCGAGTTATGGCTGGTAACGCATCTGCCCGAGTTCCCCAACCTCACGCTACTGCGCCCTCGCGCACTGATGCTCGGGCAGGTTCTGAACAGCGAGACACTGCACGCCGATGAGACTGTGAGTGCAACGAGCGAGGAGGGCGCGGCGCGTCTTGCGGAAAACTGGCCCCAGCTACACGTGCTCAATGCTCGCCAACTGTTCTGTGGCATCGACCCTGCAGTTGGCTGTACGTGGCGGGCAAAGGGTCAGGACCTGTTGGTTGACGGCCACCATTTCACGGTGACAGGCGCCGCGGAGTTTGGGCGCCAACTCGTCGCGGCGGGACTATATGCGGCGCTCAATCGCGCAAACGGACCCTGATGGGACGAGGTGTAACGAGGAACGTGGCGAGCCTTCGGCCTGCGCGTCGTTGAACATCGTGATACCCCCGGCCAATGTGCTTTCGCGGCGATGTCCAGTCAACGACTCGCTCCGGTGCGCGGGACACTACCAATTCGCGTCGTGAAGCTCATCTTTGAAGCCAGTTTCGGCTTGCCAGTCCACGCTCTCTGGGCGCGACACGTCCATCTGCTTGCGCGCCGGGGCCGGCGGGCTTGTTGCTATCAAACTTGATCCGCGGCCTGCAGCGCACCAAGTTACCCTCGCACTCCGCGGACGTGTTGAAGCGCCAAGCCGTGGCCGCCGTCTCGGCACAGTTACACCGCCACCGCCTGCCAACTGAGCGCGGCGTAATCGCAACCGCGATGTCCCTCGTCACCGCCGTAGACGAGCAGCGACTCGGCCGCCGCGTCACCCACGATTGCACGCCGGCGGCGCGCCGGGGCAAGCCAGCTCGGGCTGTAGGTCATTCCTGATTTGCACTCCACTGCATACAGACGCGAGCGATGCTCGATCACGAGACCGACCTCGAGCCCATGGTTGTCACGCCAGAAGTAAAGGTCGGCAGGCAAGCCGAGGTTGTAGCGATGCTTGAGCGCTTCGCCGACAACCCAGGCTTCAACAACCGCGCCACGCTGGGCATGCGTGCTCAGGTCTTCAGGGCTGGCGATGCGCAGCAGGCAGCACAGCGGCCCACTGTCCAGGAAGTACAGCTTGGGTGTCTTGACCAGCCACCGGCGCGCGGTGGGCCGGTTGATGCCGGAGTCGCCAACCAGGCTATTGAGCTTCAACAACTGGCCGCTGCGCGCCTCGCACAGTGCGACGAAGCGGCACGCCAAGGCTGCGGTGGCTTCGTGGGCCGGCGCATCATGCACCTAAAATTGCTGCAAATACCCAAAAGTTGCCGATGACCACCGCCCCCGCGCACGAGCCCGCCGCCGCCCTTCCCCCCGACGAGAACAAGCTCATCGCCGAACGCCGCGAAAAACTCGCTGCGATCCGCAAGCTCGGCATCGCCTTCCCCAACGACTTCAAGCCGACCCACCACGCGGCCGACCTGCAACTGCGCCACGGCAACACGGCCAACGAAGAGCTGGAGCCGCAGGCCATCCATGTCGCCGTCGCTGGCCGCCTGATGCTCAAACGCGTGATGGGCAAGGCCAGTTTCGGCACCCTGCAAGACGCCTCCGGCCGCGTGCAACTGTTCATCACCAGAGATGCGCTGGGCGAGGCGGGCTATGACGCCTTCAAGCATGGAGATCTGGGCGACATCGTCGGCGCAGAGGGCACGCTGTTCCGCACCAAGACCGGCGAGCTCTCGGTGCGCGTGGCCACGCTGCGCTTGCTCACCAAGAGCCTGCGGCCGCTGCCCGACAAGTTCCACGGCATGACGGACCAGGAACAGAAGTACCGCCAGCGCTATGTCGACCTGATGATGGACGACGCGGCGCGGGCGCGCTTCGTGGCGCGCAGCAAGGCGGTGTCGTCGATCCGCAATTTCATGGTCGAGCACGGCTTCCTGGAGGTCGAGACGCCGATGCTGCACCCGATTCCGGGCGGGGCCAACGCCAAGCCTTTCGTCACTCACCACAATGCGCTGGATCAGGAAATGTTCCTGCGCATCGCGCCCGAGTTGTACTTGAAGCGCTTGTTGGTCGGCGGCTTCGACCGCGTATTCGAGATCAACCGCAACTTCCGTAACGAAGGCATCTCGGTTCGGCATAACCCCGAATTCACGATGATGGAGTTCTACGCGGCGTACTGGAACCATCACGATCTGATGGACTTCACCGAGAACGTGCTGCGCCATGCCGCCCGCGCCGCCGCCGGCACGGCCACGCTCAGCTACGCCGGCAAGACGGTCGATCTGGACCAGCCGTTTGCCCGGTTGTCGGTGCGCAATTCCCTGGTCGAGCATGCCGGCTTGAGTGCCGCCGAGGCCGACGACGCAGCGCTGCTTCACGCCAGGCTGAAGAGGCTGGGCGAAGAGCCGCCCACGCGCTGGGGCCTGGCCGAGTTGCAGTTTGCGATGTTCGAGGCGGTGGTCGAAGCCAAGCTGTGGCAGCCCACCTTCATCACCGACTATCCGGTCGAGGTCAGTCCGCTGGCGCGTGCCTCCGACACCAACCCGGCCGTGACGGAGCGCTTCGAGCTCTTCATCACCGGCCGAGAAGTGGCCAACGGCTTCTCGGAGTTGAACGACGCCGAAGACCAGGCCGCGCGCTTTGCCGCCCAGGCAGTGCACAAGGAGGCCGGCGACGAGGAGGCCATGTTCTACGACGCCGATTTCATCCGCGCGCTGGAGTACGGCATGCCGCCCGCCGGCGGATGCGGTATCGGCATCGACCGCCTGATCATGTTGTTGACTGACAGCCCGAGCATCCGTGACGTGATTCTGTTCCCGGCGCTGCGCCGGGAGGCATGACCGCGCGGGCTTGGCGTTCCGGAACCCGAGCAGCATGACGGCCGAACGACTCGATTCGCTGGTCGAGATTGAAACGGCCCTCTGGCGCGAGCTGGTCGCAGCCACCCAGCGCGGTCCGCACCCCTGGCGCAATGCCGTGCTGGCCACCACCGACGGCGAGATCGGCGATGCGCGAACCGTGGTGCTGCGCAGCGCCGACCGTGCGTTGCACCGCCTGGCCTTGTTCAGCGACGCCCGCGCCGCCAAGGTGGCCCAGCTCTCGGCCCACCCCGTGGGCACGCTGGTGCTGTGGTCTCCGGCACTGAGCTGGCAATTGCGTTTGCGCGTGCGGCTGCAGGCGCACACCGACGGCCTGGCCGTCAGCTCCCATTGGGCGCGCCTGAAACTCACGGCAGCCGCGCAGGACTACCTGAGTGTGCAGGCTCCGGGCAGTGCGCTCGACGCGGCCCTGCAAGCGCGCGGCGAGCGGGCTCACTTCGCGCTCATCGAAGCAGAGGTGCAGGCCATCGACTGGCTCGAGTTGCACCCACAGGGCCACCGCCGCGCCCGTTTTGCCGACGGCCAAGCGCTCTGGTTACAAGCCTGAGCAGCGACCCGTTAAACAGTTCGCGCTACTTTTGCGCAAGCGAGCCGCTTAGCGTCCACCGGTCGGCCAGAGCCGGGGATCATGCGTTGAATCACTTCACAACGCTCACCTCGACGACATGGACCGCCTGCTGCATCACCCGATCTACCAACGCCTGATCGCCCCCGCCGAACCGTGCGCGCGCCATGCCTTGCTGCATGAGATGGAGATGCAACTGGCCCAGGTGCCCAAGTGCCCGGGCTTGCATGCGCGGGTGCACAGCCTGGTGGAACGCGGGGTGCCCTATTTCGCCCCGGCAGACGCCCACTACCAGGAGTGGGCCACTCGCGCAGCCCAGCTCTGGGACGAACTGCAGCAGCGCGTGACCTTGCCTGTAGCGGCCTAGGCCTAGGACTTGCCCGGCTTCGAGGCCTCGACCAGGCGCTTCTCGACCTCGGCCGCCGGCATCGCGCCGGGTACGCGCTTGCCATCCTCGAACAGAATCGCCGGCGTGCCGTTGACGCGGTACTTGCGGCCGAAGGCGCTGTTGCGTTCGATCGCAGCAATGTCGCAAGCACCCATCACTTTGGGCGGCGTGACGCCATCGATCATCCAGGCGCGCCAGGTTTTCATGGCGTCCTTCGAGCACCAGATCGAACGCGACTTCTCGCTCGAGTCCGGCCCCAGCACCGGGTACAGGAAGGTGTAGATCGTCACGTCCTTCACGGTCAGCAGATCGCGCTCGAAGCGCTTGCAATAGCCGCAGTTGGGGTCGGCAAACACCGCCAGCTTGCGCGCGCCGGTGCCCTGCTTGACGACCATCGCATCCTTCAGCGGCAGTTGGTCGAAATCGATGGCGGTGAGCTTCTCGATGCGCTTGTCAGTCAGGTTGACCTTGGCCTTGGTGTCGAACAGGGTGCCCTGGATGATGTGATTGCCCTGCTCGTCGGTGTAGAGCAACTCACTGCCAATGCGCACTTCCCACAGCCCGGGAATGGGCGTCTTGGTCACTTCGTCGATCTTGGGAAAATCAGGCAGGCGCTCGGCCAGGTTCTTGCGGATGACGGCCTCCTGGGCCAGCACGGGCCAGGCCAGCGAAGCAGCCAAGGCCAGCAGCGAGATCGATCGAATCAGCATGGGGAGTCCCGTGTTCAGAGGCCGAGCGCACGGTCGGTGAGCCAGCGCTTGAATGGTGAGGCGGCATTCACCAGACCCAGGCCGCGGTTCCTAAGTTCCTTCGCCCAGGGCGAGGGGTGTGAGAAAAGCTGCAGCAAGCCATCGGTCATGCTGAGCATCGCACGGGTCGGGCCCTCGCGCTCGCGCGCGTAGCGCTGCAGCAGCCGAACGTCTCCCAGCGCGCGCCAGGCTTCACGCTTTTCGATCACGCCAGCCAGTGCCGCCACATCCGCCAGGCCCAGGTTCAGACCCTGGCCCGCGAGCGGGTGCACACGGTGCGCCGCGTCGCCCACCAGAACCCATCCGGCGCCGAAGACCCGGTCGGCCCGCGCCATGGCCAGCGGCCAGGTCAGGCGGGGGCTGGCCAGGCGCAAACCGCCCGCTGCGCCGTCTGTCGCCTGCATCAACTCGGCCTCGAAGGCGACGTCATCGAGCGCAAGCAACTCTGCGGCACGCTCGGCCGGCAAGGACCAGACCAGGGCCAGGCCGTGGCCTGCCGTCGGGCGGTCTAGGGGCAACAACGCCAAAACATCGGGGGCCCGGAACCACTGCCGGGCCAGGCCTTGGTGTGCTTGGTCGGTGCTCAGGCGCGCCGCAATCGCGCTCTGGCCGTAGTCCAGCGTCTCGAAGGCGACATTGAACTTCGCGCGCATGGCCGACGCCTTGCCTTCGGCCACCACCTGCAAGCTGGCCTGCACAGGTTCGGCCGTGTGTTCGACATGCGCCGCGTAGCGCAGCGCCGACACCAACTCGGCCTGCAGGGCCTCGGCATCGACGATCCAGGCCAACTCGCGCACTTGCTGTTGCCAGGCCGAGAAGCGCAGTGCGCTGGCGGGGCCGGCATCGCCCTCGACACGCATGTCGTACACGGCAGTGCGGCAGTCCGCAGGCAGAGCGCCCCACACCTTCAGAGACTCGAGCAGGCCGACAGACGCGGCGTTCAGCGCATAGGCGCGCACGTCTTCGGCAGCACTCGCGGGCGGCGGCGTGAGGGCCACGGACAGGCCCTGGCGCGACAAGGCCAGCGCGGCGGCCGAGGCCACGATGCCGCTGCCGAGGATCTGCACATCGAAGGCTTTCATTGCCCGGGATTCTAGTTTTCCCGGAGTGCCCTCGGCCTTTGCCTCCCGAATGCGAAACTCGCCCCGAGCCCCACGTCGCCCGTGGGCACCCAACGCATGACGGATCGGACCCTCACGTGAGCCCTGCTGCCCCCCCGGCGACCGACGAGTTGCTGATCTCCGGCCTGATGGTGCATCCGGTCAAGTCCTGCGCCGGGATTACCGTGGACGAAGCCCTGCTGATCGAAACCGGCCTGGAGCACGACCGCGCCTGGATGGTGGTGGACAGCGAGGGTGAGTTCGTCAGCCAGCGCGAGCTGCCGCGCATGGCGCTGGTGCGGCCCACGCTGCGCGCCAGCGATGTGGTGCTGCGGGCGCCCGGCATGCTGGCCCTGCACCTCTTGCTCGACACCGTCGAGGCGCCGTGCCGCGTCCGGGTCTGGGGCGACAGCGTGGCGGCCTATGACATGGGTGATCTGGCGGCGCAGTGGTTCAGCGACTTTCTCGGCCGGCGCGTGCGCCTGGCGCGCTTCGATCCGGCCACGCGGCGCCTGTCCGACGCGCGGTGGACGGGGGCTTTCGAGGCCGAGACGGCCTTTGCCGATGGCTTCCCGCTGCTGGTGACATCAACCGCATCGTTGGCCGAACTGAACCGGCGCTTGCTCGCGGGCGGGCACGACGCCGTGGCAATGCAGCGTTTTCGGCCCAACATCGTGCTCGACGGCATCGCAGATGCGCATGGCGAGGACTTCATCGATGAGTTGAGCATCGAGTCGCCCGACGGCCCGGTGTTGATCAAGCTGGTAAAGCCGTGCGGTCGGTGCTCGATTCCCGATGTCGATCCGGCCACGGCCACGCAGGGCCATGCCGTGGCCGACACCCTGGCAGGCTACCGCGCCGAGCCGCGCATCGACGGCGCACTGGCCTTCGGCATGAATGCCATCGTGGTCTCGGGCAACTTGCACCGGCTGCAGGTGGGCGCGCGCGCCACGGCCACGCTCAGCTTCTGAGGCCATGCCCACCCAACGCGGCCTGCCGAACTGGCAGCTGTTTGCCATCGCTGTGGCCATCTGGAGCACAACGTGGCACGCCATCCTCTACCAGCTCGAGCACACGCCGCCGGAAACCAGCGTGGCGCTGCGCTTTGGCCTGGCCGGCCTATTGGCTCTGGGCGTGGCCGCTTGGCGCAGCGACCGCCTGCGCTGTACGGGCACCGAGCACCTGCGCATCGCCCTGCAGGGGGTGTTCATGTACTCACTGGCCTATGTCTGCGTCTATCACGCAGAAAGGCACGTGCCGACTGGGCTGGTCGCCGTCGGCTACTCGGCCTCGCCCCTGGTCACGGGCGTTGGGGCCCGGCTGCTGTGGCGTGGGCCGCTGTCGCCGCGCTTCCTGATTGGTGGCGTGCTCTGCATTGCCGGCGTTTCGATGATTTTCGCGCCCGAGTTCGCCGCCCTGCGGGCGGGCTCGGCGGCGCTGCCAGGCGCCCTGTTCACTGCCGCTGCTGTCGCGCTCTCGGGCGTCGGCAGCCTGCTTTCGAGCCGCAACGCCACGCACCAACTGCCGTTCTGGCCGGCGATGGGCTGGGGCATGCTGTACGGCGCGGCACTGTCGGCGACGATTGCCAGCCTCAGCGGGCAGACACTGGCGCTGCCGTCGCCGCTGGACGCACCCGCCTGGTGGCTGTCGCTGGCCTACCTGGCGGTGGCCGGCTCGGTGATTGCCTTTGCCTGCTACCTCACGCTGCAGCAGCGCATCGGCCCGGGCGCTGCCTCCACCGTGGGCGTGATGACCCCCGTGTTGGCGCTGGTGATCTCGGCCGCCTTTGAGGGCTTCAAGCCCGTCGCACTCACCTGGGTGGGCGCCGCGCTGGCCCTGGCCGGCAACCTGTTGATCCTGCGGATCGGGCCCGAAGGGCACAGCACCGGCGCAGGAAGATCGCGATGAGCGCAAGGGGCCGACCTACAATTCCACGCTCACTCACACCGAGATTCCCATGAGCCTGCAATGCGGCATCGTCGGCCTGCCCAACGTTGGCAAGTCGACGCTTTTCAATGCCTTGACGAAGGCCGGCATCGCGGCTGAGAACTACCCGTTCTGCACCATCGAGCCGAACGTCGGCGTCGTCGAGCTGCCCGACCCGCGGCTGGCTGCGCTCGCGGCCATCGTCAAACCCGAGAAGGTGGTGCCGGCGATCGTCGAGTTTGTCGACATCGCTGGGTTGGTGGCCGGTGCCAGCAAGGGCGAGGGCTTGGGCAACCAGTTTCTCTCGCACATCCGCGAGACGGACGCCATCGTGAACGTGGTGCGTTGCTTCGACGACGACAACGTGATCCACGTGGCCGGCAAGGTCGATCCGGTGGCCGACATCGAAGTCATCCAGACGGAGCTCTGCCTGGCCGACCTGGCCACGGTAGAGAAAAGCCTGGTGCGCTACACCAAGGTGGCCAAGTCGGGCGGCGACAAGGAAGCGCAGCGCCTGGTCGATGTGCTGCGCAAGTGCGAAGCGGCACTCGATGATGCGCGCCCGGTGCGCAGCATCGATTTCAGCAAGGAAGAGCGCCTCGTGCTCAAGGGCCTTTGCCTGATCACGGCCAAACCGGCGATGTTCGTCGGAAACGTGGCCGAAGACGGTTTCGAGAACAACCCCTACCTCGACCGCCTGCGCGAAGTTGCGGCGCGCCAGAACGCACCGGTGGTGGCCATCTGCGCCAAGACCGAGGCCGAGCTGGCCGACATGAGCGATGAAGACCGCAGCATGTTCCTCTCGGAAATGGGCCAGACCGAGCCGGGCCTGGCGCGCCTCATCCGCGCCGCCTTCAAGCTGCTCGGCCTGCAGACCTACTTCACCGCCGGCGTGAAGGAAGTGCGCGCCTGGACCATCCACGCCGGTGACACCGCGCCGCAAGCTGCGGGCGTGATCCACACCGACTTCGAGAAAGGCTTCATCCGCGCCCAGACCATCGCCTTCGACGACTACATCGCCTGCAAGGGCGAGCAAGGCGCCAAGGACCACGGCAAGATGCGCGCCGAAGGCAAGGACTACGTCGTCAAGGACGGCGATGTGCTGAATTTCTTGTTCAGCAGTTGACCCTGCCACCGCCCTCGACGGCCCCGAGTTCAGTGCAGCCGGCCAGCGACATCCGCCCCGCCCTGCCGGCATGGTGGCTGACCATCACCCTTGCGTTCGCGGGCTACCTGGTCTGTGCGCGCCTCGGCCTGCTGCTGGCGATTCCGCCAGGCATCGCCGCGCCGTTCTGGCCCGCCGCGGGCCTGGCATTGGTGACTACGTTGGTCTGGGGGCGCTGGGCTTTGGTGGGCGTGGCGCTGGGTTCGATCGCCGGCAACCTCGGCTTCGTCGCCAGCGCCGGCCCGGCCAGCGCGCTCGACGTCGCAATCACCGCCGCGATCGGGATCGGCGTGGCTTTGCAGGCTTTGGCAGGCGCGGCACTCACCAAGCGTTTTGTGGGTCAACCGCTGTTGTTGGCGGAGCCGGCACAGTTGTGGCGTTTCTTCTGGCTGGCAGCGCTGCTGGCCAGTTGCGTCAGCGCCAGTGTCGGGCTGGGCGTGTTGGGGCTGTCGGGACGGCTCGATGTCGCGCAGGCGCCGCAGCACTGGGCGGCATGGTGGATCGGCGACACGCTGGGTGTGCTGGTGTTTGCGCCGGTGATGTTGACCTTGATCGGCCAGCCGCGCGAAGAATGGGCGCCGCGGCGCTGGCCCGTGGCACTGCCACTGCTGGCCGTGGCGCTGCTGATGGGCCTGGGCATCCGCGAGGTGATTCGGCTGGACACCGCCCGCAGCCGCCAGGCCTTCGAGCGCGAGGCCGAGAACCTGAGCAACGCCGTCCGGTCCCGCCTGCAACTGCCCCTGCATGCACTGGAGGGCATGCGCGGCCTGATCAGCGAAAGCGCCGCACCCGACCGGCAGGCGTTTGCCCGCACCAGCGCTCCCTGGCTGTCCGAGGGCGGCAGCCTGGTCGCTCTGGGCTGGACCGAGCGAGTGCCAAAGAGCGAGACTGCCGCGTTTACAGCGCGGGAGCAGGCCACCGGCGCGCCCGGATTCCGCGTCTTCGAGCGTCGCGATGCCGGCGTCACTGAAGTCGGCGATGTCGATGCGTATGTGATCCGTTTCATCGAGCCGCTGCCGGCCAACACTGCGGCACTCGGCGTGAACACGCAGTCGATCGCCATCGCCCGGGCGGCCGTCGCCAAGACGGCGCGCAGCGGGCAGCCCGCGATCAGTGCGGGTTTCAAGTTGACCCAGGGCGGCACCGGCGTAGTGCTCTACCAAGCGGTTTACCGAGGCCAGCCGCGCAGCGACGAGGAGCGTGCGGCAGCGCTGCGCGGCGTGGTCTTCGCCACCGTCAAGCCCGCAGACTTGCTGCGCGCTGCCACCGCCGGCCTGTCCGCATCGCTGAGCCTGTGCCTGATCGACAAAGATGCGCCCGCAGCGTCGCGCGTCTTGAGCGGCGCGCCCGACTGCGACAAGCTCGCGGCCTTTGCGCCGCTGCATGTGACGCCGCTGGCGTTGGCCGGGCGCGAGTGGGAGCTGCGCGTGTCCGCGACCGCGCCTGTGGCCCCCAGCGCCGGCGGCATCTGGCCTTTCGCTCTGGTCGGGCTGCTGGGCACGGCCATGTTGGGCGCGCTGTTGCTCACCGTCACCGGGCGCGCGCGCCGCATCGCCGAGGCGGTGCAGCAACGCACGGCCGAACTCGAGTTGCGCAGCGCCGAATTGCAGACCGAGATGGGCGAACGCCAGCGCACCGGTGCTGCCCTGCGCGACAGCCAGCAGCGCCTGCGCAACATCCTCGATCACACGCCGATCGGCGTGGCCTACACGGACACCGGCGGGCGCATCCGCGAGGCCAACCCGAAGTTGCGCGAGATGCTCGGGCAGGACGGCGAGCGCCTGACAGGCAAGCACATCGCCGATTTGCTGCACCCGGACGATCGGCAGGCCGAGTCCGAAGCGCGGGAGCGTCTGCTGGCCGGCGAAGTGCCGATGGCGCGCTGGCAGCTGCGCTGCCTGACCGCCGACGGTCGCACGTTGTGGGCGCAGGTGGGGGTGAGCGTGCTGCGCGACGCCCAAAGCCAGGCCAAGCGCATGGTCTGGGTCATCGAAGACATCACTGAACGACTGGCTCTGGAAGAAGCACAGCGGGCCCAGCGCGGCGCCGAAGCGGCCAATCAGGCCAAGAGCGAGTTCCTCTCGCGCATGAGCCATGAGTTGCGCACCCCGCTCAATGCCATGCTGGGCTTCACGCAGCTGCTCGAACTCGACCGTCGCCAGCCCCTGACGCAGCACCAAACAGAGTGGACCGGTCAGATCCGCCATGCCGGCTGGCATCTGCTGCACATGATCAACGACACGCTGGACCTGGCGCGCATCGAGTCCGGTCACGTCGAGCTGCATCCGCAAACGCTGGATCTGGCCGAGGTGGTGGCGGCCGCCTCGGCGCTGCTGGCGCAGAGCGCCGACAAGCACGGCATTCAGATCGACCTGCGCCTGTTCGATCAAGCGCGGTTGGTGCTGGGCGACCCGACCCGGGTCAAGCAGATCCTCACCAACCTGCTGTCCAACGCCATCAAATACAACGTCGAAGGCGGCAGGGTGCTGGTGGGCAGCCACATCAATTCGAGCGGCATGGTGGCGCTGGAAGTCACCGACACCGGTGCAGGCATGAACGTGGCGCAGCTGGCCCAACTGTTCCAGCCCTTCAATCGACTCGGCCGCGAGGGCGGAGCGATCGAAGGCACCGGCATCGGCCTGGTCATCAGCCTGCGCCTGGCCGAGCTGATGGGCGGCACCTTGCGCGCCCGCAGCAGCGAAGGCGAGGGTTCGACCTTCATTCTCGAGTTGCCCCGCGCCGACGCAGCGCCCTTGCCGCCGGCACTCGACGACGACGCCGAACTGCCACTGGCCAGTTATCGGCAGCGGGTGGTGCACTACGTCGAAGACAACGAGACCAATGTCGAGGTCATGCGCGGCATCCTGGCGCTGCGCCCGCAGATCACGCTGGAGGTCTCGATGCTCGGGCTGGATGGGCTGGCGGCGATCCGCAAGCGCAAGCCCAGCCTGATCCTGCTCGACATGCACCTGCCCGACATCGATGGCCTGGAGTTGTTGCGCCACCTGCAGGCCGACCCAGAAACCTCCGACGTACCCGTCATCGTCGTCTCGGCAGATGCCACGGAGGCCAGCATCCGGCAAGCGATAGCCGCTGGCGCCACCCACTACCTGACCAAGCCGGTCAACGTGCCGCAATTCCTCGGTGCTTTGGACGACATGCTGGATCAGCTCGACACGATGTTCGGTTAAGTGAGCGCCTGCTGTCGTTTAGGCATTAGTTAATTCATCATACGGCCGTGAGGCAGCGCGGTTGCCTCGGCACGATCAGCACTCTTCCACCGAGAGTGCTAATATCTTGGAACCTGAACTCCACGAGTTCCTCCAAGGCCCCATGAACACCGCCCTTGCTTCCGCTGCCCCGCTCGATCTGGCCGTCCGCAACCCGTGGGCACTGGTGCCTCCAATCGGCAACCTGGATGCCTACATTTCGGCGACGCACCGCATTCCCCTGCTCACGCCTCAAGAGGAGGCCGACTTCGCACGCCGCCTGCGCGACACCGGTGACCTGGAGGCCGCTGGACGCTTGGTGTTGTCGCACTTGCGCCTGGTGGTGTCGGTATCGCGCCAATACCTGGGCTACGGCCTGCCGCAAGGTGACCTGATCCAGGAAGGCAACGTGGGCCTGATGAAGGCCGTTAAGCGCTTCGACCCCGACCAGGGCGTCCGTCTGGTGAGCTACGCGCTGCACTGGATCCGCGCCGAGATGCACGAGTACATCCTGAAAAACTGGCGCATGGTCAAGGTGGCGACCACCAAGGCCCAGCGCAAGCTGTTCTTCAACTTGCGCTCGATGAAGCAGAGCATGAAGGCCGATGCGCCCGACGGCGACACCCACCGCGGCACGCTCAGCCCAAGCGAGGTCGACACGGTCGCGCGCAAGCTCAATGTCAAGCGCGAAGAGGTGCTGGAGATGGAAACGCGCATGTCGGGCGGCGACGTGCCGCTCGAACCGCAGACCAACGATGATGGCGAAGAGAGCTACGCGCCGATCGCCTACCTGGCCGACGATGCCAATGAGCCGACGCGCGTGCTCGAAGCGCGCAGCCGCGACGCGCTCGCCGGCGACGGCATCAGCCGCGCCCTCGACGTGCTCGACGCGCGCAGCCGGCGCATCGTGGAAGAGCGCTGGCTCAAGGTCAATGACGACAACTCGGGCGGCATGACGCTGCACGACCTGGCCGCCGAGTACGGCGTCAGCGCCGAACGCATCCGCCAGATCGAAGTGGCCGCGATGAAGAAAATGCGTGGGGCGCTGCAAGCCAGCGCCTGATTGACGCCAGGACCAACGCGAAGAGGCGGCATGAGCCGCCTCTTTTTTTGTTTACGCACCCGCCAGCAGCAGCTTGATGTCGCCCGCCATGGCCTCGACACCGCCGCCCTGGCGCACGAACAGTCGAACCTTGCCCATGGGATCAAACAAGAATGATCCTGCGGTGTGGTCCATGGTGTAGCTGCCCGCCGTCTTGCCCGGCACCTTGGCAAAGAAGACCTTGAACTCCTTGGCTGCCGCCTGGGTTTGCTCGACCGTGCCGCGCAGCGCCACGAAGTCTCGGCCGAAAGCGGCCACATACGCACCGACAATTTCCGGTGTGTCCCGCTCGGGATCCACGGTGACAAAGACAGCTTGCACCTTGTCGCCGTCGGCGCCAAGCTTGCCCTTGATCTCGGCGATCTCCGCCAGGGTGGTCGGGCAGACGTCGGGGCACTGCGTGAAGCCGAAGAAGACCACCACCACCTTGCCCTTGAAGTCGGCCAGGCTGCGCGGCTTGCCGCTGGCGTCGGGCAGGGCCAGCTGGCGGGCGTACTCGGCGCCCGTGATGTCGATGCCCTTGAAGGCCGGCTTCTGCTCGGCGCTGCAGGCGCCCAGGCCCACCACCACGAGGGCAGCGATCGCAGTGCGTCGGTTGGGATGTGTCATCGCGCAAAGAGCCAGGGTGAGAGGTAGTGGTCGAGCAGCAGCGCGGCGAACAACCACGACAGGTGCCAGATCGAGAAGCGGAAGGTCTTGCGCGCCAGCGCTTCGCTGTAGCGGCGCCAAAGCTGCCAGGCCAGCACGATGAACCAGGTACCGAGCACCAGCGCACAGGCCAGGTAGATCGGGCCGCTCATGCCGTGCACGAAGGGCAACAAGGTGGCGGCGAAGAGCACGAAGGTGTAGAGCAGGATCTGCAGCCGGGTGTATTCGTTGCCATGCGTCACCGGCAGCATCGGCAGGCCGGCGCGGGCATAGTCTTCAGCGCGGTACAGCGCCAAGGCCCAGAAGTGCGGCGGCGTCCAGAGAAAGATGATCAGCACCAGCAGCCAGGCTTCGGCGCCGACTTCGCCGCGCATGGCTGCCCAACCCAGCAGCGGCGGCATCGCGCCCGAGGCGCCGCCGATGACGATGTTCTGCGGCGTGGCCGGCTTGAGCAGCACGGTGTAGACGACGGCATAACCGACGAAGGTGGCCAGGGTCAGCCACATCGTCAGTGCATTGACCCAGACCAGCAGCAAGGCACTGCCGGCCGCACACAGCAGGGTCGAGAACAACAGCGTGTGGGCGTTGCTCAACTGGCCCTTGGCCGTCGGCCGCCAGGCAGTGCGCGCCATCTTGGCGTCGATGTGCTGCTCGACCAAGCAATTGAAGGCCGCGGCCGCCGCTGCGACCAACCAGATGCCGGCTGCGGCGGGCAGCAGCACCCCCCACGCCGGCCAGCCGGGCTCGGCCAGCAGCATGCCGATGACGGCGCAGAACACGATCAACTGCACCACGCGCGGCTTGGTCAGTGCGACGAACTGGCGCACGCGAGATGCGCCCGACAGCGTGCCAAGGGCACTGCGGGCAGCAGCAGTCGTGGGAGTCGTGGACATGGCGAGCGAGACCTGGGATTCTCTTACACGCGCACGGCGCGGCCGAGCGACTCAGCGCGCCGTGGCGCGACGCTCGGCTGGAGGTGGCTGCGTGCCAGCAAGGTCGCCAGCAAAACCGCCAACAGCGCCGCGCCGCCGGTGTGCGACACCGCGGCGACGATCGGCCAGCCCAGCACGACATTCGACAAACCCGTGCCGAGCTGCCACAGGCCGAGGACGACCAGGCCGAGTGCAAAGCGGCGCAGCGCCGGATCCCCCGTACCGCGCAAGCGCCAAGCCAACGCGAGCATGGCCGCGAGCACCACGAAGGCAGTCAACCGGTGGGTGACATGGATGGCTGTCAAAGCGTCGAAGGGGAGGTAGGCGCCTGCCGCCGTTTGACCCAGCTCACGGCGCAGCGTGAAGGCGTGGCCAAAGTCCATCGGCGGCCACCACTGGCCCTGGCAGGTCGGGAAATCGCGGCAGGCCAGCACAGCGTAATTGGTGCTGACCCAGCCGCCGAGGGCGACTTGCACGACGAGCAACCCGGCCACGGCCCACGCACCCGCGCGCAAGCCGCGAGGCAGGTTCAGCGGCCGTGGCGAGAAGGCCTGATCAAGCACGGCCAGCAGGGCCAGCAAGCCCAGCCCGCCCAGCAAGTGCAGCGTGACGATGGCCGGGTAGAGCTTCATCGTCACGGTCAGCGCACCGAAGGCGCCCTGACCGATGACCCACGCCAAGGTGAGGGTGGCCCACCACGGCGACGGCGCCAAGGCCATGCGCTGTTGGCGCATCCACCAGCCCATGGCCGCCATCACGGTGATCAATACGCCGACGGCAGTGGCCAGGTAACGGTGGACCATCTCGATCCACGCCTTGCCATGCGTGACGGGGCCGCTCGGCATCGCTGCCTGTGCCGCAGTGATCTCTTCGCGTGCACCCAGCGGGCTGGCGCTGCCGTAGCAGCCGGGCCAGTCGGGGCAGCCGAGGCCCGAATCACTGAGGCGCGTGAAGGCACCGAACAAGACGAGGTCGAAGGTCAGGAACAGCGTCAGCAGCGTCAGCGCATGCAGCCGGCGCGTGGGCGTCGCGTCGCGGTGGCGCACCCACAGCCAGGCCAGCGGGCCGAGCGCGATGACGATGCCGAGCAACGCCATCCGCGCCACCGGTGCCCAGTCGATCAGGTCAGGCATCACTCGTTCATCGCCCTGGCCGGTCCCAGAAGGCTGACGCGCGAAGTAGTTTGTCGATATCGCGCTTGAACTTCGCCGGTTCCGCCTGGGCTGGCGCACGCATCATCCATTGACCCATCGGGTCGACGACGTAGAGATGGGACTCCAGCGACTCGCCTGCCGCGGGCGACAGCCATTGCTGCAAGGCGGCCAGAGGCACCCGCAGCACCTCGGTGGCCGGCGCGGCGTCCAATGCGGCGCGCAGTGCAGGGGCGATCGGGGCTTCATCGGTCACCAGCCAGAGTTTGTCGATGCGGTCGCGCTCGCGGCCTGTCATCTCGCGCAACTGGCGCTGCGTGAAGAGGCGCTTCTCGCAGTCGCTGTCGCAAGCACTGCGCCCAACCACCACCAGCAACCACTGGCCCCGCAGCGCGGCGGCAGAAACGACCCGGCCGTCGAGATCGGTCAGCGGCAGATCGGCGGGCATGGCCCGCGACGGCGCGATCAGGGTGGCGTAGTTGCTGCGACCCTCCGGACGCAAGATGTAGAACGTGAAGTAGGACGCCACCACCGGCGCAACACAGGCCAGCAACACCAGCAGCATCTTCAGGCGGCCCGTTGCGGTTCGACGCAGCTGCTCGTCGCTGCCTACATCGGCCTGCGGCATCGCATGCACTGTCAGGTGCAAGGGCTCAGCGACGGGCTCGGCGGCGGTAGGGTTGGATGAGTTGGAACCAGGCATAGAGGGCAAGGATCAGCAGCGACAAGGCAAACCACTGAACCGCATAGCCGCGGTTCTTGGCCACCCCGGTGGACGGTGGCGGCCAATCGCGTTGGAGTCCGTCGCCCACGCTTGCGGGGGACTCGGCCAATAGCAGCGACAGGGGTCTGAGGCGAAGACCGGTCTCACGGCTGTAGGCATCAAGATCGATATTTTGCCGGATGCGCCCGGGCTCAGCGGCGCCGAACTCGAACAACCGGGACGGCGGCGGGGCGATGCGGCCAAGCACGCGCACGTCATCGCCCGGGGTCGGCACCTCCCTGACGCGACTGCGTTCGAGAAAGTCGCGTGGCAGCCAACCCCGTTGAACCATCAAGGCGCTGCCATCGGACAGCATCAGGGGCGTGAGCACGAAGAAGCCCGGGCGCCCATGCATCTGGCGGTTGTCCAGCAAGACCGTGTGGGCAGGCGACCAGTGGCCGCTCAGCGCCAGCAGGCGGTGGTGCTGGTCTGTTGCTTGCGCAGCCGTCGAGGCCAGCTGCGCCACCTGATCGATCGCCGGCAATTGCGCTCGCACCTCGAGCGCCGCTTGTATCGCCAACTTCTGCTGAGCACGGTCGAGTTGCCACCAGCCCAGCCGGGCCGTCAGCAGTGCCGCAGCCAGGGCGGCCGCGGTCACCCACCACCAACGCTGGCGCTGGCTCATCGCACAAGGCCGCCAATGCGAGAATCACGCATGAAAATTGTCATCCTCATCGCGCTGATCGGCGTGCTCGGCGCCCTGGCGAGCGCCGGTTTCTTCATGCTGCGCAAGTCGGATGACGGCGCCGCCAGCGGCCGGCGCGACCAGCGCATGGCACGCGCACTGGCCGTGCGGGTGGGCCTGTCGATCGCGCTCTTCCTGTTCATCCTGCTGGCGTGGCAGATGGGATGGATCACACCGAGCGGCCTGCCTTCGGGGCGCTGAGCCCAGCGCCGCAGCAGACAAGAAAAAAGAGCGCCTTGCGGCGCTCCTGGGTGGTGGCGCTGTGCACCGGTCGTGAACATCACATCCAGTACACAACGATGTAGAGGCCGAGCCAGACCACGTCGACAAAGTGCCAGTACCACGCGGCGCCCTCGAAGCCGAAGTGGCGCGCGGGCGTGAAGTGGCCCTTCATCAAGCGCAAGGTGATGAAGAGCAGCATCAGCATGCCGACGAAGACATGGAAGCCGTGGAAGCCCGTCAACATGAAGAAGGTCGAGCCAAAGATGCCGCTCGACAGCTTCAGGTTCAGATCGCGGTAGGCGTGCATGTATTCATAGGCCTGCACGCCGAGGAAGGTGGCGCCCAGGATCACCGTGATCCACATCCACAGCACCGTCTTGCTGCGCTGGCCTGCCAGCAGGGCGTGGTGCGCGATGGTGAGTGTCACGCCCGAAGTGAGCAGCAGGGCGGTATTGATGGTCGGCAGCGGCCAGGGCCCGATGGTCGAGAACGCGTCGACGGTACCGGCAGGTGACGCCGTGATGCCCGGCCCGGCGCTCGGCCACACCGCCTTGAAGTCGGGCCACAGAATCTGGTGATCGAGGTTGCCCAGCATCGGCAAGGCATGGGCGCGTGCCCAGTAGAGCGCCCCGAAGAATGCGCCGAAGAACATCACCTCGGAGAAGATGAACCAGCTCATGCTCCAGCGGAACGAGATGTCGATGCGGTCGCTGTACTGACCGTTCTCGCTCTCGGAGATGGCGTCACGGAACCACTGGTAGAGCACCACGGCCCACATCGCAAAGCCGAAGGCCACGAACCACTTGGCCCAATCGGCGCCATTGATCCACTGGCCGGCACCGAAGATGATCAGCAGCATGGCCACCGCTGTCATCGCCGGGTGACGAGAGGGGCCCGGTACGAAGTAGTAGGGCGCTGCCCCGCTGGAGTGTGTCGCTGCGGACATGGTTTGTTCTCTCCTCGATCGGAATCAAATATTGTGCTTGTGTTCGCGGGTCAGCCAGCCACGCCGCTGCCCACGACCCAGCCCACCAGCAACACAAGTGCGCCCACGAACAGCGCCGCAGCAACGAGGCCAGCGATGATGACGTGCACCGGGTTGAGCTGGGCGACATCCTTTTCATACTCGCTGGCCTGACGCACGCCGAAGAAGGACCAGGCCACCGCCTTGAAAGTGCGCAAGAGCGTGCCTGGCGTGCTCACAGCGCCGCCTCTGCGGCCTTGGCGACCAGCTTGCCCTTGACCTCGAAGAAGGTGTACGACAGGGTGATCGTCGTCACGTCCTTGGGCAGGCGCGGGTCGATGACAAACACGACGGGCCACTGCTTGCTCTCCCCCGGGGCCAGGGTGTACTCGTTGAAGCAGAAGCACTCGAGCTTGTTGAAGTGGGCCATCGCCTGTTTGGGCGCATAGCTTGGAATTGCCTGTGCGGCGAGCGCTCGGTCCTGGGTGTTGCGGAACTCGTACATCACGGTCGTCAGTTCGCCCGGATGCACCTTGAGCGAGCTCTGCGCCGGTTTGAAGTCGAAGGGCCCGCGCGCATTGGCGTCGAATTCAACCGTGATGGTGCGCGAACGATCAACCTGCGTGTTGCGGCCATCGGCTGCCGGCTTGCCGACGCCCGAGACGATGCGCTCCGACACGGACAGCACATTGATGCCAAGCGCCTCGCAGATCGACTTGTACAAAGGCACCAGCGCGTAACCGAAGCCAAACATCAAGGCAGCGATCACCGCCAGCTTGCGCAGCAGTACCAGGTTGTCGCGGTTCAGGCGCCGGCCAGCAGGGGAGCTCATATCCGGCCCTGCCCTAGAAACCGAAGAACACGATCTTGATCACGAAACCGCCGCCAAAGCCGACGGCCAACGCTGCCAACATCCAGCCCAGACGCCGATTGGCCTTGCGTTGCGCCGGACTGGCCATGGCGTTCAACCGATCACCCGGGTGGCAGTGATGTCGAGCTTGGGCGGTGTCTCGAACGTGTGGAAAGGCGCCGGCGACGGCACTTCCCACTCCAGGCCTTCAGCCCCTTCCCAGGGCTTCTGCGCCGCCTTCTCGCCCTGCCCGCGCATCACCGGAATGACCACGAAGACGAAGAAGTAGACCTGCGTCAACCCGAAACCGAAGGCCCCGATGGACGCCAGCATGTTGAAGTCGGCGAACTGCATCGGGTAGTCGGCATAGCGGCGCGGCATGCCGGCCAAGCCGAGGAAGTGCATCGGGAAGAAGGTGATGTTGAAGAAGATCAACGAAGACCAGAAATGGATCTTGCCGCGCGTTTCGTTGTACATCACGCCGCACCACTTCGGGCTCCAGTAGTAGAAGCCGGCGAACATGCCGAACAACGAACCCGCCACCAACACATAGTGAAAGTGGGCCACGACGTAGTAGGTGTCCTGCAACTGGATGTCGATCGGCGCCATGGCCAGGATCAAGCCCGTGAAGCCACCCATCGTGAAGACGAAGATGAAACCCACGGCCCACAGCATTGGTGTCTCGAAGCTCATCGAACCGCGCCACATGGTCGCAATCCAATTGAACACCTTCACGCCCGTTGGCACCGCGATCAGCATGGTCGCGTACATGAAGAACAGCTGGCCCGTCACCGGCATGCCGGTGGTGAACATGTGGTGGGCCCAGACGATGAAGGACAGGATCGCGATCGACGCCGTGGCATACACCATCGAGGCGTAACCGAACAGGCGCTTGCGCGCAAACGCCGGAATGATGGCGCTGACGATGCCGAAGGCCGGCAAGATCATGATGTAGACCTCGGGGTGGCCGAAGAACCAGAAGATGTGCTGGTACATCACCGGGTCGCCGCCGCCGGCGGGGTTGAAGAAGCTGGTGCCGAA
>JANNFB010000058.1:0-2348 GCA_031379365.1 Burkholderiales bacterium
GCCGTTGTCGGCAATCAGCGCGGGGATGCCTTGGTCGTGCAGCGCCTTGACGTTGTCGTCGCTGAAGTAGCCGGCGTCGGCGGTGATGAGTGTGTGTGCTTCGCGCATCGGTGCGGCCTTGTCGATCATCGGCATGAGCATGGCCTGCTCGGAGCCCGAGCCGATGACGTGGGCCGCGACGATGATCTGGTGCCGGGCATCGACTGCGGCTTGTGCCGCGTAGCCCTGGATGACGCCTTTGCTGGTGGCCATCTTGGCGCTGTCGGGGTCGGTGACGTTGGTCTTGAGCTCCTGGCCTTTGCGGTTGGTGCGCTTGGGGTTGGTTGCGATGAAGTCGCGCGTGGCTTGGGCTTCTTTGCGCAACTCGTCGATGCGGGTCTGGCGCTGTGCGTCCAAGCCCGCGCCGCCGTGTTCGTCCTGCGCCTGGTGCAGGGCGACGATCTTGGCTGCGGCCTTGTCCAGGCGGGTCGCGCGGTGGGCCAGCTCGGCGTGGGTGCCGCTGCGCTCTTTGCTGGCGTTGGCCGGCAGCTTGACGCCATCGATGGCGAACATCGTGCGTCCGATCAGGCCCAGGCGGTCGCAGGTCAGCAGGACCTGAGTGAACAGCGCGCTGACTTGCGGGCCGAGTTCGCGTACGAATTTGGCGATGTGGGTGTAGCTGGGGCGGGCGTCGCCCGAGAGGGCCATGAACAGCACGTTGTGTTCGCAGGCGGCTTCGATCTTGCGGCTGGTGATGAGCCCGCGGCTGTAGGCCAGCAGCATGATCTTGAGCAGGGCGCGCGGGTCGTAGGCGGGAGCGCCGGTGGCGTCGTTGCGGAACTTGGCGTCGAGTTCCGTGAGGTCGAGCTCTTGATCGACCAGGTGATGCAGTGCGAACTCGAAGGTGCCGGGCTGGATCTGCTCTTCGAATACGACCGGGATGAACATGCCGTTGCGCTGAGTGGGCTTGTAGCGGGGCATCTTGGACCTCATCGTCACTGCGATGAGGGTTCAACGCGGCTTGACTCGCACTCGTCGTCAGCACATTCCCGGACGTTCACCCATCCAGTTATTGCACAGTCTCAACGTTGGCGTTCAGCCGCCGCCGAAGGCGGTCGGCTGGAACAACGGGTTAGAGCGCTTGCCTTCATAGGCAGTCGCCGAAACTGCACGCGCCGAAGAGGTAGGCCATGAGCAGCACCGCGTACATGGTGCCACCGAAGGCGACGGTTAAGAACGCGCGCGCCGACCACGAACTAAACGGCAAAAGCTGGAAGAGCGCCACGGCTATGAACGGCGGCAACCAAAACAGCGCGCGCGCGATGCCTCGCGGCGGCTGGCCTGGCAGGCCTGGTGCGTAGTTCAGAAGCACGGTAATGGCCACCACGATTAGCGGGACACAGACGGCCGCGGCAAGGATGCTTCGCGCAGAGGGCTTGTGTTGCATGCGCTCTAACGTCGGCGTTGACCGGCTCGCACCGGCATTGCGCCGCATGGCGTAGGCTCGTCCGCGCGCTTTGCGGCGCAGTGCCGGTGCGTGTCCGCGTCGAACAACCTGTTAGAGCGGCTAGTCGCCGATGAAGCGAACATAGACATGAGTTCCCTCCGACTCCCTCAAGAAGGCAAGCACACGATCAAGTTGTGAACGTAGCCCCTCGTCCGCACTAGTCTCGCGCATCGTGAGCAGTTCCCCGGCGAGAACCGGGAGCTGCAGTTGATTGAAGATCGTGTTGCCATACGGGTCGATAAAACGGAGGCAGGCGGTGCTTGGCGCCGCGAGCGAGACGATCCGGGGGTCGATTCCCTCGTCTCCGAAGTGAGCCAAGACTTCTCCAGTCTCCGACTGCCGCTGCAAACCCATGTGCTGCATCGTGATCGCTCTAACGTGAAGGTGAGCGGACGCCGTAGGCGGTCCGCTCCACTGACAGGTTATCCGTCACTGCAAACCCTCCAACAGTGATTCTGCGAGTTTCCGTGGCCCTCGGCGGTGCTCATTCGGGCTTGAGCTCTCCTCGCAGGCGTCTAAGAACAACTGGCCCACTGATCCTTCAAGCGGCAGGCCCAGGTGTTTCCGTAGATCGATGCATGCCAAGGCGAGGTCTAGAAACGCTTCCGCCTCGTCATTGAGCGAGTGCTTTGACAAGTTGTGCATGTTGTACTTCGAGTTGAAGAACAAAGCCCCGCCGCTACTAGCAACCGAGTGAAGGACTTCCAGCAGCGATGTCCGGAGCAGCGCTTCGGAGGCAGCCAATCGCGCCTCACCCTTCCCTCGTTGCGAGCGTCGGTTCATGACGGATAACGTTCGAGCTAAGCTGGCACCAGCAGCGTGGCGCGCTGGACAGCAAGCGCAAAATGGGCCGCAGGCCCTG
>JANNFB010000075.1:0-13489 GCA_031379365.1 Burkholderiales bacterium
ATCGTGCCGGCCAGGATGTGGCTGTGGCCGTCTTCATGTTGCAGGCCTTCGCCGTTGAGCGTGGTGCGCCCCGAGGTGCCCCCGAGCAGGAAGCCGCGCGCCTGCATGTCGCCGGCGGCCCAGGCCATGTCGCCGATGCGCTGGAAGCCGAACATCGAGTAGTAGACGTAGAACGGCACCATGATGCGGTTGTTCGTCGAGTACGAAGTCGCCGCGGCAATCCACGAGCCCATGCCGCCGGCTTCGTTGATGCCTTCCTGCAGGATCTGGCCGTCCACCGCCTCGCGGTAGTACATCACCTGGTCCTTGTCGACCGGGGTGTAGTTCTGCCCTGCCGGGTTGTAGATGCCGATCTGGCGAAACAGGCCTTCCATGCCGAAGGTGCGCGCCTCGTCCACCAGGATCGGCACCACGCGCGGGCCGAGGTCCTTGTCGCGCAGCAACTGCGTCAGAAAACGGACGTAGGCCTGGGTGGTGCTGATCTCACGGCCCTCCGCGGTGGGCTCCAACACGGCCTTGAAAGTCTCCAGCGGCGGGATCGTGAAGCTCTCGTCGGCCTTGGCGCGACGCTTGGGCAGGTAGCCGCCGAGGGCCTTGCGGCGCTCATGCAGGTAGCGCATCTCGGGCGTGTCGTCGGCCGGCTTGTAGAAAGGAATCTTCGCCAACTCGCTGTCCGGGATCGGAATATTGAATCGGTCGCGAAAGCTGCGGATGTCATCGTCGGTGAGCTTCTTGGCCTGGTGCGCGGTGTTCTTGCCCTCGCCGGACTTGCCCATGCCCCAGCCCTTGACGGTCTTGATCAGCAGCACCGTGGGCTGGCCCTTGGCGCTGTTGGCACGGTGGAAGGCCGCATGCACTTTCTGCGCATCGTGGCCGCCGCGGCGCAGGTCCCAGACCTCTTCGTCGCTCATCTTGGCCACCATCTCCAGCGTGCGCGGATCGCGGCCGAAGAAGTTCTTGCGCACGAAGGCGCCGTCGTTGGCCTTGAAGGCCTGGTAGTCGCCGTCCAGCGTGTCCATCATGATCTTCTTCAGCGCGCCATCCTTGTCACGCGCCAACAGGGCATCCCAGTTGCTGCCCCAGATCAGTTTGATGACGTTCCAGCCCGCGCCGCGGAATTCGCCCTCGAGTTCCTGGATGATCTTGCCGTTGCCACGCACCGGTCCGTCGAGTCGCTGCAGGTTGCAGTTGATGACGAAGACCAGGTTGTCGAGCTTTTCGCGCGCGGCCAAGCCGATGGCCCCGAGCGATTCGGGCTCGTCCATTTCGCCGTCGCCGCAAAAGACCCAGACCTTGCGGTTGGCCGTGTTGGCGATCCCGCGCGCATGCAGGTACTTGAGGAAGCGCGCCTGGTAGATCGCCATCAAGGGGCCCAGGCCCATCGACACCGTGGGGAACTGCCAGAACTCGGGCATCAGCTTCGGGTGCGGGTAGCTCGACAAACCTTTCCCGGCCACGCCCTCCTGGCGGAAGTTGAGCATCTGCTCTTCGCTCAGGCGCCCTTCGAGAAAAGCGCGTGCATAGATGCCGGGGGAACTGTGGCCCTGGATATAGAGCAGGTCGCCGCCATGGCCCTCGCTCTCGGCATGCCAGAAGTGGTTGAAGCCGGCAGCGAACATGTGGGCCAGCGACGCGAAACTGGAAATGTGGCCGCCCAGGTCGCCGCCATCGGCCGGGTCGAGGCGATTCGCCTTGACGACCAGGGCCATCGCATTCCAGCGCATGTAGGCGCGCAGGCGGCCTTCGAGTTCGAGGTTGCCGGGGCTGCGTTCCTCATCCTCCGGTTCGATGGTGTTGACGTAGCCGGTGGTGGCCGAGAACGGGCGGTCGATGCCCTGCTGGCGCGCGTGCTCGATCAATTGCTCGAGCAGGAAGTGGCCGCGCTCGCGACCCTCGTTGGCCACCACGGCCGAGAGCGCATCGAGCCATTCGCGCGTTTCCTGGCTGTCGGAATCGGTGGCGTCCAGGCCGAGAGGCGGTTGGGGAAGCGCTGACATGGGGGTCTCCTGGTGAAGTCTCTGCGGGCTCTCACATTGCGACGCGGCGCGGTGCCGATTGCGGCCGAAGTGAGTGTCGCACAACGTGCACTCGTTTCAAATAGCGGCCTCTAATTTCATAATGCGCAACGCTCGACATTCAGCGGCACCATGTCCCTCGATAATCGCCCCCATGCAGCCGCGCCCCGACCTTTCACGCGACAGCGAAATGCCTGCCTTCCCGCGCCGCCAACGCCTGTTCGGCGGCTGGTGGCGGCGTCAATCGCCGACGCGGCAGGACCGCTTCGCCACCATTGGCCCGCTGGTCTCCGTGCTCTTGTTTCTGGCGGCAATCATTGCGGCCTTCTGGTACCTGCGCAACGAGGAAATCGAGCGGGAGACCGGAACGGTGCAGCGCGACACCGAGATCGCGCAACAACAGATCCGGCTGCGCCTGCTCGATGACCAGGAACAGATCGTGCGCTTGGCGCGCCAGATCGCCGGCAACGAAGTCGACGGCAACACTTTCGGCAGCCTGGCGGCCACCTTCAGCCGCGAGCGACCGGCGATCACCCACCTGTCCTGGCTGTCCCCCAACCGCACCCTTCGCGGCAGCCATGCCGTGGCCGTGTTCCACCCCGAGGCCAATCCGAGCGGCGATGCGCTTCAACCCGCGCTGCCCGTCGCCGGCGAGGCCAGCGAACCGGAGCGCGCCTTCGCCGCGGCCGGCGCTTTGCGCCAGCCCGTTTTCTCGCGCCCGTTTCGCAACGCCAGCGGCACGGTGGTGTTCCAGCTGCACGTGCCGATGCTGGACCGCACCAACTTCATCGGTGCGTTGATCGTCGAGTACGCGATCGACACCCTGCTGCGGGTCTCGGTGCCTCCGGAGGTCACTCAGCGCCACACGGTGGCGATCCTTGACGCCGAAGGCCGTGAATTGGCCGGCAGTGTGCTGCAGATGCCAGGCGCCCCAGCGAGCCGGCCGACCATCGTCTACGACTTGCCCTTGGCCCCGACCGAAAACGGCTTGGTGCTGCGCGGCCAGGGCTGGCGCACTTCGGTGGGCCTGGTAGGCAACACCTTGTTCTGGATGGTGGTGGCCCTGTCGGTCCTCACGGTCTGGATGCTGCTGGGCACCTGGCGCCACATGCGTCGCCGCGGCCAGATGCAGAGCACCTTGGTTCAGGAAACCAATTTCCGCCGCGCCATGGAGAACTCCATGTTGACGGGCATGCGCGCGATGGATGCGGAAGGCCGCATCACCTACGTGAACCCGGCCTTCTGCGCCATGACGGGATTCACCGAGGCCGAGTTGGTCGGCCAACTGCCGCCATTCCCGCACTGGCCGAACGACCGCATCGACGAGAACATGCGCCTGCTGACGCAAGAACTGCAAGGGCGCAGCCCGTCGGGCGGGATCGAAGTCAAGGTCTTGCGCAAGGACGGCACCTTGTTCGATTCGCGCATGTACGTGTCGCCCTTGATCGACGCGCGCGGCTTGCAGACGGGCTGGATGACCTCGATGACCAACATCACCGAGGCCAAGCGAATCCGCGACCAGCTTTCCGCTTCGCACGAGCGATTCACCACGGTGCTGGAAGGCTTGGATGCCGCGGTCTCGGTGCTGTCAGTGCAACAAAGTGAGCTGTTGTTTGCCAACCGGTCATACCGTCTTTGGTTCGGCGCCGATCCGAGAGGTCACGGTCAGTTGGCGAGCAGCAGCCTGTCGGCGCCCTACGTGCCCGCCGACGACCACGGCGACGCTGTCGACAGCCTGTCGGGCCTGCCCACGGAGTCACTCACGGCCAGTGGCGCCGACCCGCGCGAGGTCTACGTCGAGAGCCTGAAGAAGTGGTTCGATGTGCGCTCTCGCTACCTGCAATGGACCGACGGCCGTCTGGCACAGATGCTGATTGCGACCGACATCACGTCGCGCAGGCGCATCGAGGAGCAAGCCGCACAGCAAGCCGAGAAGGCCCAGGTGACCAGCCGGCTGGTGACGATGGGCGAGATGGCCAGTTCGGTGGCGCACGAGCTGAACCAGCCGCTGACGGCCATCACCAATTACTGCAATGGCATGGTCTCGCGGGTGCGCGCCGACTCGATCGCCAAGGACGACCTGATCGCCGCGTTGCTGAAAACAGCGCGCCAGGCCGAGCGGGCCGGGCAAATCATCCACCGCATCCGTGCCTTCGTGAAGCGCAGCGAGCCGCAACGGCAGACGACCCAGGCGCGGGCCATCATCGACGACGCGGTCGAGTTGGCCGGCATCGAGCTGCGACGGCGCAATGTGTCGTTGACCACCTACGTGGCCCAGCGCCTGCCCGCGCTGCATTGCGACCCGATCCTGATCGAGCAGGTGGTGCTGAACCTGCTGAAGAATGCCGCCGAAGCGATCGACAGCGCACAAATGCCCACCACCCGGCGCCAGATCGAGTTGCGGGTGGTGCCACGCCATACCCCCGAAGAGGGGGGCGTGATCGAGTTCAGCGTCACCGACCGCGGCCCCGGCGTGCGCGAAGACGCCCTGGCGCGCCTGTACGAGGCCTTCTTCTCGACCAAGGTCGAAGGCCTGGGCATCGGCCTGGCCTTGTGTCGCTCCATCGTCGAGTCACACCGGGGACGGATCCGGGCGGCCAACCTCTACAATGGCGACGTCGTCACAGGCTGTCGTTTTGCCTTCACTTTGCCGGTCGACGTATCGATCCGCGCCGAGCCGACCAGCCTCCTCGGCACCCCTGCCGCCACTCCCGCGAACACGCCGGCGCCGCCCGCGCTGGCCACCGCCAACACGCACAGCACACCATGAGCTTGATCCCCAAAAAAGGCACCGTGTACGTCGTCGACGATGACGAGGCCGTGCGCGACTCCTTGCAATGGCTGCTGGAAGGCAAGGACTACCGCGTCAAGTGCTTCGACTCCTCGGAGTCCTTCCTGTCGCGCTTCGACCCGCGCGAGGTGGCCTGCCTGATTGCCGACATCCGCATGGAAGGCATGAGCGGTCTGGAGTTGCAGGACCGCTTGGTCGAACGCAAAAGCCCGCTGCCGATTGTCTTCATCACCGGCCACGGCGACGTGCCCATGGCCGTGACCACGATGAAGAAAGGCGCGATGGACTTCATCGAGAAGCCGTTCAAGGAAGAAGAACTGCTCGGCCTGGTCGAGCGCATGCTCGACAGCGCGCGCAGCGCCTTCAGCCAGCACCAGGAGCAGGCCAGCCGCGACGCGCTGCTGTCGCGTCTGACGACGAGAGAGGCGCAAGTGCTGGAGCGCATCGTCGCGGGCCGCCTGAACAAGCAGATCGCCGACGATCTGGGCATCAGCATCAAGACGGTCGAGGCGCACCGCGCCAACATCATGGAAAAGCTGAACGCGAACACGGTCGCCGATCTGCTCAAGATCGCGCTCGGCGCGCAGACCGCGAAAGCCTGATCGACTCCACACAACGGGGCCGCGCGAAGCGGCCTTTTTTGTTTCTACCCGCATGACAGCAAAGATCATTGACGGCACCGCGCTGTCCCAATCCATCCGGGCTGGCGTTGCACAGCGCGCGACCGAACTGGCTATCGGCGGCATCAAGCCGGGCCTGGCCGTGATCCTGGTCGGCGATGACCCGGCCAGCGCGGTGTATGTGCGCAACAAGGTCGCGGCCTGCCACACGGCCGGCCTGCACTCGGTGCTCGAACGCTACGACCAGGCGATGGACGAAGCCACGCTGCTGGCGCGCATCGCCGCGCTGAATGTCGACCCCGCGATCCACGGCATCCTGGTGCAGATGCCCCTGCCCAAGCACCTCGATGCGCAACGCGTCATCGAAGCCATTGCCCCAGCCAAGGACGTTGACGGCTTCTCTTTGACCAGTGCCGGTGAATTGATGAGCGGCCTGCCTGGCCTGCGCCCGGCCACCCCGGCCGGCTGCATGAAATTGATCGAAAGCACCGGTATCTCCTTGCGTGGCAAGCACGCGGTCGTGATCGGCCGCAGCAACACGGTCGGTAAACCGATGGCTTTGTTGCTGCTGCAGGCCCACGCCACCGTCACGGTCTGTCACAGCGCTACAGCAGACCTCGCAGTCCATACCCGGCAGGCCGACATCGTGGTCGCCGCGGTCGGCCGGCGCGGCACCCTGACGGCCGAGATGGTCAAGCCCGGCGCCATCGTGATCGACGTCGGCATCAATCGCGATGAAGCCGGCAAGCTCTGCGGCGACGTTGACTTCGCGGGCGTGAGCGCCGTGGCAGGCTGGATCTCGCCCGTGCCCGGCGGCGTCGGACCGATGACGATTGCCATGCTCCTCTCCAACACTTTGCTGGCTGCGGAACAAACAGCCCCCCATTGACACCAAACTTGCCATGACCAATCCCCTGCTCCACATCACCGACCTGCCGGCCTTCGACGCCATCCGCCCCGAGCACGTCACGCCGGCTGTTGACACCCTGCTGGCCCAGGCCAACGCCGCGCTGGAACGCGCGGTCAGTCCCACGGTGGCGGCCGATTACGAATCGATGTCTGCGGTGCTCGATGTCGCCACAGAGCGCTTGAGCCGCGCCTGGGGCGCCGTATCGCACCTCAACGCAGTGGCGGACACGCCGGCGCTGCGCGCGGCCTATACCGAGAACCTGCCCAAGCTGACGGAGTTTCACACCCGCCTGGGTGCCGACGAGCGGCTGTACGCGAAGTACAAGGCCATTCACGCCAGCGCGGCAACGGCCGACTTGACGGCACCCCGACGCAAGGCCCTGACCAACGCCTTGCGCGATTTCGTGCTCTCCGGAGCCGAACTGAGCGGTACCGACAAGGCCCGCTTCGCCGCGATCCAGGCCCGCGCAGCCGACCTGGAGCAGCAGTTCAGCGAGCATGTGCTCGACGCCACCGATGGCTTCTGTCACTACGCCACCGGCGCTGCGCTGGAGGGCGTCCCCGCCGAAGTGCTCCAGGCCACCCGCGAGGCCGCTCAGGCCGAAGGCCTCGAAGGCCACAAGCTGACTCTGCATTACCCGGTCTACGGCCCGGTGATGCAGTACGCGCGCGACGGGGCACTGCGCCAGACCCTCTACACGGCCTACGTCACACGTGCCAGTGAGCTCGGGCCGATCGATCGCGACAACGGCCCCCTGATGGACGAGTTGCTGGCACTGCGCCATGAGGCTGCGGGCCTGCTCGGGCATGCCAACTACGCCGAGTTGTCCTTGGTGCCCAAGATGGCGCGCTCGGCAACCGAGGTGCAGGGCTTTCTGCGCGACCTGGCCACGCGGGCCCGGCCCCACGCTGAAAAGGACCTGGCTGAATTGCGTCGCTTCGCGGCGGCCGAACTCGGCCTGCAGGACCTCGCATCCTGGGACCTGGCCTATGCCAGCGAGAAGCTGAAAGAGGCCCGCTTCGCATTCAGCGACCAGGAGGTCAAGCGCTACTTCACCGAGCCGCGCGTACTGACTGGCCTGTTCGAGATCGTCCAGACGGTCTTCGAGGTGACCATCTCGCCCGACGTGGCGCCGGTGTGGCACGACAGCGTGCGCTTCTACCGCGTCGAGCGCGGCGGCCAACTGCTGGCCCAGTTCTACCTCGACCCCTACGCGCGCGCAGGCAAGCGGCCCGGCGCCTGGATGGACGACGTGCGCCTGCGCTGGGCCCGGCCCGATGGCTCGACGCAGACACCGGTGGCCAGCCTGACGTGCAACTTCGCCGCACCCGTCGGCAACGATCCGGCCCTGCTGACCCACGACGACGTGATCACGCTGTTCCATGAATTCGGCCACGGCCTGCACCTGATGCTCACGCGCATCGAAGACATCGGTGTCTCGGGCCTGTCGGGTGTGGAATGGGATGCGGTCGAGTTGCCGAGCCAGTTCATGGAGAACTTCTGCTGGGAAGCCGATGTGTTGAAGCGCCTGACGGCGCATGTTGAGACAGGCCTGCCCCTGCCCCGCGACCTGTTCGACAAGATGGTGGCAGCCAAGAACTTCCAGAGCGGTCTGGGCACCCTGCGCCAGATCGAGATGGGCCTGTTCGACCTGCGCATTCATGCCGAAATGAATGCCACAGGCGGTGTCCAGCAAGTGCTTGACGAGGTCCGTGCCGAAGTCTCGGTGCTTCGCTCACCCGCGTTCAACCGCTTCCAGCACAGCTTCTCGCACATTTTTGCCGGTGGTTACTCGGCCGGCTACTACAGCTACAAGTGGGCCGAGGTCTTGTCGGCCGATGCCTGGAGCGCTTTCGAGGAGTCGGGGCCCCTGTCGGTGGCCACTGGGCGGCGCTTTCGTGAAGAAATTCTCGAAGCCGGCGGCAGCCGCACGGCACTGGAGAATTTCACCGCCTTCCGCGGTCGTGAACCCCGCATCGATGCGCTGCTGCGCCATCAAGGCATGGCTTGAGTCTGCGGCCCAACCCGGTTAGATTGCGGGTCATGCGCTCTCCTGCCTTGTTGACCAGCCTCGCGGCCTCCCTGTTGCTCCTCGCAACGCCCGCCGCCCACGCTTTGTTCAAGGTCGTCGGGCCCGATGGGCGCGTGACCTACACCGACCGCCCACCCTTGGCCAGCGAGGGCAAGGTGATGCCGGTCAGCGGCGACACCGGCCGCGCCAGCGACCCCGCCCTGCCCTTTGCCCTGCGCCAGGTGGCGTCGCGCTTCCCGGTGTTGCTGTACACCATGAAGGACTGTGGCGAAGCCTGCGCGCTGGCCCGCGGCCTGCTGGCGCGTCGCGGGGTGCCTTACAGCGAGCGCATCGCCGAGACCAACGAAGACCGCGAGGCCTGGACCCGTTTAGTGGGCGGGACCGAGGCCCCGGTGCTCAAGGTCGGCGAGCAAGCCCTCCGCGGCTATGCCCCCGCCGCCTGGGACGAAACCCTCGACGTGGCGGGCTACCCGCGCCAGTCGCTGTTGCCGGCCAATTACGCGCCGCCAGCGGCCACGCCACTCACCGAGCGCCGCGCTGCGACGCCGACGCGGCCGACTCCGCCGCCGGCGCCCGCGGCGGCCGACCCGGGCTCAAACCCGGCGGGCATCCGCTTCTGACGCTGCCGGCAGGCGCAGCCGACTTGCCGGCCAGCGCGCGGCCACCAGCATCGCCGCCATCAACCACATCGGTGCGGCGCTGTTGCGGCTGACGACCGCCAGCAGGCCGAACCCGGCCGGCATCAAGACGGTGGCCACGTTCGTGAAGACCATGCGCAGCGCCAGCGCCTGACCCTGCCTGTCGGGTGGCGCGGCCTGGTGCAGGGTCGACAGGATCATCGGCTGCACCGAGCCCAGTGCCAGGCCCAACAGCGCCGAGCCGAGCATCATGCCGCCAGCGCCCGGCAACCAGGCATAGAGCAACAGCACCGTGCTGGCCAAGGTCATCGCGGCCAGCAGGGCACGCCGATCGTCGATGTGGTCGGCCCAGGTGGAGATGGCGATGCGCACCAGGGTGGCCGCCACGGCAAACGAGCCCAGCACCAGACCGATCGCTGACGCGCTCAACTCACGCGCATGGCCGACCACCGGCACGGTGAAGCTGTGTGCATCCCAAGCCGCCGCAAAGGCCACGTTCACCAGCAGCAGGTTGCGCAGCACCGGCAAGCGCAACAACTCGAAGGCGTGGCCGGGCGCAGGCTTGTGCACATGGTCGGCCGGCAGCGGCAGCTTGCGTGGCACGCGCCAAGCGGCCGCCACCGCCAACAGCGGCAGCAAGGCGCCGAACGCAAACGCAGCGCGAAAACCGACATGGTCGATCAACAAGCCCACGATTACCGGCGCCAGCGTGTTCGACAGCGCCGGCCCGAGCGCAACCCAACTGAAGACGCGTTTCAGATCGCTGGCGTCACGCGCCATCAGCCCGGCCTCACGCTGGATCGCCACCGCCGCCACGCTCAAGCCGCCGCCGGTGAGCAGGCCCGACAGCGCCAGCACGGCCAGGTGCTGGGTGGCCACCGGCAAGGCCGCGCCGACCAGCGACAGCCCCACCGCCCACGCCACCGGACGGTGAAAGCCATGGCGGTCAGCGAGCCGGCCCGCCCACAGCGACAAGCCGATCGGTGCCACCGCGTACAGGCTGAGCAAGACGCCGACCACCCAGTCCGGATGGCCCTGCTTGAGCACCGCCAGGCTGGCGGCCACACGCGTGGCCGCCATGCAGGCGTGCAGGCCGATCAAGGTGGTGACGACCAGCAGGAACGCGCTGCGCGGCGCGGCCGCAGCGCCAGTGGCCTGGGTCATCCGCCTGCCTGCAGGTCGTCGCGCGGTCCATCGGTCGCTTCGTCGCTTGCTGCGTCGCTTGCTTCGTCGCTACGGGGCAAGCCGAGCAGGCCCGGCGCGCCGGCCACCGGCATCGCCTCGACCCCGCGCAGCTGGCGCTCCATCGCCCGCGTGCGCACCTCGGCCTGATTGATGGTGCTGCTGGCCTCGTCGAGCTTCTTCTTGGTCTTGGCCAGCACGTCACCGAACTTGCCGAACTCCGTTTTCACTGCGCCCAGCACTTGCCAGACCTCGGCGCTGCGGCGCTCGAGTGCCAGGGTGCGAAAACCCATCTGCAGGCTGTTGAGCGTGGCCAGCAAGGTGGTCGGGCCGGCGAGCATGACCTTGTGTTCGCGCTGCAGCGCTTCGACCAGGCCGGGCCGGCGCAGGGCCTCGGCGTACAGGCCTTCGGTGGGCACGAAAAGGATCGCGAAATCGGTGGTGTGTGGCGCCTGCACGTACTTCTCGCTGATGCTGCGGGCTTCGAGCTTCAGGCGCACCTCGATGGCCTTGCCGGCGGCCTCTGCGCCGGCCATGTCGGCGCGCTCCTGCGCGTCGAGCAAGCGTTCGTAGTCTTCACGCGGGAACTTGGCGTCGATCGGCAACCACAGCGGCACGGCGGCATTGGCCGCACCGTCACTGCCGCGACCCGGCAGGCGGATCGCGAATTCGACGCGCGCGCCGCTGCCCGGCACGGTCTCGACATTGGTGGCGAACTGCTCCGGCGTGAAGACCTGCTCGAGCAGGCCGGCGAGTTGCACCTCGCCGAAGATGCCGCGCGTCTTCACATTCGTGAGCACGCGGTTGAGCGAGCCGACATCGCGCGCCAAGGTCTGCATCTCGCCCAGGCCCTTGTGCACTTGCTCGAGCCGGTCGGCGACTTGCTTAAAGCTTTCGCCCAGGCGCAACTCGAGCGTCGCATGCAGCTTCTCGTCCACCGTGGCACGCATCTGCTCCAGGCGCTGGCCGTTGTCGGCCTGGATCGCGCTGAGCTTGGTCTCCACCGTCTGGCGCACCTCGGCCATGCGCTTGTCGTTGCCGTCGGTGAGCGCGCGCAACTGCTCGGCCTGGGCCTGGCCGAAGCGGTGCAGCGCTGCATCCTGGGCTTCGCGCGCAGCACGGCTCTGCTCGCTCAAGCCCTGCTGCATCGCGGCGAGCTGGGTGCGGAAGGAGTCGATTTGCTCGTTCTGCGTGCGCGCCACATCGCCCGACTGGGCCAGCAGCGACTGCTGCATGCCGGAGAGGTTTTGCGCCAGCTCCTGGCGCGTGCCGCGGGCCGTGTCTTGCATCTCGCCGCGCAGATTGCGTTCGAGCCGCTCCGCGCCCGCGCTGTCCGGCCGGCGCAGGGTCAGCCAGAGCATCAACACCACCAGCAAAACCAGCAGCGCGAGCTGGGCAATCGGGATCCAGGAAAGCATCGCCGCATTGTCGCCGCAGCCGGCGGCGCGGCGTCTGCGGGTTCAGCTGAGCAGGTCGAGCAGCGTGCGCGCCACCACCTTGGTGGCGCGGCGCAGGTCCTCGAGCACGATGTGCTCGTCGGCGCGCTTGGCGTTGGACTCAAGCACAGTGCGCGGGCCGGCGCCATAGAGCACCGCCGGAATGCCGCGCTCGCCGTAAAGCCGCGCGTCGGTGTACAGCGGCGTGCCCGAGCCTGTGATCGATTCGCCGAACACCGCACTGGCATGCCGGCACAGCGCCTCGACCAAGGGCTGGTTGCCCGGCAGCGGCTCCAAGGCGCGAGCCAGCAAGATGCGCTTGATGTCCACCGTGATGCCGCGGGAGCCTGCCACCGCGTCGGCGATCACGCGCCTCAGCGTGGCTTCGACAGCGTCGGGCTGCTCTTCGGGAATCATGCGCCGGTCCAGCTTGAGCACCACCTTGCCCGGCACCACATTGGTGTTGGTACCGCCCTGGATCAGGCCGACGTTCAGGTAAGGATGCGTGATGCCCTTGACCTGACTTGTCACCTGCTTGTACAGCGCGTTCTGCTGGTACAGCGCATTCAGAATCAAGGTCGCGGCCTGCAGCGCATCGACGGCCGTGTCGGGCACCGCCGCGTGGCCCATCTTGCCGTGCACCGTGACTTCGAGTTGCAGGCAACCGTTGTGCGCGGTCACCACCTGGTAGCTGAAGCCGGCGGCGATCAGCAAGTCGGGTTTTGTCAGGCCGTGCGCCAACAACCAGCCGGGGCCGAGTTCGCCGCCGAACTCTTCGTCGTAGGTGAAGTGCAGTTCCACGCCGCCCTTCAGCGGCGCCTTCAGCGCCTCGATGGCGCGGGTGGCGAACGTGAAGCTGGCGAAATCGCATTTGCTGACGGCTGCGGCGCGGCCGTAGAGCTTGCCGTCCGCCACTTCGCCACCGTAGGGATCGTGCTGCCAGCCGTCACCGGGGGGCACCACATCGCCATGGGCGTTGAGCGCGATGGTCTTGCCGCCCTCGCCGTAGCGGCGGCGCACGATCAAGTTGGTGATCGATTCGAGGCCCGCCGCGCGCACGTCGGCGGTCGGCACGGCGTGTTTCTCGGCGTTGAAGCCGAAGGCCTGCAACAGCTCGGCGGTGCGTTCGGCGTGCGGCGCGTTGTTGCCCGGTGGGGTGTCAGTGGGCACGCGCACCAGCGCTTGCAGGAAGGCGATCTCTTCATCGAAGTGATCGTCGATCCAGGCATCCAGGGCGGCATGCGGGTCGGCGCGGGTTTCGGCGGGGGTGACGGCATTCATGGTTGGTCCGAGGCCAGTTCGTCGAGCAAGCTCTGGAAGGCGCGCACCACCAACTCGGTGTCGTCATTGGTGATGGCTTCGAGCGGGTTGTGGCTGATGCCGGCGTTCAAGCCGCGCATGAAGAGCATCGCTTGCGGCATCACTTCGTGCAACTTCATCGCATCGTGTCCGGCGCCGCTCGGCATGCGGAACACGGGCAAGCCCAGCGCCTGCACGGCATCTTCCCAGCGCGCCTGCCAGGCCGGGTCGCTGGGTGCGGCACTGGCGATGGTGGTGCGCTCCAGCGTGTACGACAGGCCGCGGCGTTCACAGATGGCGGCCAGCGCGCCGCGCACGTCGGTGTCCAGCGCGTCGCGCGCGGCATTGGTGGTGGCGCGCAGGTCCAGGCTGAAGTAGCAGCGCCCAGGCACGACGTTGATGGACCCGGCCGGCACTTGCAGCATGCCCACCGTGCCCACCACATCGGGCACGCTGGCCGCGCGGCGCTCGACGTAGAGCAACAGCTTGGCCGCTGCCGCAGCGGCATCCCGCCGGCGGTCCATGGGCGTGGTGCCGGCGTGGCTGGCCGTGCCGGTGATCTGCAC